>NZ_AP023033.1:300000-437500 GCF_019670125.1 Agarivorans aestuarii
GATTGGCAAGATGGCCAAATTCACGTTGCTATTAAAGATCGCCATGTTCGCGAGCTAAAAGAATGGCAACAACAACTCAGTGAAGACTACGGCTATGAGCATTTAGAATACTGGTCGCAAGACAAACTCGAAAGCCAGTTGAAAAGCCCACGTTATTTAGGCGGGATGTTTGATTCAAACAGTGGCCACTTACATCCACTTAATTACACCTTAGGCTTGGTAAAGGCTGCCGAAAATGCTGGCGCTAGCATTTATGAAGACAGCAAAGTCATCAAAATTGAACACGGTGCTAAGGTTAAGCTTCATACCGCGCAGGCTAGCGTTAGTTGCCAACATGTAGTGTTGGCTTGTAATGCTTATATGGAAGGATTAAACAGTAAGTTAGAAAGCAAAGTCATGCCGGTGGGTACTTACATTTGTGCCACTAAACCTTTAGGGGAGCAACGTGCCCGTGAGCTAATTGCCAATAACATGGCGGTATGCGACATCAACTTTGTATTGGATTACTACCGTTGCTCTGGCGATCACCGAATGCTGTTTGGTGGCAGAGTGAGTTATTCGGGCATTGAGCCTCGTGATTTAGCCCAAACCATGAAACAGCGTATGGATTGGGTATTTCCACAATTAAGTGATGAACCGGTAGAGTTTGCCTGGGGCGGGAATGTAGGTATTACCATTAACCGTGCGCCTCATTTTGGCCGAATAGCACCCAATGTGTATTTTGCTCAAGGCTTCTCGGGCCATGGCATTGCTGCCACGGGTTTGGCGGGTAAGCTGATGGCGGAATCGATTATGGCTACCTCAGAGCGCTTTGATATATTCGATAAAATTCCTCACATGCCTTTTCCTGGCGGACGTTTATTGCGTACCCCGGCTTTGGTGCTTGCTATGACCTATTATCGAATCCGAGATTTGCTTTAGTACCATCGGCTGGCCTAGCGTCAGCCGCTCTAACCATCTTCTTTCATTCGTACTATAGTTCGTATTTTCTGCCTATAAACCTATTAGCGCTCGCTGATTTATCGTTATACTTGCCTAATATTCGTAAGCATAAAGGTAAGCTCGAAATGGCTGCATCACCGATTAATCAGGTTTTTCCTAAGGCAAGTCGCTTAGTATACGGCTGCATGGGTTTAGGCGGAAACTGGGACAACTCTCCTATAACGCAAGATCACTTAAACCAAGCGCATACTGCTATAGATGCGGCCTTAGAGATAGGCATTAACTATTTTGACCACGCCGACATCTATACCATGGGTAAAGCTGAGCAGGTTTTTGGTCAAGTATTGGCACAGCGTCCAGAGTTGCGTGAGCAAATTATTCTGCAAACCAAAGCGGCCATTCGTTTTGGCGATGAGCAATGGTGTGGTCGCTACGATTGGTCGGCGGATTACATTCGCCAAAGTGTTGAAGATTCGCTGCGCCGCTTACAAAGCGACAGCATTGATGTGATGATGCTGCACCGCCCAGATCCCTTGGCTGAAATGGACGAAGTGGCCGCGGTGCTTAGCGAGCTTAAAGATAGCGGTAAAGTGCAGCACTTTGGCGTATCTAACATGAGTGGAGCACAAATTGCGCATTTACAATCATTACTGAGTTTTCCGCTAGTGGCTAATCAGTTAGAGATGAGTTTGTCGAAACTAGACTGGCTTGATCACAACATTGCAGTAAACGACGAGCAAGCAAAAGGCCACAGTTTTGCGCCTGGTACACTTGAGTACTGCGCGATGAACAAAGTGCAAATTCAAGCCTGGGGAAGTTTATCGCGTGGTTTGTTTAGCGGCGCTGATTTATCTAACGCCAGCCAAGCTCAGCGTGATACCGCACAGCTGGTTCGCCAATATGCCGATCAAAACTCCACTTCGCCAGAGGCCGTTGTACTGGCGTGGTTAATGCGTCATCCGGCTGGTATTCAACCAGTGATTGGCAGTGTGAACCCAGACCGGATTCGTGCTTGTGGCGACGCTACTAAACTGCAGCTTAGCCGTGAACAATGGTATCAGCTGTATGTCACTTCGCGTGGCAAGGCTTTACCTTAAACACTGCATGTTGCAGAAAAAACGCCGAGCTAATGCTCGGCGTTTTTGTTAGCAAATTCCTTAGCCTATTAGGCCGTTTCAACTTTTAACTGTTGTACCAGTTTTAGCAGCCACCAAGTCACCACTGCACTAAGAATTACCGTAGATAACGGCATCACCAACCAAATACCTACTACACCAAAAGCGACCGGCAACAGCAGCATAAATGGCAGTTGAATCGCCATATTGCCCACCGAGATAAAAGTGGCTCGATTGGCACGATTAATTGACTGAAACACCACCGCGCCGGTAAAAATCAAACCGTCCAATGGCATCGCCCAAAGGTGCAGGCGGATCCCGCTTACCGTTGCAGCTAATAGCTCTGGATCATCGCTGTTAAATACCGACACGCTAAATTCGCTAAACAGGTTCATTAGAAATACCGCAGCCACTCCGCTGCCTAAAATAATGCTAAAACCCAAAGCCATTACTTTTAGTACATTGTCGTAGCGTTTAGCGCCAAAGTTATAGGAGATAAGAGGCTGCATGCCATTGGCAAAACCCTCCGCAATAAAGTAATAAATTACGCTTAAATACAGCACAATGGCATAGGCACCGGTTTCGGTAATGCTGCCATAACGTAGGAATAAATAATTGTGCACCAAAGTAATAAAGGCGGTGTACACCGTGGTAAAAAAGCTGCTTAAGCCTAAGTTGCTTATATTAGCTAGATATTTTGGCTTTAAGCAAAAACCGCTAACTTGAAAACTCAAGCTGCTGTAGCGAGAAAAAAAGTAAGCAAAGGCCAACAGCATTACTAAGGCTTGCGCGCCCAAGGTGGCATAGGCTGCACCAGCTAGCTGCCAATCCCACTTAACAATAAACAAATAGTCGAGGCCGATGTTGGCTACAGCACCGATGATCATCAACAGGGTGGCAAAATTGGGGGAGTTGTCGTTTCTAATCAAGATGGGCAGCGCGCAGCTAAACAATACAACCAGTGCTCCGTTTCCTAATATACTCAGATAGCTTTCGGCCATGGATTGAATGTTACCGCTGGCACCTTGCAGGCTTATAGGAGCAGAGCCTAAGCAGGCTAAAATAACACTAAAAAGCACTGCCATTAGTAGCATCAGCAGCAAGGCATGAGTTAATAGGCTTTGGGCTTTTTCAGTTTTTCCCTCGCCAGTAGCAATAGATATTAATGCCCCGCCACCCACACCCACCATTAAACCTAGGCCGGTGACTAAAAATATAATCGGCCAAGCTAAGTTAATCGCCGCTAGCCCTTCTGCGCCGAGAACTTGGCCAATGAAAATGCCATCTACAATCAGATAAATACCGCTTACTATCATTGCCACTACCGAAGGAATGGAATAGCGCCAAAATTGTAAGTTAATGTTTTTACTAAGCATGATTCGCCAACATAAAGGAATAGCAAGGCACAGAGGGTACCGAGTTGCCGTTCCATCATATGTACTTTACTGACGCTGGCAAGAGGGAAAGCTAGCAAATAGGGTCTATGCTTATTGTTTGTGCAAATGCTGCCCGAAGGGTTCGGATAAGCGAACTTTACTCTTTGTTAAGCACTTCTTGCTTAACCCACTAGGCTTCTAAGTGCTCGCCGCGATTAAAGCCCGCTTATCTCGAACAAAATTTCAACACCAAAGATCAACAGACCCTAGTTCAAGCTGTGGTTTTTACGAGGAAAATAAGTGGATTCACAGGTAACTATCCGCCCCGCCAAAATAGAGGACGCCGCAGCCATTAGTGAACTGTTAAGATATTTATCGCGCCGTTATTTAGTCGGCGATTTTTCCGAGCAGGGCGCAAAGCGTTTATTAAAAGCCATGAACAAAGCGGCTATTAGTTCTTACATTAATCAAGGTTTTTGCTATCACTTAGCCGAGCAGCAGAATAACGGCGATGCCCAGCTGCTGGGCGTGGTCGCAACCAGAGATAACAGCCACCTTTACCATCTATTTGTTGCCGAACCTGCTCAGGGTAAAGGCTTGGCCAGTCGCTTATGGCAACATGCTAGAGCAGCCTGTTTAGCCAATGGTAATCAGGGAGAGTTCACGGTAAATGCATCACTGGGTGCTAAAGCAATGTATCAGGCTTGGGGCTTTGTTGCCGAGCAAGAACAGCGCAATACCAAGGGCATTATCGATGTGCCGATGCGCCTAATACTTAATGAGCAAACTAAGGAGACAAAATGCAACTCGCACAGCTAAATATTGCCACTGCCAAAGACGATCTAGATTCACCCCTGCTCAAAGATTTTGTCGATAATTTAGATCCCATTAATGCCATTGCTGATGCGAGCGAGGGCTTTATTTGGCGGCTTAAAGATGACACCGGCAATGCCACCGATGTTCAAGCCTTTGATAACCCAAGGATGATTGTCAACCTGTCGGTATGGCAGTCCTTAGCTAGTCTGCAGCACTTTATGTTTAAAACCCATCACATCGACATTATGAAACGCCGGGCAGAGTGGTTTGATAAATCGCCGTTGGCCACTTACGTATTGTGGTGGGTGGAAGATGGCCATGTTCCCAGCACCGCTGAAGCACTGGAGCGTTTAGAATTATTAAGGCAGCACGGAGATACTGCCCAAGCCTTTAGTTTCAAAAAAACATTTAGCGCAGAAGATGCCTTACAGCGCTAATCTAAGGTCTGTTGTTAATAGCCTTTGCCACCTTTTGCTACTCGGGCTTTGTTGCTCCCCTTTGGATAGAAAGCGTCTAAGCTAAGTAAATGCAGGGCGAGTATGCCCCGCCATTTTTGCGCAAGGAGAGGGTATGACTAAAGCGATTATTGCCGATAACAAACCCAAGAAGGTGAGTTTAACTAAGGGAGACCAATACTACTTTTGCAGCTGTGGTCGTTCTAAATCCCAACCCTTTTGTGATGGTAGCCATGCAGGTACCGGCCTTAGCCCCAAGGCTTTTACCGCAGAAGAAAGTGGTGATGCTTATTTATGTGCGTGTAAATCCACCGCGAATAGCCCGTTTTGTGATGGTAGCCATAAACAGTTTAGCGCCGAGCAGATTGGCCAGGCGGCACCACAGCCCAAGGCCAAAGATGCCGCACCGCAGGCCAAGCCTACAACTGAAGAACCCACCGTTACCTTTATTCATCAACTGGCGCGTGAAGGTTTGTCTCAGCTTGGTCACCATGGGGCAATGACCTCAATGGGAGTGCCTAGGCATCTTCTGCCACATTGGGATGATATCCAAGTGATGGTGGCGCAAATGGCGAGAAAACCCTTGATGGAAGATCAGCCAGTGGCCACCGAATTGATTATTGGCCCAGAAGCTAAAAAACCGCTGCAACTGAAAATTCCTCTGTTTGTTTCTGATATGAGTTTTGGCGCTTTATCGGAAGAAGCGAAAACCGCATTAGCTAAAGGCGCTGAGCTGGTCGGAACAGGGATTTGTTCTGGTGAAGGCGGCATGTTGGCTGAAGAGCAGCAGCAAAATTCCCGTTACTTTTATGAGTTAGCCAGCGCAAAATTTGGTTATCAAGAATCACTGCTTACTCAAGTTCAAGCTTTTCACTTTAAAGGAGGGCAAGGTGCAAAAACCGGTACCGGAGGGCATTTACCAGGCAATAAAAACCATGGCAAAATTTCTTTAGTTCGCGGCATAGCTGAAGGACAACCTGCAATCTCCCCGCCCACCTTTGCCGATTTACACAGCAGCAAAGACTTTAAACACTTTGCCGATAGGGTGCGTGAAATAACTGGCGGCATTCCTATTGGCTTTAAGTTAAGTGCCAACCATATCGAGCGAGATATTCAGTTTGCCTTAGATAGCAGCGCTGACTACATCATATTAGATGGGCGTGGTGGCGGTACTGGTGCGGCACCAGTAATATTTAGGGACCATATTAGTGTGCCTACCATTCCGGCCTTAGCCAGAGCGCGACGCTATCTTGATCAACAAGGTGCCAGTGGCAGCGTAAGTTTGATAATAACTGGCGGTTTACGCCTACCTATGGACTTTGTCAAAGCCATGGCTTTGGGGGCCGATGGCGTTGCGGTATCTAATAGTGCCTTGCAAGCCATAGGTTGCGTGGCAGCGCGGATCTGTAATACCAATAACTGCCCGGCAGGGATTGCGACCCAAAATGCCGATTTACGCCAGCGTTTAAATGTGGACAAGTCGGCCCAGCAACTGGCTAATTTCTTTGACGCTTCGGTAGCGCTAATGCAGGTTATGGCGCGAGCATGTGGGCATCATCATCTTAATCAATTCACTAAAGACGACTTGGCAACTTGGCATAGAGAAATGGCGCATTTAAGTGGCATTGCTTACGGAGGCTTTAGCGCAGTGTAGTGTTGTTTTATTGGCTATTTAAGCAGCTATTTGTTGCTTAAGTAGCCTTGAAATTAAGGGCTTTTTCTAGGCTTGCTGGAAAAGCCAGCAATTACCAGTTTTTTTATAAAATGTCTTTACAGGGCGGAGCGAAAACCCTAATATACGCCTCCGCCAGCATTGAGCACCCGTAGCTCAGCTGGATAGAGCGTCGCCCTCCGGAGGCGAAGGTCACAGGTTCGACTCCTGTCGGGTGCGCCATTGCTTCGGAAACGCTCGAAATACTCAGTGGTGGGTATAGCTCAGTTGGTAGAGCCCCGGATTGTGATTCCGGTTGTCGTGGGTTCAAATCCCATTACTCACCCCATTATTTAGATGCAACGAGTTTCGTTGTTATCGCAATAGTTTGGTTATTGCTAAGAGCTTGCTCTAAAATAACTAAGACGATAAACGCAGCTTGGTAGCGCATCGTCGCGAAGCTCATAAAGAGTGGGAGCAGAGGGTTTAGCCCGCTGAAGTATCAAGAAAATCGGTGATTAGCGCAGCTTGGTAGCGCATCGTCGCGAAGCTCATAAAGAGTGGGAGCAGAGGGTTTAGCTCTCTGAATTATCAAGAAAATCGGTGATTAGCGCAGCTTGGTAGCGCATCTGGTTTGGGACCAGAGGGTCGGGAGTTCGAATCTCTCATCACCGACCACATTCTAAAAAGCCTGCTCATTGAGCAGGCTTTTTGCTTTCTGCAGGTTGGCGTTAACCAAGAAAGCGGGAGTTTGCCTTTCGACCTTGGCTCATCACCGACCACATTTAGAAAGCCCCGTCAGTAATGACGGGGCTTTTTTTTACTTGGTAGTTAAGAACTCGGAGTTCGCCTTTTAACTTTGGCTTTAGTTCATCATCACCTAACTATCGAAAACGTTATTTCCCGTAGGCATCTGCAGTGACTAATACACAGCGTTTAGCGTAGCCAAATCCCCATTGGGTAACGTCACCAATACTAAGATCGCTTAGCATTAGGGTGGAGTCTTGAGATTGCTTTGCTTGCTCTAAAGCGAGCGCAGTTGATGGGCTTTGCTTTAATGGAAATAGATATAAAGCATAAGTTTGGCAGTGTTCGCCACTTGCGGGGCCAATATATTTTAAACTGCTAGCATCCCCTTGATAGAAGCTGCGCTCGGCATAGGACCCATGGTCCCCAGTAGAGCAAGCAGTGAGTAAAACCATGCTTAAAATGATTACGCTATTGTTGAATAATGAATGCCGCAAAGCCAATCCTTGTTGTTGAAGCTAAGCCAAGTATAAACCTTAGTGATAGTCATATGATACATCGCCAGCTTCTCTGGCAAGTAGAGAGAGTTTTGACTAATTAATTGTTGAGTACTTAGGCAATAATTGACAGAAAGGCTATTGTCACTTGCTGATATTTTGTACACTAAGCAGTAAATGAGTACAGCTTGAGCAACAATGAAACATCTATTTCTCGTTGTTTTTACCAGTCTATCGCTCTGTTCGATATCTATTGCCGCTGAGCTAAGCCCCCAGCTGGTGCGCCATATTGCGCCGCAAGGCGAAAAAGACTTACGAAATCTCTATTTTATCGATTTACTCGACTTGGTCTTATCTAAAACTGAGCAGGAGCTTGGGCCGTTTCGTCTTGAGAGTAATAAAGCCAAAATGAGCCAAAATCGCTCCTTGCTGCAGCTGCAAAATAACGACGGTATTGATGTGGTGTGGACAATGAGCACCGCAGAGCGAGAAGAGGCCTTATTGCCCATACGGATCCCACTGTTAAAAGGGCTGCTTGGACAGCGCTTATTGATGATTCGCCAACAAGATATTGGTCGTTTTGCCAAGGTGGAATCTCTTCAAGACTTACAGGCCTTTAGTGCAGGCCAAGGCAGCGGCTGGCCAGACAACAAAATACTGCGTGCTAACAATATTGGTGTAATTGAAGGCATGAATTACGAAGGTTTGTTTGGCATGTTACAACGTCAGCGCTTTGATTATTTCCCGCGTGGAATTAACGAGATCTTTGATGAGTTAGAGCAGCATAAAAGTGAAAACTTTGTGGCCGAGCCGCACTTAGTAATTAGTTATCGTGCGCCTATCTATTATTTTGTAAGCAAGCAAAACCGCGAGTTAGCAGCGCGTATTGAACAAGGTTTATGGATCGCCTTTAGCGATGGCAGCTTTGATGCACTGTTTTCTCGCTATCAATACGACAATCTAGTTAACGAGCTAAGATCTCGCACGGTGATTAAACTAAATAACCCCTATTTACACGCTAGCACCCCTAGCGAACAAAGCCCGCTTTGGCTTA
Organism: Agarivorans aestuarii; assembly: GCF_019670125.1. Taxonomy (NCBI): domain Bacteria; kingdom Pseudomonadati; phylum Pseudomonadota; class Gammaproteobacteria; order Alteromonadales; family Alteromonadaceae; genus Agarivorans; species Agarivorans aestuarii. Next base: position 308,654 of record NZ_AP023033.1, read on the forward strand.
AGTTTAACTAGCCCACTTGTTATCCCGTTTATTGTTCAATCGCGCTTAGCATCAGCTGGGTGTTGGAAGTTTTACATGCTTTGATATTTTATTGATCTAGTCATTTGTTATTAAGTAAATCCATTACATACAATTAACTTGATAAGTTAATTGTGAACAATGCCAATGCCGCGTCGCTGTTTAATGCTGTTAGTGATTTTTACCATCGTTACTGGGGCCAATGCGGCGAACCTAGTGGTGAGACACGTTCAGCCAGAAAGCGACAAAGATCAGCGACATCAATACTTTATTGAGCTGTTAGAGTTAGCCTTAAGCAAAACAGAAGCGAGCCACGGTTCTTATACCACTCAAACTTGCGCTGTTAGGATGATGCAAGACCGAGCCTTACAGCAAGTTCAGCGCAAGCGTTGTATCGATATTGTTTGGACAATGACCAGCCTTGAGCGTGAGTCAAAACTGCTGGCTGTACGGATTCCTTTATTGAAGGGCTTATTAGGCCAGCGGGTATTGATGATCCGCCGAGAAGACCTACGTCGATTTAAGGACATTCAACAGCTTAGTGAATTGGGCCAGATGCGCGCTGGGCAAGGTATGGGCTGGCCAGATATTGAGATTCTAGAATACAACCGCTTGCCAGTGATTGAAGGTAAAACCTATGAAGGTTTGTTTGGCATGTTAAAGCGCGGCCGTTTTGATTATTTCCCTCGAGGTATTAGCGAAATAGGCGCGGAATTAAAACAGCATAAGCGGGATGATTTTGTTGCAGAGCCAAGAATATTACTCAGTTATCCCGCACCCATTTATTACTTTGTAAACCCAGAAAACACCGCCTTAGCAGAGCGTTTAGAGCAAGGTTTAAGGTTAGCCATTGATGATGGCAGTTTCGACGCACTATTTAAAAAGTTTAATTACCACAAATTGGCAGATTTAATGGAAAATCGCTTGGTGTTTAAACTACGCAACCCGTCTTTACATCCAAAGACGCCGATCGATGAAGATAAACTTTGGGTGCTCCCTAACCTTGTTAAAAACTTGCGGTAAGCGCATGTATTTAGCTGTTTAGTTAATTCAAACAGCAATATTGGTTGTGAAAACATTGTCATTTCGCCTAGTATGAAAGGTGACGAGGTTCACTTTTTTGTTGTTAAGGCTATTACGTTTTTTGCGTCTTATGTTGAACTGTGGACTGCATCAAAAATCTTCCGTTAAGCTAGGCTAGTATCGCCTTATTTAGCGGGTTGCAGAGGTTTTCCACCTTTTTGTTACTCTCATTGTATTGAATTAGTTTTAGGAGTTTTTCATGCCTTTCGCACAGCAAGATAAAAAATTGCAAACGTTTACCCTTAGGAATGCTAAGGGGAGTGAGGCCACCGTATTAGCATGGGGAGCCACCCTAGCTAGTTTAAAAATAAAACTTAGTAGCGGTGAGTTACGTGAAGTGGTTCTGGGTTGTGACAGCTTTGAAGATTACCTAAAACAAGACGCTTACTTAGGCGCTACAGTGGGGCGCTATGCTAACCGCATCAAGCAAGCGCGCTTTGAGTACCAAGGGCAAGTTTATGCCTTAAGTGCCAATCAAGATGAGCACCAATTACATGGCGCCAATGATTTTAGCCACCGCGATTGGCTAGGCGAGCAGCTGGCAGACAACAAAGTTCGTTTTACTATTAGCTCAGCCGATGGAGAGTGTGGATTTCCTGGTAATATGCAAGTGCAGCTTGATTACACCTTAGATGAAGATAATCAGTTAGTACTGGATTACTCAGCTACTGTAGATAAAGCCTGTCCGGTAAATCTCACCGACCATAGTTATTTTAATTTGAATGCCGCTAGCTCAACGGTATTACAGCACCACTTATACATTGCAGCAGATCATTACTTACCAGTAGCAGCAGATGGTATTCCGATTGATGGCTTAAAACCTGTAGAAGGAACTGGTTTTGATTTTAGGCAAGCCAAGCGGATTGCTAAAGATCTTAAGAAAGATCCCGATCAGCAGCTAGTGGGCGGATACGATCATAGTTACTTGCTGCAAGAGCAGGTAGTGAGTGATGGCAAGCCAGTAGCCCGTATTATTGCCGATGACGCGTCGTTAGCAATGGAAGTGTATACCAATAAACCTGCGATCCAGCTTTATACTGGTAACTTCCTAACCGGTAATCCGGGGCACAATGGCGAAGTGTATCAAGCTCATAGTGGCGTTGCTTTAGAAACCCAATTCTTGCCAGACTCTCCCAACCGCCCAGATTGGCCACACCAAAGCTGTTGGTTAAAGCCAGGCGAACGTTATCAATATCAAACCTGTTATCGCCTGTATCAACCCACGGCATAAATTTTCCAATATTGAAGTTTTTGTAGGCAGCGTACCGATTTTCACATACATCGTGTATGCTGCTTGCACCATACTCCAAATCTAGGGATGTTTATTTATGAAGAAATGGTTGGCACTGTGCGTTGGTGTGCTTGTATTAAGTTTTCAAGCCGTCGCAGACGATTATCAAGCTACGATTCAGCAGTTCAAGAAATCTGATCGAACTACCCCATTTTTTAACAATGCTTATGGCTATGCGGTGTTTCCTACCATTGGTAAGGGTGGCATTGGCATTGGTGGCGCTTATGGTGAGGGTAAAGTCTACCGAGGCGGAGCAACAACAGGCAGTGTGAATATGGGCCAAGTTACCCTTGGTTTCCAGCTTGGTGGCCAAGCGTTTAGCCAAATCATTTTCCTTCAAGATAAACGCGCTTATGATGAGTTTACTGGCGGTAGTTTCGAGTTTGGCGCTCAAGCTAGCGCAGTGGCACTAACCGTTGGTGCATCTGCTCAAGCTGGTACATCTGGCGCCGGAGCAGCAGCAGGCGAAACCCAATCTAAAGCCCACTATGTAAGCGGCTATGCGGTATTCACCTTAGCTAAAGGTGGTTTAATGTATGAAGCCAGTATTGGCGGACAGAAGTTTAACTTTACTGCCGAATAAACATATAGCTATAGTTATCCAAAAACGGACCTACTAGGTCCGTTTTTTGTAAGCTATTAAGCACCTTCTAGCCGATTACTTGTCGTTTACTCAGCCTAAAAGGAACAGCGTTTAATTAGCTTAGCTGGTTGACGCTGAATCAGTATTTCGCCATTTCGTACCGATAACAATACTTCGCCTTGGCGTTGAATCACCGATAAATCGTCTTCTCCTTCTAGCAAAATAAAGTTTGCAGGTTTGCCTACCTCAATACCGTATTCAGCTTCTACTTGTAAGGTTTTAGCGCCATTGTCGGTAATAAGATCTAAGGCTTTAGATAGCTCTTTATAGCCCATCATGTGGCAGATGTGTAAGCCAGCGTCTAATACTCGTAGCAGTTTACCGTTGCCTAAGGTATACCAAGGGTCTTGAATAGAATCTTGGGCAAAGCAGACATTCATGCCGGCTTCGCATAGCTCTTTCACTCGAGTTACGCCGCGTCGTTTAGGGTAAGTATCAAAGCGGCCTTGTAAGTGAATGCTCTCGGTAGGGCAAGAGACAAAGTTTATTTTAGATTTTTTGAGTAGCCTAAATAATTTAGAACAATAGGCGTTGTTGTAAGAATGCATCGCGGTAGTGTGGCTGGCAGTAACGCGCTCGCCCATATCAAGCTCTAAGGCTGCGGCGGCTAGCACCTCCAAAAAACGCGATGCTTCGTCGTCTATTTCGTCGCAGTGCACATCTACCAATAGATCATGTTGTTTAGCGAGCTCCACCACCCAGCGCATCGACTCTACTCCATATTCGCGGGTAAATTCGAAATGGGGAATTCCGCCTATTACATCTGCTCCCTCTTCAATGGCTTGCTCCATTAAGGTTTTGCCATTGGGAAAAGACCAGATCCCTTCTTGGGGAAAGGCAACAATTTGTAAATTAATTGCAGAAGACAGCTTAGGTTTTAGCTTGGCAATGGTTTTAAGCGCGGTGAGTTGTGGATCGGTCACATCCACATGGGTACGAATGTACTGCACCCCATTTTCAACCAACAGTTGCACGGTTTTTAACACGCGTTGCTCGATGTCTTCGGGGGTGAGCAGCGGTTTACGTTCGCTCCAGCGCTCAATCCCTTCAAATAAGGTTCCGCTCATGTTCCAAGAGGGCTGTCCGGCAGTGAGCACTGCGTCTAAGTGAATATGCGGCTCAACAAAAGGAGCAGACAATAAATTACCGGCGGCATCTATCGCTTCTTCATATTCTGACAAGTTAGCTGATAAAGCTGCTGTTTGCGGAGTGATGTGAGTAATTAGCCCTTGGGCAACAGATAGACTAAACAGCTCTGTTTGCCCTCTTAAACGTGCGTTAATAATTTTCATGATAATCCTTGAACAGAATGTTGTTGCCGCTGGATTGTTATTGGCTCCATCAGCAGGGCATTTTGTAATTCTAGACGTTGCTGCGCTTGTTCTAGGTCACAACCAGTGAGTGTTTGTACCTTGGCGAGACGATTACTGAGCGTATTTCGGTGAATATTTAGCTCTTTGGCGGTTTGTCTTAAGCTGGCTAAATTGTCAAAGTAGCAGCGCAGAGTATGCTTAAGGGTGATTAAGCTTGGTTCTTGGCAATGGAATAAGGGCCCAAGTTTGTCGCAGCAAAAGTTCAGTAAAATTTGCGGATCCTCAATGGCGGCAAATACTCGGCTCACCCCTAAATCTAAGTAGTGCACAATGGCGGAATGATGGCTTTGTAATTGGCTAAACTCTGCAGCTTGTCTAGCCTGCAAAGCGGCATTGGCCAACTGGTTTAACCCTTGTGGGCTAACACTCACACCCAAATTGTATTTAAGCTTTAGTTGCATTAAATACTGATTAAGTTGCTGCCAAAGGCTACGCTGTTGCTCTAAAGAGTCTTGGGCTTGAATGGGCAACAATAAATACCAGCCGTGATGATCTTCAATTAGCGGGTAGGGGCTTCGCATGCGATTTAGCCACTGGCGAAGTTGAAATACCCAAACATTTAAGTCACTTGCATCGCTAACTTGTGGTTGTAGCTGGGCAATACTAATGGCCGCATCAAAGTTTAAGCCTAATTCTTTGGCGCGGTGTCGAGACAACAACGACAGTTGGTTGGGGCTATTAATCACATGGCTAATAAAATGCTGTAGCGAGTGGCTAGATAGGTTGTCTTGAATTAAGGCCTTACAAATTAGCTCGGTAACTTTAACCATAGGCAAGCTGTAAGGCTGCTCTAGTACAGCAAATTGATGTTGGTTGGCGTAGCTAATCACGCACTCGGGAATGGTGTCGATAAACTCTGAGTGGGTCAGAATAACCATGCCTGCCGCCGACTTTTCTAAAGCTTCATCTATAAGTTGATAATACTCTTGTTCACTTCGTTGCAAATTAATGCCGGTAACAAAGACAAGTTCACCACCGGTTAACCAAGGTGCTAGCTCTTTGTTCTCGGCTAAGTATGGCCAGCGAATAGCTTGTTGAGAAGCTTCCCCGGTAAGCAAGTTAATGCTCTCTAAACCGGGGATTAGGGGAATATCTTTAGCGCGAATAGCCAAGCACTACCTCCTTAACTGGCCGTTTGTTTGGCTAAGGGCTGAGCCGAGCTAATGTGCAGCAATACACCATAGAAACTGGCCGACACAACAATCCCAACTAACGGCGCTATCCAAGGGGAATAGTAAGCTGCAGCCGAACCAACCGCGTATGCGGCTAAACCACATTTATCGAAACTAGGCAGCTCAATTTGCTCTAATGCTGGTGGGTTCCCACGATGTTTAAACCAAAAATCAGCCATGATGATGGCGCCAATGGGTGGAATAAAGGTACCCAAAAGGATTAAAAATGGGATAAGCAGGTTATACATGCCAAATACTGCTAGCAGGGTGCCGATGGCGGCACCTACTAGAGTAATTAGACGGCGCTTGTCGGTTCTCATCAAGTTACAGCCGGCGGCGGCAAAGTTATAAATAGTGTTGTCTTGGGTTGTCCAGATGTTGGCAAATAACATCAGAATGGCAACCAGAATAAAGCCTTGGCTTACCAGTACGTCTACGATGTCGGCTTGTTGGTAAACCATCGCGCCGAAAGCACCGACAAATACCATTAAGCCATTGCCAATAAAGAAAGCTAACAAAGTAGTGATAACCGCTATGCGGCCAGACTTAGCAAAACGACTCCAATTGGTTGCTTGGGTTCCGCCGCTCACAAAGGTACCAAATACCAAAGTAATTGCCGCAGAGAATGCCATGGTATCGCTTGGTGCAATGCTGCTCAGCTGGGTGAAGCCGCCAATATCAATACTGCCTTGGTAAATCGACAGGCCGATAAATGCCAACATGGCGGGAACAGATATTTTAGAAAGAATTTCTAAGGCTTTGTAGCCAATAAACGCGGTAATACAAAAGCCAAAACCAAATAGCACCATTAAAGGTGTTGCGTAGCTTTCGGGTAAGTTGAGCAGCTTAAGCAGAATAATTGCTATAGTGGCGGTACCCCAGGCGTACCAGCCTATCTGGGTAAAACCTAAGATAATGTCAGACAGCTTGCTACCATGCTCTCCAAAACAGTATCGCCCTAGCAACACCGAGTTTAAGCCGGTTTTGTATGCTACATAAGCCAGCCCAGCGGCATAGCTACCTAATAGCAAATTACCTATTAGTATAATCCACAGCAACTCGGTGAAACTAAAAGAGGTGCCGAGTGTGCCACCTGCCCACATGGTGGAAGTGAAGAAAGTAAACCCTAAAAGTACAAAAGCGGTAGACCAAAAACCTTTACGGGCGTCTTGTGGAACCGCCGAGAGTGGAAAATCGTTAGTTTGGCTCATTGTTTTAACTCCATCTATTGGTGACAACAATCGCTATATTGGTGGTCACGCTAGTTATTCCATCGTGTTAAGCGTTCCAAAAGCTGTGCCAAATATGCTCTTCTTTTGGCTTGAGTTTTGTTGTGCAAATGGGTGATTTTTGTTCTGCACGAAATGTACCGTTTGCACATAAAGTTGCTGCGAGTAGGGCTGGAGAAATTTGTTTCAAAAAAGGCTGCAATTAAACGCACTACTATGGCGCGTATCTGATGGTTTTTGGGGCGTAACAGACCCTAGTTTAGTGCTGTTTCTGTTAGCACTTGCTCAATGAGCGGTTAGCCCCTTTTTAAGCACTAATTCTGATTACTGGTGCTTTTCTTTTTTAAGCCAGTGCTTGCAAACTACCTCTCAAAATCCTTAAAGGTCTGAAATCACACTTTTTATGGTTTTATTATCTAAGTTGGTTTTATTTTTTAGAATAATATAGTGACAAAGGCTGGCAAATTAGAAACTGCTTGGTTGATATTTGAGCGCTTAAACCTGAGCTAGGCATATCTCACAGTTTTGGTTGATTTAGGTGTATAGGCTGAAAAATGAAAGTTTCAAAGCATTAAACACTATAAAAATAAAACTAATGAGGTTATCTCGGAATGGAATTATCCAAAGTTGCAAAGTTAACTTTGCCAGTGCTGGCTGCGGTTTCGTTGGCTGCCTGTAATAGCAGCAGTAATAATGACAACGGTGATCAAAACGGTCTTGTAGACCTAAAAGACGGTCAAATTGCCGTTTATTACCGTTTAGACGATGCTAAAGCAAGCAATCAGTCTTTAGAGGAATACTACCAAGGTTGGACTATTCACGGCTGGAACGATGCCAGTTGTAATGGTTGGAGTGATGGCAGTGACGGTGACGCTACAGGTGGTTGGGATGCTGGCATGGCATACACCGGCATTAACGAGACTTACGGCGCTTACTGGGTGATTGACGCTTATCATGCCGGTGAGTGTATCAATATGATCCCGCGTAATTTAGAACAGGGTGGCCAAACTGGTGACCTACGCTTCTACTACACTGACTACAAACATGGCTTGATAAAGGCGGGCGATGACAACGTGTATGTAGATACCGATTACACCGAGGTAAACCAACCTCCAGTTGGCATTGTTGGCGCAAGTGCGCATTGGGTGCGTGATAATCTCATTCTATGGGATGCAAATGGTAGCCAGTTTAAACTGTACCATTCTGCCAATGCCGGCATTTCGGTAAATGTCGAAGATAAAACAATAGAGGGTGGCGAAGCCCTAGAATTAAACATTACCGAGATGCCAGCAGAGGTTAAAGCTCAATTCCCTCATTTGGCGCATTTACAAGCTTACGAATTAAATGCAGAACAAGCTGCCGAGGTGATAAAAGGTCAGCTAGTGGCTGCGGCGTATAATCAAGATGAAGAGGTGGTTGCTGCTACCTTGTTGCAAATTCCTGGGGCGCTAGATGACCTGTATTGGGAAAATGCTAAAGATGAGCCGCTGGGTGCAGTGATTCAAGACGGCTTAACAACTTTCCGTCTTTGGGCGCCAACGGCTAAAGATGTAAATCTGGCCTTGTACGATGAAGACTTAAGCGCACACGCCGATCAAGGCTTTGTGGCTATGGAGTTTGATCCTGCAACGGGTATTTGGTCTAGCGATGCGATGCCTAATATGGTGGATGTTTTTTACCGCTACCAAGTTGAGGTATACCATCCAAATAGCCAGCGTATTGAAACGCTAATGGTGACCGACCCTTACTCACTAAGTTTATCGGCTAATAGCACCCATTCGCAGGTCGTTGATTTACAAAATGACAGTGAATTGTTCCCAAGTGGTTGGGACAGCATTGTTCCGCCAACCATTGACTCTCCTACCGATTACGTATTGTACGAAACGCAGGTACGAGATTTTAGTTTTGCCGATGAAGATGGTAACCCAGAATATACCGGTAAGTACTTAGCCTTTACCGATGAAGAACGCGCCAGTTACAAGCATTTAATGCAGTTACGTGACCGCGGCTTAAACAATGTGCACCTGTTACCAGTGTTTGATATTGCTACGGTTGATGAAGTCAATCGTGTAGACATTGATGGCACCATTGGTGAACTGTGTGAGCTAAATGCCAATGCTGGTGTGTGTGAAGACGGCACCGATAAGTCGGCGGTGATTGAAGATGTGCTGCAAGCTTATGTTGATGAAAATCCTGCCACTGAAAAAGTACAGGCTTTAGTGAATGATTTACGCCAGTACGATAGCTTTAACTGGGGTTACGACCCGTTCCACTTTAATGTGCCAGAAGGCAGCTATGCTACTGATGCACATGGTAAACAGCGTATTCTAGAGTTCCGCCAAATGGTGAAGCATTTACATCAGCAAGATATGCGAGTGATTATGGATGTGGTGTATAACCATACCCATGGTTCTGGCCCTAGCAACGATAAGTCGGTATTGGATAAAATTGTACCGGGATACTACCAACGCTTAGCTATTGATACCGGTGTAGTGGAAAACTCAACCTGTTGTGACAACACCGCTACCGAACACAAAATGATGGGTAAACTGATGGTTGACTCGTTAATTGTGTGGGCGCGTGATTACCAAATTGATGGCTTTCGTTTTGACTTAATGGGTCACCAACCAAAAGACTTAATGATCGAAGCGCTAGAAGAAGTGCAAAAAGTATCGCCAGATAATTACTTTTACGGCGAAGGCTGGACCTTTGGTGAAGTGCAAGATGACGCTCGTTTTGTTCAAGCAAACCAGCTAAACATGGCGGGCACTGGGATAGGTACCTTCTCTGACCGTTTACGTGATGGTATTCGTGGTGGTAGCCCATTTGATGATGGTGATCAGCTACGTAAGCAGCAAGGTTTTGCCAATGCGGTTTTAGCCAATGAACTCAATGCCGATACGCCTGACAGCACTTACAACGAAACTTGGATGTACAACGCCGACCTTATTCGTGTAGGTATGGCGGGTAACTTGGCCGATTTCCAATTTGTTGACCGTAATGGCGATCGCATTAAAGGTAGTGAATTGCTTTATGGTGGTGATGAACAACCAGCAGGCTACACCGAAAGTGCCCAAGAGAATATTTCTTACGTATCTAAGCACGATAACCAAACTCTGTGGGACATTAATCAGTACAAATTGGCTGAAGAGTTAACGCCAGAGCAACGTGCACGTATGCAAACCGTTGCCTTGTCTACGGTGATGACAGGTCAAGGTATACCGTTTATCCACATGGGCTCTGAGTTGTTACGTTCTAAGTCAATGGAGCGTGATAGCTACGACTCGGGTGATTGGTACAACCGTGTTGATTTCACCGCCCAAGATAACAACTGGAACAAGGGTTTGCCGATGAAACACATCGATGGTGCAAACTATGATGTGATTAAGAAAATCATTGCTAACCCTGAAACTCAAGCCGAGCCGCAACATATTGAAGATGCCAAATTACGCTTCTTTGATTTGATGGAAATGCGCACCAGCTCTGCATTGTTCCGCATGAATGCTAAGCAAGACATTATGGCGCGTATCGACTTCCACAATACCGGGGTAGACCAAATACCGGGTGTGATTGTGCAATCAATCGACAATGGTATTCATTCAGGTGCTGACCTAGACAGTAACTATGATGCGATTGTGGTGATGGTGAACGCAACAGCAGAAACCCAACAAATTAGCATTAACAATGCACAGGGTTTTGAGTTGCACCCTGTACAGCAACGCTCAAATGATCTTGTGGTGAAAGATGCTGAGTTTGTAGATGGACAATTCGAAGTACCAGCCATGACTACAGCGGTATTCGTTCAGCCTCGTCAAGCTGAACGAGGAAATGGTTTGCCAGTTAAAGGTTAAGCTAAAATGTGCTGCAGCCGATACTGCAGCGCTAATCAACGGCTACCTTTGGGTAGCCGCTTGTTTAGTTCAACTTTGTAGAGCGGATAACCGTTTGATGTTTGCTTGTTGGTTTTGCGATAAGCAACAATTAATCACGCCGTACCTTGCTCACACCAAGGTGGAGTGAAGTTAATACTGAGAGAGTAGCTCGACTAATTCGTTCTCGGTAGTAGGAATGCTTTGCAGCTCGATGCCCGCCGGCGAGCCACCTTTTAGCATGTAGGCGTTAGTGCTGCAGTGGTCATAGTGAAACCATTGGCCGTCTATGCATACGTTGGTATAACAACGTGGATCTTGCTTTAATTCCATCTAAATACCCATAGTCTATTTATTAACACAGCTTTAACATAACCCTAGCCAGCAAAAATAAAATATGATCTACATCAATTGAAGTTTACAGCTACCTCCATAGTATTAGAGATTATTGCTCGTTTAGTGAGCTTGATCGAACGATGCACTGTAAGGGCGCAGGAGAAATTCACTTAAAAGTCGCTTCTATTATTGTTTGTTTTGTTATTAATTGATGAGTAAGTAGGTATGATTAGCTTACTTGGGTGAACAGCTAACAAAGGAAAATTAGCCAGTATGTTTAAGTGGCTTATATCGCTGATAGCACTTCTATCATTACCTGTTATGGGCACTACCTTGGCGCAACAGTTGGTTGATGCCGCCTTGGTGCGAACTGAGCATATAGTCATCTACAATGGTGCATATTTTGCTCTGGATTACCCAAACGGCGATGTGCCCGAGCACTTTGGCGTATGCACTGATGTATTGATTCGCACTTACCGGAAGCTTGGCATTGATTTACAGGTTCTAGTGCATGAAGACATGCAGCAGCATTTTGCGCTTTATCCGTCTAAACGTATTTGGGGCTTAAACCGTACCGACCGCAATATAGATCACCGTCGAGTGCCTAATCTTCAGGTGTTTCTTACCCGCCACGGTGAATCGTTAGCTGTAAGTAATAGCGCTAGCAGCTATTTGCCGGGTGATATTGTGACTTGGATGCTCCCCGGTAATCTGCCCCATATCGGTATTGTGAGTGACCAATACACTGCAGCTGACGTTCCCAAAATTGTTCATAACATTGGCCTAGGGCCGCAACTAAACGACATGCTGTTTAATTACAAAATAACCGGCCATTACCGTTATTTACCGGCGAGTGATTAACAACTGTAGTTAATTTGCTAGCGCCTTAAAACGTTGCTTCAAAAACTGGGTGAAGGCCTGAACTTTACTGGTGCGGTGCATATCTACATGTGTGGTAAGCCATTGTGGAATGGCCCAATGTTCTGGTGGTGCCATAAGTGGCAGCAGGTCTGGGTAGGCCTTGGCGGTTTCACAATTGAGTGGTGCTGCGCCAAACCCAGCTTTTATGGCCGGAATAAAGGCATTAAAGTCGTTTACCCGCAAAGCAATTTGTTGCGGATCTAACTCGCTATTCATCCAATTAATAAAGCTAATCTGCGAGTAGGGCTCAATGGTTGAAATAAACTTGTGCCCTGCCACCTCATTTAAGCTTTTAATCTTTCCGTATTTTTTAAGATAAGCACTTGAGCCATAGAGAGTTACTGGGCTATCGGCTAAGTGCTGCACCACGTAGTCTAGATCTTTAGGTTTTTTACCTGGGCGAATGCTTACGTGAGCTTCGCCGTGTTCTAGTTTCAAAATTCTACTATCGGCGGCATATTCCAATTTGATATTGGGATAAAGCGCTTGGAATTCGGCCAGCATTGGCAATAGCAGCTCGGCCATATTATTCACCGTGGTTAATACCAAGGTCCCGGAAAGCTGATTGTCGGTGCCGGCCAGTTTGCCCAATAAACGGTTAAAGTCGTTTTGGGTGCTTTCGGCGGTTTGGGTAAGTAACAAACCTGCTTCGGTGACTTGGTAGCCGCGGGCATGGCGATGAAACAAGCGGGTGCCTAGGCGTTCTTCCAAGGCATTTATTCGCCGTAATACCGTGCTGTGGTGCACATCCAGTGCTTCTGCGGCTGCGGTAAGCGTGCCTAAGGTTGCAACCTTATAAGCTATATGGATGTCGTTCCAATCATTCTTCTGTGCATTCATGCACAGAAGTGTTGCACAGGTGTTGTTTTTCTTCAAATTTGCTTATGTAAGAATGCTCTCAAATCGAAAACAAATTCCATTTTCAGGCTAGGCCTAGGAGCACAACATGACTAAATTAATTGCTATTGCAGGCAGCTTACGCGCTCAATCGTTCAATAAAAACTTGGTGAAAATTGCGGCCAAAGGTGCCGAGGAAGCGGGCGCTGAAGTTCGCTATGTAGACTTAGCTGACTTTGCCATCCCACTTTACTCAGAAGATTTAGAGGCCGAGGGCACACCTGCTTCTGTTAACGATTTAAAACACCTTTTTGCGCAGGCCGATGGCATGTTGATCGCCAGCCCTGAGTACAATGGCTCTATTTCAGGCGTACTAAAAAATGCTTTAGATTGGTTATCTCGCCCTTCTAAGGATGCTGATATTGGCTCGGCCTTCCAAGGTAAAGTGGCCGGTATAATGGCAACTTCCCCGGGCGGTTTAGGTGGCATTCGTGGCTTGGCACATACCCGTGATATTTTGTTCAACTTAGGGGTAATGGTTAGCCCAAACCAAGTGGCTGTTGGTTCTTCTTATCAAGCATTTAATAGTGACGGGCAATTAACCGATGCAGATATGGAGCAGCGCGTAAAAGCCTTAGGTGCTGGGGTTGCCGAAACCGCAAAACGTTTGGCTAAATAGAAGGTCTAAAAGCTCCGGCAACGGCTGGAGCTTTTAATACCAAGCCTTAAAACAGCGTTGCAAAAGATTGGCTTTGCTTAATGCTGGCCAGCTGACTTTCCAGATGTTGCTGCATGTTGTTAAATACAAAGTTACCCATACTGATGCGTTTAACCCCTGCAGCCTGCAGTTGAGCAAAGTTAGCTAAATGCGGCATGCACATTACATTTAGCGGTACGCTGCAGTGTTTACTTAGTTCTTCAATATGCTCCAGCTGCTCGATACCGGGTAAAAAGATCCCATCCGCACCGGCGTCGATGTAAAGTTGCATCCGTTGCTTGGCTAGCCTTACGGCATCCTTGCAGCCAACAAGGAAAACATCACTTCTGGCATTAATGAAGATTTCTATCTCTCTTTGCGTGAGCTGATTTTTTATAAAGGAAAGCGTGGCTGCAAAGTCGTTCGCAGGCAGCAATTCTCGCTGCTGTTTTACCACGCTGTCTTCAATGTTTATTCCAACTACACCGAGTTCATTGAGTGACAGTATGTTGTCGACAATAGTTTGAGGGTTTTGGCTGTAACCTGCTTCTATATCGACACTTAAAGGCAAGCTGCAGTGTTGCTTTATTTGCGCAACAACCTGGATTAATTCGTTAAACGAAAGCTGTTCGCCGTCATCTAAACCTCGAGCAGCAGCAATTGCTGCGCTTGATGTTCCTATTGCGGTAAAACCAAGCTTTTTGGCTATATTCGCACTCGCAACATCCCAAACATTGCAGAGTAATAGTGGTGACTGTTGATGGTGTAAGTTATTGAATGTCATTGCTGTTGTCTCAGAATCTAAAGCTAAAAGGTACATTGAGTAGAAATACTCAACAACCGAAAACTGAACAAGTATTTTTGTTTTTTTAGTCCGTTTGAGTAGACCGTGATAAGCAGTTTTAAAAACTAATTTTTAGTGATTTTAACTAGCCCGGTTGGGCTAATGGCGACTCGAATGCTAATACTAAGCGTGGTCGAAATTGAGACACTTAACATGACAAAAATAGCAATCAGAATAGCCAGTTGATACTTCACCGCTACCATTGGGTCACTGCCTGCGAGTATTTGGCCGGTCATCATACCTGGAAGGGTGACCAAACCTACGGTACTCATAGAGGCGAGTACCGGGGCAAAAGCTTGCTGCATAGCATTTTGCACAAAGCCTTGAGTTGCTTGTAGTCGGTTAGCGCCAAGCGCTAAATAAGCGTGGTATTCGGCGGTTTTTTCATCCAGTGCGCTAAATAGGCGCTGTAAAGCCACAATGTTTCCACTAAGGCTGTTGCCTAAAAGCATACCTGCTAGGGGGATGAGGTACTGAGCGCTATAGCTAGGGCTCGGCTTTAGTAAGGCGAATAGCAGTAGTATCAGTAAAGGACTTAAGCCCAGCACCAGCCCCAATAAGACTGGTATAAACAAGTTTCTTTTAGGTAATTTGGCTTTGCCAAGAATGGCACTAGCGCCCACCACAAGCATAACGATTAACCAAAGTAGGTTGACCCACAAGCTGTTTAAATCAAACAAGAACTGTAAGTACAGACCTAGCAACACTAATTGCACAAGCATTCTTAGTAAGCTGCTGCCTATGTCTTTGCCTAAGCTCAGTTTGAAGTGGCAGTTAAGCCCGATAGGAATCAGCAGTATTAGTGAAAAAGCAGCAAGTGCCAGCCAGCTAATATCTATGGTCATGAGCAAGGTTCCTGTAACAAGTCATTTGCTTGGCGAATTTAGGCAAGAATGATCAGTGTAACCTGAGTGGCTATTGCTGTCTTGCTAGAGAAGTGCTGTTTAGCTGGCTTGTTGGTTAGCTAAGTCGGCAAAGGTGCGAACGCAGTTTTTGCCTTCTGCTTTGGCTTGGTAGACTGCCTTGTCGGCGGCTTTCATAATCGCTTCGTGGTGCTGCATCTCTTGGCTGCGACTAGCAATGCCTACACTTACCGTAACGCTATAGCGCTGATTATTGAGCTGCATATTGGCTATGCGTTCACGAATACTGCGGCCAAGATTTAATGCCCCTTCAGCATTGGTATTGGGGCAAATAAGCAAAAACTCATCGCCGCCCAAGCGAGCTATTACATCGTCGTTGCGCACCGATTCTCGCAAGGCCCGTGCGAGTAGCATTAATACCGCGTCTCCCGCGTCATGACCATTGCGGTCGTTAATTTGTTTAAAGTGGTCGGCATCAATCATCATGCAGGCTAATGGGCTGTCGTTTTCAAGTGATTGCTTCCAAAGCTCCATCAATTGAATCATCGCATGCCGGCGGTTAGGCAGGCCGGTGAGTACGTCGGTATGTGCCAAAGACTGCAAGTGCTGATTGGTTTTTTGTAGCGCTAGGGTGCGCTCTTGCACTTTTTGTTCAAGGTTTTGATTAAGCTCGAGTAATTCGTTGTTACGCACGCTTACCTGATGAAACAAACCGCGCAAAGCAGTAATTAATGGCTCGGTGGCTAAGTCATTAGGTTGCTCAATTTTGCTATAAGCAGAGGCTGGGCTGTCGCCGCCTTCTATGTAATGCAGCTGTTTAGTCAGCACCTGATCGATGCCTAGAATATGATAGGCCAACCACTGAATCAGATAATCCAATAAGTGCTTAATTTTGCTTTGTTTATTGTCGTTGTTAAATTGACTGAGCTTGGCCACTTCGCCTAAAAACTCTCGATGCGCTTTAACATGAGCTTGGCAATGGCGAGGGTCGACTTTGTGTTTTGCCATAAGCAACTCTTCTTCACGAAAGTGCTCTTTAACGTAGTTGTTTAGCTCTTGGCTTAGCGATTCGATAGCAGCTTGTTGCGGACTATGGCTGTCGGTGAGCAGCTCACCAATTTGATTAATTAAATCAATTAAGTGGCGATGCTGATCGTCAACAACAGAAATCCCTGTTTCAAAATCTGATGTCCAACGAAATGATTCCATACTATGTCGCGTCCAGCTTTACCTAGTTAATTACTACTCGTGGGTATTGCGCCGTTACTGTCCCGTTTGAGTGGACGCCCACCTTAACGAGTTATCAGACCAGTAGAACTAATCTACATCAAAAAAAGGTCAAATAAGAGTGTTTATTGCATAAAATTTAGCCGCAAGCGAGGGGGCTTAGAATATTGCATTGATAGGTGTAGAGAAACCTGCCACAAGCGGCTGTTTCTGCCAGCAGATTAACGTATTCTTAAACGACAAATGAGAAAACTTATGTTTCGTTTTGGTTTTAAAGAGGTGAAGAGTGGAACAGAATTTAAGCCTAGAGCAAACCCGTGTTATTGGTGCCTTGTTAGAAAAAGAAACCACAACACCCGATCAATACCCGCTATCACTTAACGCATTAACCCTAGCCTGTAATCAAAAAAGTAACCGTGAGCCGGTTATGGCAATGACCGAGGCCGAAGTACAAGATGTGCTGGTGCAGCTGCAAGATTTACGCATTGTGACCGAAGCACCAATGGCAGGCCGAGTGGTACGTTATCAACACCGTTTCTGTAATAGCCAATTTGGTGGTTTGCAGCTAACAGAGGGACAACGAGCCATTATCTGTTTGCTGTTTTTGCGTGGGCCGCAAACTCCCGGTGAGCTGCGTACCCGTAGCCAGCGTCTAGCTAATTTTGCCAGCGTGCAAGAGGTAGAGCAAAGCTTGAGTGAACTGGCCGAGCATGAAGCCGGAAAACTGGTGCTTAAACTTGAGCGAGAGCCGGGAAAGCGAGAGTCTCGTTATGCTCATTTATTTTCGGGTGAGCCAGCATTGCCTGCAGCAAGTCATGTGGCGACCAGCGCACCTGTTGTTTCAAACCAAAATGCAGAGTTGCAGCAGCAAATTGATGAGTTAAAACAAGAGCTCATGGCCTTAAAACAACGAGTGAGTGACTTAGAGCAATAATTATAAGGCCAGCAAATTGCTGGCCTTTACCTAATAACTATCGTTAGGCTCTAGTGGAAGGGGAAGATGTAGTTCACCCAACCTTGCATTCGCAGCAATACCTTTCTAATCATAGATACATGATGGAAGTGCTCGGTATAAATGGCGACTTGACCACTAATGCCCATGGGGAAGTCAAACTCATCAAAGCGCGGCTCAGGATCAATAATCACTAAGCTGCGGCTATGAACAAAAAAGGCTTCGGCGCCGCGCAAACTGCCATTGGCTTGGAACTCACCTTCGGCAATGGTAGGCATTACCTGAACGACGGTACCTTTAAATACAATGCCTGGCTGGGCGGTAACAATAAACTCGGCTTCGTCTCCCTCTTTCAAACGTTTGATGGAGTTTTCCCAAAAGGCACCAACAAAAATGCTTTCTTCCTTAGGAATAAAGGTCATCACTGGACGCAATGGCATAGGAACGGCCACCATGCCTTTACGTAAACCTAATTGCGTAACGTAACCATCGGTAGGCGCATGCACCACGGTTTGCTCAAGGTCAAACAGGGCTTTATCTAACTGGCTTTGTAATCGTGCAACATTGGTATTCACCCCATTAATTTGCGAGTCGTAGGCTAGCTGAGCATTGGTTTGATTGGCTTGAGCAACTTGCAGTTGGGCTTCTGCTGCTAAATACGCTTGTTGGCGATTTTCTACTTCTAGCTCAGTAAAGGGGCTGTTTTTGCCACCCTTTTTACGCCCTTCGGCATAGCGTTGATAAGCTTTTTGGGTGCGATCTCGCTCGGCTTTCGCTGCGTTGGTGGTGGCTTGTGCGCTGGCGAGTTGCGCCAGTAATTGCGGCACTTGTTGTTGAGCGGCTGCTACTTCGGCTTCGCGCTGCTCTACCACTGCTTCAAACGGCTCGGGGTCGAGTTTGAATAATACATCGCCAGCCTTAATTAGCTGATTGGGTTTTACGGGTACTTCGATTACCTTGCCACGCACTAGCGGCATAATGGGGACTGAGGTATACACCTGCCGAGCATTAGCGGTAAAGGGATGGTTGTAGTTCATCAGGATCATTAATACCCCAATGATTACAATGCCACCGAGCACGGCGGTAGGAACCGTCCATTTAGTCAGGGGAATATTAAAGATTTTGAATATCGCGATGCAGATCCCTGCGTAGGTGAGAATAAGCAATAAATCCATTATTGATTCCCCTGTTGTTGCTCTAGCTGCTGAACATGTTTGCTAATAATCGCTACTTGGCGTTTTAGCTTAGTAATTTCTTCAATTAACTCTTCGTTCTGATCTTCCAGTTGTTGCTCTTTTTGTTCGAGCTCTTGTTCTTGCTGTTGCAACTGCTTAAAACCCCAACCTCGGTCTTCCCGGTATAAAGTGGCCCATATCCATAAAAAGGGCCAAATAGCATGGAGGGTGAATAAACTTATCCAGCCCGCTACATGGATGGCATCTTGGTGAGGGTGATTACGATGTTTTGATATTTCGTAAGGAATATCGTGAATGGCAATGATGCCGTAGAACAAGGTTAAGCCTACAAAGAAAAGTAGTCCTAAAGCGAAAAAATCCAAAAACATGGTCCCTCCTTGGGATATTTTTGCGATTAAGAGAATCTCTTATTCAGCTTAATTGATAATAGTCGATAAGGGTACTAAGTTGCTAAGCTTTTACTCAAGGAGTTGAGCAGCTTAGTTTGCTAGTTAAATCATTCGTTTATGCTGGCGTCGAATGTTGTTGAGGGGAAAACAGTTTATGAAGTTATGCTCAGTAGAGCGGGTATGGGATGAAGGAGAGCATAACGCTTTTACTGATCTGTGCGAGTTTAAGCAAGCTCTATGGTTGTGCTTTCGTGAAGCTGAAGCACATGTGAGTGATGAAGGAGATATTCGCATTTTACGTCGCGCTGCAGATGACTCTCGCTTTGAGTCGGCAGCGTTAATGCACCTACCAGGTATTGATTTACGTGACCCCAAGTTAGTTGAAAGCCCAGACGGGCGGCTGCTACTAACCTGCGCAGGGGTAAATCGCAGCAGCGAGAAGTTTGATTTACAAAGCTATATAGCATGGTCGGACGATGGTGAAAACTGGAGCGATTTAAGTGCCCAAGGCGATGCAGGCATGTGGTTATGGCGCAGCCGCTATTTAGCCGATAGCGCTTACGCTGTGGCTTACAACTACAGCTTAGATAAAGTAAATCTTTATCGAATGGACCCGCAGGGTAACTATCAGCTGCACTTGGATCCTTTATTTAGCTTGCAACAAAATGGTTTGGCTTACCCCAATGAGCATGATTTGTGTTTAATGGATGATGGCTCTGCATTGTGTTTATTACGTCGTGATAAAGATACCGGTACCGGGCAGCTGGGTTATGCCAAGCCACCTTATCTAGATTGGCAATGGCAAGATTTACAACAGCAAATTGGCGGCCCAGCAATGATCAAACTTGATGATGGCCGTTTGCTCTGTGCTGTGCGTTTATATCAACCGGTGCGCACTAGCTTGTGTTGGTTAGATGCTGATAAGGCTCAGCTAAAAGAGTTTCAAGTATTGCCTTCCGATGGTGATACCAGTTATCCGGGATTGGTACAGCAGGGCAATAAGGTGTTTTGCAGCTATTACTCTAGCCATGAAGAGAAAACAGCCATTTACTTTGCCGAGTTAGATTTGAGCCAAGAGTGAGTGCTTAGCTGTAAATTGCTTGAAAAGATAAAGGCAGCCAAGGCTGCCTTTTTTGTGCATTACATATCCCGAGCTCAGGTTATTTAAATCTGTAACCAAAGCCAAGGGCTGCAATGCCACCTTTGCTATCGTAAAAGGTAATGTTGGAATCGGTATTGTTGTAACCACCCAGCAGGTTAAACATGGTGTTCTTCCAACCAAAGGGTTCGTTAAATACATAAATGCCAAATAGCGATATCTTGTCGTCTTTTTGAGTTTGCATATCAAACACGGGATTGCTACCGGAGTATTTGGTTTGACCATATTCCGTATTCAGTGTGAACACGTGCGGACCCGAGCGGTAAATGCTGGTTAAACGTAAAGTATATTGGTCGAAGTCGTTGGCGCTACCGTCGGCTTTGGCGGTGGTGTAAGCCACTGCTGGCGCTAAGAACCATTTACGGGATAAAGGCACAAAGGTTTCGGCAATTAATCGATGCAGGTTGGCATTTCTATCCAAGGCTTTCGCTTGAGCAGAATTTGCACCAAACAAAGCTACACCGCTCTGTTCGTTGTCTACAGTGCGATTGGCGTAAACATATTCCAGAGTTAACGGGCTGTCGGCAATGGATTCAAACCGTAAGCGGCCACCTTGATAATTCTCATCGGTCTTTTGCCGAGCACTGCCAACTAAGTATGGATCTGCCCAAGTGTCGTTAAGTAAAGGGAGCTCAGGAAAGTATGCCGCGGTTATTTTGCTGCGGTCACTAATTGCGCGGGTGTAACCCAGTTCGTATTGAAACTGTGCTCGACCTAAGTTTTCGCGGCTGTTACCCAAGAAGAACTGATTCTTTAAGTCTTGAGTTGTGTAGTCTACCCGCAATAAGGGGTAAACAATTGCAGAGCTAGAGCTTTTGCCATTGTTATTTAGATCGTCGGTAATTTGGTTATCGTCATCAGTAGAAAACTGATTCTGGCCGCTTACATAACCTACGTTCAAGTTAATAGTGGCAGACCAGCCCGGCGCTTCTGCTAAAGGGCGGGCGTCGGCAGTGAAACTAAATAGCATACTGCAACAGAGTAGCGAACTTACTCGTTTAAACATTAGTCACATCCTTGTATCAGGTAATCTGAGTTAAATCATTAGCTTGGATTACACTGTTTACGTTAAGAAAACTTAAATAGATCAATACATTTATAGCTTTACCTTAACTTAAGCTAGCCATTTTGTAAGCACAATTTTGTTGAATCTATTGCTTCGTCTAATACTCTCTACTCAGCAAGTTTGGGTGCTTAGCTAATAATCAGGAACGGTATCACTAGGGAGTAATAGCTTGGTTTTATTAGCTGTAAATGACTGGATTGTTATTAAAAAGCTTAGCTGCTTTAACTATAGAATAAACCTGCTTGGCTGGAAGTTTTTATAGTCGATTTAAAGGCAAAAAAAACAGAGCGGCTAGCGCTCTGTTTTGTTGAATAGCAGGGTTTAATCAAGCTCTGAGAATAGACCGCGATCAAAGGTCTTCTCGCAGTAGTGGCACTTTAGCTTGATCTCTTGCTGCTGGTGGCGCACATAAAAGTTACTGTCGATGGGCTCATTGTGGCTAATGCAGTTGCTATTGGGGCAAGCAAATACCGCTTTAATTTGCTCAGGCGTAGACACATGAAACTTACGCACTACTTCAAAATCTTCAATCACGTTGATAGTGGCATTTGGCGCAAACAAGGCTAGCTGATTAGCTTGGTTTTCATCAAAAGCGGTGTTCTCAACTTTAATTAAGTCTTTTTGCTGCTGATCGCCACTAGGTAAGTTAAGGCCTACTGTGATTCGCTCTTGCGCAGCCGAGAGTTGAAAGAACTTAAGAATTTTAATGCCTTGGCCAGCAGGAACGTGGTCAATTACGGTGCCATGCGCAATGGCTTCTACTTGCAGCTTCTTCTTCATTATTGCGCTCCAAATTCATTGGTCATGATTAATGCGAGTAGGGCTTGGCGAGCGTAGACCCCGTTTTCTGCTTGTTCGAAATAATAGGCATACGGTGTGATATCTACATCGGTAGTAATTTCGTCTACCCGTGGCAATGGGTGCAAAATTTTCAGATTGTCTTTTACTTGCTCAAGCATGTTAGCGCGTAAAATGAAGCTAGATTTGATGTGTTGATATTCGGTTTCGTCGAAGCGCTCTTTTTGTACTCGAGTCATGTAAAGAATATCGAGTTCATCAACCACTTCTTCTATGCTGTCGTGCAGGCTGTATGTGATTTCACGTTCATTCAACTCTTCGATAATGTAGTCGGGCATGGCCAGAGCTTTCGGTGCAATAAAGTAGAACTCGCAACCAAATAGTGACAAGGCTTGAGTGAGAGAGTGCACGGTGCGGCCATATTTTAAGTCGCCAACAAAGGCCACTTTTAAGCCCTCAAGTGAGCCTTGGGTTTCGTAGATGGTGAATAAGTCGAGCAAGGTTTGGGTAGGATGCTGGTTTGAGCCATCTCCGCCATTCACCACTGGCACGCTAGAGAATTCACTGGCTAGGCGAGCCGCACCTTCTTGTGGGTGGCGCATGAAAAAGGCGTCACTGTATGATGAAATCACTTTAACTGAATCAACTAGGGTTTCGCCTTTTTTACCCAGTGAGGTATTTCCTCCGTCGGCAAAACCTATCACGCTACCGCCTAAACGTTGTACGGCGGTTTCAAAAGACAAACGCGTACGGGTTGAGGCTTCAAAAAAACAGCTGGCGACAACTTTGTTTTTTAATAATTCTGGACGGGGTTGTTGCTTGATGCTTTGGGCTGTGTCGACGATTAATTCAAGTTCCTGACGAGATAAATCAGGGATGGAGATAATGTGCTTCTGATAAAGCGGGTTGTTCATGCTCGCAGATCCTAATCCGATGTGAAATCGGAACAGAATTATAACAGCGAGCAGGCTCAGTGAATATGATCTTAATAAGGAATACTAAGATTATTTAGCCAAACAGGTCGAATTAGGCGTATTGGCTGTTTTTTCGCTCGCGATAATCTTGGCAATCAATACAGTAGCGAGATTCTGGGCGAGCATTTAAACGGGCAACACTAATGTCTTCGCCACAACCTTCGCAAAAGCCATAATCTTGTTCTTCGATACGGCGTAGCGCGTCTTTAATGCTTTTAACGTGCGCGATGTCGTGCTGGCGACGGTTCAGCTGCAGCTGTTGAGACTCTTCCTGGTTGGCGCGATCTACGTCATCACCAGAATCTTCTTTGTCTTTAAAGAGTTGAGCGTCTTGCTCGAGGCGTTGTTGAGTTTCGGTCAGTTGCTCGACGAGTTGCAGACGAATGGTCTCTATTTGTTGGTCGCTAATCATTGTTTTGAAAGTATTCCTTCCTATATGTGTTAAGCGTGACTTAGTCCTGTATGCACGCAGTTAACCCAAAAATTTAGTTAATCGTAGATTTTAGCGAGGAGTAAAGCCTTTTCAAAGCGCTTTTTTGGATATTTGTTAGCCAGCCAGCACTTGGGTTTAGATAAATTAACCGTTACTATCTCGCGGCGTGAGCTTAGGGCCTAAATCTTGTGGTTTTTGCCTGTGCAGACGCACTAACTACACTAAACTAACTATCAATAACCATTGTGTGATTAGCCATCACACCATTACGAGGATTGCATGAGTGAATAAACTAAACATGTTGCTGGTAAGCCTATTGGCCATTAATGCTGGCGGAGTAATTGCTCAAGAAGAGAAAGTACTAAATGTTTATAATTGGACTGATTATATTGCCGAAGACACTATCGCTGAGTTTGAAAAAGAAACCGGCATTAAAGTGGTTTACGACGTATTTGATTCCAATGAAGTATTAGAAGCCAAGTTACTGTCGGGTAGCACCGGTTTTGATATTGTTTCACCGTCGCACGACTTTTATGCTCGTCAAATCACCGCTGGGGTTTATCAACAACTAGACCGCAGCCAATTAAGTAATTGGGACAACTTAGATCCTAAATTGCTAGCTACCTTAGAAGCCTATGACCCAGGGAACCTTTACGGCATTCCTTATATGTGGGGAACCACCGGTATTGGTTATAACGTAAATAAAGTAAAAGAAATCTTAGGTGAAGATGCCGAGTTAGACTCATGGTCGTTGGTGTTTGATCCAGAAATAGCTGCAAAATTAAGCCAGTGTGGAATTGCCTACTTAGACGCGCCCAGTGAAGTGGTAGCGTCAATGCTTAACTATATGGGCAAAGAGCCCAACAGCGCCAAATCTGCAGACTATAAGGGTGAAATTGAAAGCCTGATGAATCAGCTTCGCCCAAGCATTCGTTACTTTCATAGCTCGCAATACATTAACGATTTAGCCAGCGGTGACATTTGTGTTGCTATAGGTTGGTCTGGCGATGTACTAATGGCAGGAGACCGCGCGGCAGAAGCTAATAATGGTGTAGAGCTTGAATACATTATTCCTAAAGAAGGCGCTGGCGTTTGGTTTGATATGTTTGCCATTCCTAAAGATGCCAAACACCCAGAAAATGCGCATGCCTTTATTAACTTTGTAATGCGCCCAGAAGTGATTGCTAAAGTGACCGATTATGTTTGGTATGCCAACCCAAACACTAAAGCCACTGCGCTGATCGACCCTGAGATTGCTGCACATGAAGGTATTTACCCTACAGAAGAAGCTTCAGAGAAGTTATTTGGCTTTGTCAGTATTCCACCAAAAGTTGAGCGTACTCGTACCCGGTTGTGGACCAAATTTAAATCGGGTCGTTAAACCTGCGATTTACTCCTTATCCAAAAACGCCATCTTAAGCTGGCGTTTTGTCGGCTAATTTTACACCAACTCCAACCTTATTTATGTTCTGGATATTAGAATATGACTAGAGGAAACTGCAGGCATACTAATTAGTGATTAATTTGTTATGAATAAAAGTCGGGTGAAATTTTAAAACGGTAGTAGATAATAAAAACTACATAATTGGTATTTCGTGACTAGTGTGTCCATTTAATTTACTTTCTGAAAAAATAACAATTTTGTTACAAATGGGTAATTGCTCAAAAAGTATATAAAAAACAAAAGCTTAAAATTTTGTGACCAACTTATCATTTCTGGCTTGGTGATTGCTACCAACATAACGTAGTTGTTGCTTTTCACTTTTTTGGTAAGGAAAACCCTAATGAAAGCTTCCATCTTTATGTTAATTACAGCATTAATGGCATTTAATGCTTCAGCCGCCATTATTCCAGCTTCTGAAAACCCCGCTGAACCAGCGATACCGCTAGTATTTTTGGCGGGTGATGTGCCACCGCATCAAAACCCTATACTTTACCCCGGTGCCGCTTCTGTTAGCACCGTAGATATTAACGATGACGTAAGAGGTACCGTCAGTTTAGACCTGCAAGCCCTAGATTTTCTTACTGATGAAGGCGCATTTCCATACGATAACGGTTTTTTAGACCTTACCTTCCTTTGGTATTTCGGCGGTGTTGAGCAAGGGTTTAATTATAGCTATATCTCATGGGACGAGATCCTTGAAAAGCAGTTATTAGGTTTAAGCTTGTTGACCTTTGTGTCTGATGATTACCTTTTTGTCAATAACTTATTACAAGTAGGCGAGTGGTCACTTTACGCCTATGCCGAACAACAATACCTGGGTGGGTCATTATTTAACGTTACAGAAACGGCTCCAGTACCAGAGCCTGCATCTATTTTGTTGTTTGTGTTGTCTGTTGCCGGTGTCTTTGGCCGTCGTTTATTGCTAACAAAAAACTAATTGATATAAGTTAAGCAGTAGGAAAACGGATTCCCGCTGCTCACCTATGTTGTGCAATAAATCACCAACATAGGCACGCTTTAGCCAACAAGCTTGGCACAAGGATGTGTTATGGGAAACGAAAGAAATGGTTTTGTTCGCAGCCACGAGTTTGAGTTAGCGCTTGTTTATCGCATTACCGACTTAGTGATCATTTTTGCTACGCTAGCATTATTAGCGTGGTGGAGAAATGGCCATGTAGACGGTGATTTCAGGCTGCTAGCTATTGGCTTAGGCATGGTGTTTCTGGTTATTGCAGAGTCTTTCAATTTGTACCGCTCATGGCGGATAGCCTCAGTGAAAGAGCAAGCGCAAACAACATTAAGTGTTTGGCTTATAACAGTGGCAATAATACTCGCGATTAACTATTTCTTAAAAGTTTCCGATATCTACTCACGGCTAGTATTTGGCGGTTGGCTGTTAGCCACGCCTATCGCATTGATTGTATGGCGGATGGTATTTCGTGAAATACTCGCCTTATTAAGAAAAACTGGCTACAACACTCGTAAAACCCTCATTATTGGTGTATCTGAAACAGGCTTAAGGCTACACCAAGAGCTGATATCTAACCCCGACTTAGGTTTACACTTTATTGGTTTCTTTGATGATCGCGACAGTGCTCGCCTAGGCGACGACTCTCATTATTTCGGCCCGGTAGGCTCGGTAGCTAAAGCCTTAGAGTTAGCTAAAAATGGCGAGGTAGACCATGTGTATGTGGCACTACCAATGCATGCCAAAGATAGAATCACCGGTTACCTCAAGCAGTTGTCAGACACCACCTGCACCACCTTTATTGTTCCTGATTTTTTCACTTATAACTTGATTCACTCGCGTTGGAGCAGCTTAGGCAACATTCAAACCGTGAGTGTGTTCGATAGCCCGTTCCGAGGTGTATTTAGTGTAACTGTAAAGCGGATCCAAGATGTGGTGTTAGCCAGCATTATTATCACCTTGATCAGCCCGCTGATGTTAGCGGTAGCCATTGGCGTAAAACTGGGCTCTACGGGGCCAATATTGTTTAAGCAAGACCGCTATGGCCTAGACGGTAAAAGAATTCGCGTTTGGAAATTCCGCTCTATGAAGGTAATGGAGAATGGCGGCACAGTGACTCAAGCTACCCAAAATGACCCACGGGTTACCCCCTTTGGCGCATTTATTCGCCGCACCTCACTAGACGAACTTCCGCAGTTTTTTAATGTGCTATTTGGCAGCATGTCGATTGTTGGACCGCGCCCGCATGCGGTAGCGCATAACGAAGAGTATCGACAAGTGGTTGACCGCTACATGCTGCGCCACAAAGTTAAACCCGGTATTACTGGCTGGGCGCAAATAAATGGCTGCAGAGGCGAAACCGACACCCTAGACAAAATGGAGCGCCGTATTGCCTATGACCTGGAATATATCCAGTTATGGAGCTTATGGATGGACATTAAAATTGTCTATAAAACCATTTTCAAAGGTTTTCGCAGCGACCAAGCCTATTAAGGCATTAGATATGCAAGTGAGTATATGAAAGTTACCCGAGTCACTACTGTTATTACCAGTGTGCAATTAATCTCCATAACAGAGGTGGTTTAAATGTTGATAAAGTTACAGCGTATTTTATTAGTTTGTAGTTTGTTACTTCCTTTATTTAATAGCTATGCAGCCAATGAAGACAATTACCGCTTAGGGCCTGGCGATGTAATTAACATTAAAGTGTATGGTGAAGAAGACCTAAGCATGGAGCTGTTAATAAACAATAGCGGAAAAATTGATTATCCCTACCTTGGCCGTTTAAGCGTGAGTGGCGCAACTAGCCAAGAGCTAAAACAAACTATTCAAACCGGCTTAAAGGGCGATTATTTAATTCAGCCGAAGGTAGCTGTAAATATTGTTCAATATAGGCAGATATTTATCAATGGTGAGGTAGAAAATCCAGGAGGGTATGCCTACCAACCGGGTTTAACTATAGAAAAAGCTATTGCACTTGCAGGCGGTTTCACCGAACGCGCATCCAAAACCAATATCAACGTGAGTTCTGGCGCTAATAATAGCCTTGTATCTAAGGCGACGCTCAATTCTAAAATTCAAGCTGGCGACATTATTGTTGTGAAGGCGAGCTTTTTTTAAGTCTTTAGGCTATTGAACTAACAAGGATGTATAAACGTGAATAGAACCGCCAATATTAATATTCACCCTATTGCCAGTGATGATTCATTTCAACAGAATGCTGCTCGGCAGTTTGAACAAAAAGAAGAGTTGGTCGACTTAGGGCAATACTTTAAAGCGGTGTGGAAGCGCTGGCCAATGATATTAGGCTTTACCTTATTGTCTGCTTTATTGGCAACTTTAGTGGCTTATTCAATAACTCCGGTATATCGTGCTACAGCTACATTACTTATAGAGGCTGATCAGCGTAAAGCTGTATCTATTGAGGATGTTGTTGGGGTGGATACTTCTAAACAGGAATACTATCTCACCCAGTTTGAATTACTCAAATCACGAACAATTGCTCAGAAAGTGATAGACAAATATGGGCTGGAAAAACTCCCTGAGTTTAACGGAGATAAACCGAAGACCACGTTAGATAAGTTTAAAAATCCTGTAAGCAGCCTTCGAGGACTAGTTCAAAACTCAGTGTTACTACAAAGTATGTTTGACATGGGGCAAGGACCATCGGAAATAGATTTAAAATTAGTTAGAAAGCACACTGTTATGGAATCTTTCCGGGAGCGCTTAAGCATAAGCCCTGTTAGAAAAACACAATTAGTTAAAATCAGTTTTGATTCAGAAGATAAGAGACTGGCCGCCGACATTGCTAACGCGGTTGGCGAGGCTTACATCGAAGGTAATCGTGATGCGCGTTTGCAAGCCAGCCGAGAAGCAACCACTTGGCTAGAGGATCGCCTGACTAAGCTGAAGTCAGCAGTGACCAAATCTGAACAACGCTTAACCGCTTTTCTCGAGCAAGAAGGGCTGTTGGATGTGAGTGGCATCGACAGCCTAGCGTCTACTGAATTAGCTGATTTGAGCCGCCGCCTCAGTGATGCTCGAGACCGCCGCGTTGCTGCCGAATCCCTGTATTTCGTACTGCAAGACAACCGCAGCGCAGGCTTGGCCAACCTATCTTCCATCTCCGCCATCTCTAACCACCCACAACTGCGCGATGTGCGGATGGCTGAAATCGAGGCGGAGCGTCTGGTTTCTGAATTAAGTAAGCGCTATGGCCCTAAGCACGATAAGATGGTTCAGGCTCAAGCCCAGCTCGCCTCGGTAAAAGAGCGGGCCAATATGCTGCTCTCTGGTTTAGCCAGCGGTATTGAGAAAGAGTTACGCAGTGCGCGTAGGCAAGAGAGCGCCTTGCAAGCAGATTTAGATAGTAAAAAAGGCCAGTTCCAAGGAATTGCAGTAAAACGTGCTACTTTCGATGCGCTTAAGCGAGAAGTTGAAAGTAATCGTAAACTGTATGATTTGTTCCTAAATCGCCAAAAGCAAACCGCAGCAACCACCGATTTTCAAACTGCGGTGGCCCGTTTTAGCGACCGTGCCATTGTGCCCTTGAATGCCGCTAAACCACGTAAGGGGCTGTTGGTGTTCTTGGTGCTAGTGATGAGCCTAATAGTGGCCAGTTTCCTGTCCTACTTTTTGGCGGTATTTAATAACTCCATCGAGAAGGCGCAAGACGTTACTGAAAAGCTGGGCCTAACTCCGCTAGGGGCAATCCCACTGCTGAAGTTGAAGAAAAGCAAGAAGCGGCCAATCAGTTCTGATGTGTTCTTTGACGACAATTTCAACCGCTTCAGTGAGTCGATTCGTACCCTGCGCACTTCAATCTTGCTCAATATGATGAACCAAGAGGGCCAGACCATTTGCATCACCTCTTCAGCGCCAGGCGAAGGCAAGAGTACGGTTTCCATGAACTTGGCGATTGCCATGGCCAGTATGGAGAAAGTACTGTTAATTGAAGGTGATTTGCGCCGCCCCAGTCTTGGTGGCCGCTTCTCGCTCGCCGCTGCCCACCCTGGCATTTCCAACCACTTAGTGATGAATGCTGATCTAGACGATTGTATCTACATCCATCAAAAGTCAGGTTTACACGTGTTGTCGGCCGGGGCCCTGATTAAGAGTCCGCAAGAGCTACTCGCTTCAGAGAAGTTCGCTGCAATGTTTGCTCAGCTGAGCCAGTCCTATGACCGCATCGTGATCGACTCTCCACCGTTATTGGCGGTGAGTGATGCGCTGATCCTAGCCAAGTATGCTGACTCGGCCTTATTGGTTGTGGGGGCTGGTCAAACCCGGATCAAACAGTTGAAAGATGCTATCGCTAGCTTGTTCAACCATCAGGTTCCGGTTGAAGGCGTGGTCGTGAACAAGGTGAGCCACAAGGCGAGCAGTAAAAGCAACGACTACGGTTATTACGGTTATTCATCCTAACTACGAAATTTGCAAGCCATGGATTGGCGGTTAAGCCCTAGGAGGCACTTTGAAATTTGTTCATGTGGTTGAAGCGTGGAAAGGCGGCGTAGCGACGTATTTGGAAGCGCTGATTCATCAGCAGCTTGCTTGTGGCTACCAAGTTTATTTGGTCTGTGATGAGAAGGTCCTGCACCAAGACCAGCGCAGTATTGAAGGCTGCCAACTCATTACCTACGAGTCGAGTCGTAACCCCTTTCATTTCATCGGGATCTCTCGGCAAATTAAGCGAATTCTCGAAGAGGTGGGCGCCGATGTTGTGCACTTTCATAGTTCCTTTCCTGGAGTTTATGGGCGCATTCAAAAGCATCAGTGCAAGGTGTTTTACTCCCCCCATTCTTGGGGTTTCTCTCAACGCAATGTATCCAAGCTAAAGTTGGCTTTCTTCTCAATTGCTGAGCGCATTCTCAGTGGTAATTGCACCAAGATTATCTGCATCTCTCGTGACGAGCTTAACTCGGCGAAACGCATTGGTATTAAAGGGCGCAAGCTGGAGCTGGTCTATACCGGTATCAAGGATAAGCAAATCAGTGTACCTGCAGGGCAAGCCGATAGCAGCTTGAAAGTTGGCTTTTTCGGCCGGCTGGACCATCAGAAAGGCTTCGACATTTTGTTGGGGGCAGAGTCTACCATCAAGCGCAATGTGGAGATCCACGTCTATGGCGATTCGGTGCGTAGCGAGGTGCTAGAAGACTACCAAGGTCGCTTCATATTTCATGGTTGGGTAGACAGCGAACGAGTTAGTGAAGAGATGGCCGGTCTCGATCTCATTGTAATGCCGTCTCGCTGGGAAGGCTTTGCGATTGTTCCCTTGGAGTCGATGCGAGCCGGCAAGGGCTTGATCGTATCCAACCAAAGCTCGCTTCCTGAAGTGGTTATTGATGGTTACAACGGATTGGTTTTGAAGTCGAACGAGTCTCAAGTGTTGGCAGAGGCGATTAACTCTCTCTCTTTAATTGAAACCCAGCAGTTGGGTGTGAACGCCAGGAAGGTCTACGAGAAGTGTTTTTCGTTCGACATGTATTACAGAAAGTTAGAAGGAATTTACCTTGAGTAATGTTTATTTAATGCACGCATACAGCCCTAATAACTCAGGCGATGGCTTGCTAGTTAATATGAGCTTGGAAGTGATTCGTGATTTAGGGATTGATGAGCAAGTCACCGTGGTCGCCTTGGATAAGAAGAGTTTCATTCCTTATCTCGCCAACGACAATGTTGAGGTAATTGGCGTGCCTGAATTTTCCGCTCGTTTCTTTAAGTTGTTGTTCAGCAAGACTAAGCCAGTGTTTTTTGCGGTAGGCGGAGGTTATCTGCGTAGCGGTAATATGGTTGAATCGCTTAAAGCGCTGATTGTGCATGGCAGCCAATTATTGCTGCTCTCGGCTTTTAGAAGCAGCAAGAAAATTTACTTGCCGCAAAGCATTGGGCCACTCAAAGGACCCGGCGGTGCGGTGTTCAAAAAACTGCTCAATGGTGTCGATTCACTTTACTTGCGCGATGATAAATCGGTGAAGGAGTTGCAAGGTTCACGAGCCAACAAGAAGCGTTATCCAGACTTGGTGGCCATGTCGATTCTCGAGCGAGTGAAGCCCGAAACCATCAGACCTGAGCTCGATGGAGTCTGCCTGGTCATTCGCGACCTTCCAGCAAATAAGAACCGAGATGCTTATCTAAGTCGAATCGATGCGCTGCTGGAGCAAATTGAAGGGGCTTACTTGGCGGTTCAGTCATCCGGCCGAGGTAATGATGATGCAAGCTTCTATCGCGAACAGTGGGGGCAAGACAATGTACCCAGCCTCAAGGAAGTGCTCGAGAAACGTTCGCCGCTGGTGGTTTCGGTGCGCTTGCATGGCAGTTTGGAAACCTTGGCTCAGGGTGTGCCCAGTATTCACTTAGCCTATGAGCGCAAGGGCATCGCCGCTTATGGTGATTTAGGGCTCAATAACTATGTTTATCATGTCAACGACATCCCGGTAGATAAGGTGGTGGCGCAAGTAGAGCAAATCCTCAACGACCCCAGCGTGTTCTGGGACCATTTCGAGCGCTCGCCGGTTCGCCAGCAATTTCTCTCGGAGCTGGAGGTTGAACTCAATGACTAAGAGTTTACTGATGCTGATGGACGGCAATTTCGCCAAGTACGATGGCGAAATTTATTCCCCTCATATGAGCTATGACAGCTTTGGTAAGCGCTTTGCACCCTTCTTTAGCCAAGTGGTTATAGCCGGACGAGCTTTTGAAAAGAATGCGCCAGTAGGCAAGCAAGTTTGTGGCAACAAGGTGAGCTTTTACCAAACTAGCAGTAACCGAGGTGCGCTGAGCCTGCTGACTTCTATACCAAAACTGTTGGCCCGTATTTTTTCTTTGGTTGGGCAGTATGACGTGGTGCTACTGCGCTTTCCCGGCAATCTGGCGATGATCGCCATGCTCTGCTGCCTAGTGCGCGGTAAGCGTTTTAATATTGAGATAGTCGCCGAACCCAGAGACTACTTCGGAGTGGGAGCGTCCAAGCATCCCTTGCGGCTGCTCGCTCGTTTGGTTCATGTGAGCATGACTAAGCTGGCGGTCAAGATGGCTGACTCGGTTCGCTACGTCACCGAAGAGTACCTGCAGCAGGCTTATCCTGCCAAAGACGGCCAGCCCTCGTTTGGATTTACTGACGTGGCGTTACCGCCACGCAGTTATCAAGTTGCCCACGAAAATCGTCCCGCACAGCAGAGTATCCGCTTAATCAATGTGGCGATGATGCATAACCACAGCAAAGGACATCTCAACCTGTTTGCTGCCTTAGCCAAAATGCAGGAGGACGGACTGGAATTTAGCTGTGAGCTGGTGGGGGATGGAGCCTTACTGCCTGAATTTAAGCAAACAGCAGAGGACTTGGGCTTAAGCGAGCGAGTACATTTTCATGGCTTAGTCCACCCCTCCGAGAAGGTATGGGACGTACTTAGTCAGGCCGATTTGTTCGTGATGACCTCATTCCAAGAGGGGATGCCGCGAGCCTTGCTGGAGGCTTCAGCCATTGGCCTACCTTGCATCGCCAGTAGCGTAGGCGGCATTCCGGAAGTGGTGGCCGAACAGTGTTTGGTTGACCCAAGTGATCAGCAGGACATCTATCAAAAGCTCAAGGCAACGGTGTTGCGTATGCAAGCCAATGAGTTGGTGGGTGCAGGGCAACAACGTAAGTTCGAAGCCCAGCTTCTAGTGGAAAAATATAGGGATTACTGTGAGTTTCTTGTCCAGCAAAGCGTTTAAGCAGGTATTTTTTACCGTGCTGGGTTCGTTTTTCCCAGCCATTATCAATATTGTCTCGGTAACCTATGCCGTGGTGCTGCTTGACGCCGATCGATTAGGGCAGGTGTTCATGGTGATATCACTGTTCTTTGTGTGCATTGATATCTTCAACTTTGGCACAACTCGGCTAGTCGCCCTCGATGGCTTTCTTGATCCCAAGGGGGGGCGTATATGGTTGGATTTGCTGAGCGGCCTCTGTACCGGTGTGCAGTTCTATCTATTGTGTCTGCTACTCAACTTTAGTGCAGTTCTGGACTATGAGGTGAGTCTGGCCTTGGCCCTATTCGGTGCAGTCGGTTATTGCTTGGGATACATCGCTCTAGGCTACCTTCGAGTGCAGCATCATAACCAAATTGTTTCGCTGATATTGAGTGCGGCGGCTCTGCTGCGTTTGCTGGTGGTGTGGCTCTGTGTCGAGGAAGTACTTAGCTATCAACAGCTAGTAGTGACCAGTGTGCTTATTGAAGGGCTCTACGGTTTGGCTCTGCTATTGGCCTATGCGCTGTTGGCCAAGCAGAGTTTGCGCATGTTCAGCTTGAATGCAGACTTCTTCTTCCAGCGTAAAGGCACCCTGTTCTGTGCCTTTATGGCGTCTTGGCGCACCAACGCCTTCTTCATGTGTAGCAAGCACCTGGACATTGTACTGCTAGGCGTGCTGATGAGCCCTGCTGTGGTTGCCTATTACCGGCCAATTAAGAGCATGGCCAATCTTAGCTTTAATCTGGGTTCTTCAGTTTCCTTGGTGATTAAAAGCCAGATTGCTACCTTGTCTCAACGCTTGGTTGAATATCGCTTTCTCGCGCTGGCTAGCGTTTCACTGTTGGTTGCACTGCTGTCCTTGGCACTATCTGGATTGGAATTGGGCTTTCTGGCGCAAATCAGCAACGGCAGCAGTTTTGCCTATGTATTTCTCGGCTTGTTGGTCAGTGCCATTGTGTTTGCCAATCGGATTGTATATTTTTATTTGTTCTCTTCCGGTCAAGCCCGTCAAGTCAGTTCTTCAAGCCTCTTTGAAGTGGTGGCGTTATTTGTCGTCATGCTGGTGCTGTCGGTATTTGAGCATGAACTGGTTGGCCCCTTGTCGATGCTAGCTTCTGCTTTCATTGGCTACATAGTGCTGACCAACATTAGCAAGCTGCAGGTGGCTTAGATGGGAGGGGCTCTAGTCGTTGCAGCATTTGCTTTTCTGGTAGCAGCCCTCAGCTTCACTTGGGGAGCGGCCTTAGCCGGCTTGTGTTTGTGTCTACTGCTGGTAGGCTATGCAACTCAACGAGGCAAAGCTAATTTTGCCGCTGCGCTACTGATGTTCTTCATGCTCTACTTTGGCGTGGTGCCTTATTTGCAGCTACTGACCAATAGCACCATGTACCTAGACCCGATTGACCCAAACGGTTCCGCGGTGGTGCTTTGGTACCTTTTGGTATTTAGTTTTTTAGCGGTTTTTTGGGCTAGCCTAAGGGTCTATGACTTCAAACTGCACACTCAGCTGCTAAGTCGGCCGCGCAGCTCCGAGCTTACCTACGCCTACCTTGCGCTATGTGCCGCTGCCTACCTGTTCTTCTTTGCTAAGTTTGGCAGTGTTGGTGCGATGTTTGAGCTCTATGACCAGCGTGTTACCGAAGGTGTCGGCGACTTCAATCCTTTGAAGGGGCTTGGCGTCGTGCAGGCCTTTGCTAATGCCTTTCCGCTGATCCTGTTCGTATTATTGGTGGCGCGTATCAAGCGCCCCAGTCTGGGTAAGTTCTTGCTACTGACTTTACTTACCTTGGCGTTAGGCTTTGTTGTTTCTGCCGCTTTCGGCTCGCGCCAAGGTGTGGTGTTTCTCGCCTGGGGCTGCTTCTGGATTTGGCACCGTACGGTCAACAACTTCTCTAGGAAGTTCATTGTGAATTCGGTGCTGGTGTCAGCTCTGTTGATGCTGATAATGATGCCGCTGAAGTTCTTTGGTACTTCATTCACCTTCGACATGATCAGCGAGTTTAACGAAATTCGTGGTATTGATGCCTTCGGCGGACCGCTGGGTTTCGCCCTATTCAGAGATTTTGGGCGCTTTGATATTCAGGTTGAGCTGGCGGGGAAAATGCTCGCCGGCGAGGTCGATTATGGCTATGGTAAAACGCTGCTTGGCGGTTTACTCTCTCCTGTCCCTAACGCGATTTTTGATGCCTCCAAGCTATCCCCAACTTTACTGAAAACCATGGTGCTCTACGGCGCTGGTTGGTACAACCAAGACTACACCACCTTGCTATCAGGGCTTCCAGGAGAGTTCCTGATGAACTACAGCTACGTGGGTTATATGTTGTTTGGCTTGCTGCTAGCGACTTTAGTTTTCCTACTTCGAATCATTAACCTGCGAACACAAGCGAAGTCTGGCTTGGTGTATTTTGAAGTGTTTCTGCTGCCGCTGGTATTTCTGATCTTCCTGTTCGATACCAATGTGATTGGTTATTACCTGTTTCGTTGGGTAGTGGTGTTTTCGGTTCCCATGTACCTGCTAAGTAGAAACGCAGCTGTTGCAGGAGCGGTATCGGCCAGAGTCGTCACACATGGTGGCTCGCAGCCAGCGGTCACAGCTGATCGCATACGGCATGAGTAAGACTGGAGAAAAGCTATGGAAAGGTCTCTAGAGGCAGAACAAACGCAAGGCGCGTTGCTCGATAAAATGTTGCACTTGGCTGCCATCAGCACCTTCGTGCTGATGGCTCTTTGGCTTGCTGTTACCGCGTTCAAGTTGGGCGTGACCAATGTGTACTCCTACGCTTTGCAAGGTTGGCATCAGCGTTGACAGCAAGACTATGCCAGTGATCTGAGCGCCCAGAACCTGCAGGTGGCCGAGCAGGTCGCTCAAGAGAAGTTGGCTTGGCGAACCGAGGAAGCCTTCTATCAAACCCTCACTGCAAACCAGTTAGTGCTGAGTGAGGTTAACGATAAAGCCAGCCTACAACAGCACGGGCAGTACCGCTGGTTTTCAGCCGCCGAGTTACTGAGTAGTGACGAAGTTCATCAAAATACTAAATAGTATTTAGAAAACTAACTGTAACGCTGGCTCGGTACCACTTAGCGGAAGTGAGGTGAATATTGAGCGTTTGTGCTGATATGAACGATGTAATGGAATGAGCAGACCAAGGGATAAATAAAAGTATGGACGCTTCTATAGATATTCCGCATTCACCCAGTGCGGTGAGCAAACAGTATGTATGGGTGCGCTACCTTGCGTTAGCTACAGTAGCCGGGTTGGCCATTTGGGTACTTGTTTCGGCCTCACAATTAGGACTCGCAAATGTGTATTCTTATGCGCTTAGAAGTTGGCACGAACGCTGGCAACAAGATTACAGCAGCCAGTTAAACCAAGATACGATACTAATAGCAGACCAAGTGGGTTTGCAGATGCTTGAATACCGTAATAGCGACCCTTTATATCAAACCTTAATGGCCAAACAAGTTGAGTGGCGTAATTTTTATCAATTGGTTATCGCTACTGGTGAAAATAAGTCACAGCTTCAGCTAGAAAACTTGGATGAAGCCTTTGTTCACTATTTACAAGCCATAGAACAAAGGCCTACTTGGCCAAATACCTATGTGGATATCGCGAGTAATCGCTTAAAAAGTGGTGAGCCTGCTGATTTATGGTTTGGTTATTTGGAGCAAGGTTTGCGCATAGCGCCCACTACGCGGGCAAGTTTAGTGGGGGTGGTTAACCTTGGTATTAGTAATTGGGAGCAACTTAACCCAGATCAACAAGCCTTAGTAACACGCTCGCTAAAAACGCTTGTTGATACCCAAAGTATGAATGCTGAGTTAGCTAGGGACTTTGGTTCTGAAATGGTCCGACTGCGGGTATGTTATTTATTAAATTTTGAAGGTCACCCTGCGCAGCCTAATTTTTGTAAGAGTGGTTAGCTTATGTGGCGTAAAGGCTTAACAGGATTAACCGTATTTATCTGGCTTTGTGTACTAGCGGCTAGTTTATCTAAAACCTTGGGTTTATTTCCTGATACTTTAAGCGCAGTTGAAACCGCAATGGGGGGTGATAAACGACTACATTTAGCATTGGCTTATGTTTGCTCACTCAGCGTGTTTTTTGTGTTTTGCCAAGGGGCCGACAGAAAGTGGCAAGCTATTTTGTCATGGGTTTTAATCTTACTTATCCTATTTACTTTAGATGAAGGCCTACAAATGATTTTTCCATTAAGGCAGTTTTCTTGGGAAGATTTAGCGGCTAATTACTTAGGTTTGGCCTTAGCGTTAATCACTTGGTTCGCCTTTAAAAAGCTAATTAGTACAAAGAATCTAAAGGAGCAGCTTAATGGGGTTCGTTGATATTCACTGTCATATTTTGCCTGGCATTGATGATGGGGCAAAAGATCTAGCCCAAAGCTTGGCGATGTTAGACAAGGCGATAAGCTGTGGCACTCAGGTAATGCTGGCTACTCCGCATATATTGCCCGGAATATTTGATAACACCGCTGAAACCATAGAGCGTAGCTATCTTACGCTGATGAATGCGCTGCAGCAGCGCAATATGCCCTTGCGTATTTATCATGCGGCCGAGGTGCACCTTAGCCCTGAAATTATGTTGTGGCATGGTCAAAATAAATTGCCTTTGTTAGGTCGCTACCAAGATAAAGATGTGTTGTTGCTAGAGTTGCCACATGGTCATGTGCCGCAAGGCCTTAATAGCCTAATAAAGTGGCTCACCGCGCGAAACATTACCCCTTTGATTGCCCACCCTGAAAGAAATCGCGGGATATGGAAAGAACAATACTTGCTGCAACAATGGCGACGTTTAGGGTGTTTATTTCAGGTCACTGCCGGCGCTTTGCTGGGGGAGTTTCGCGAGCAAGCGCAACAAGTGAGTGAGCACATGCTACAACAAGACTTAATCGATGTTGTGGCCAGTGATTGCCATGGTTTGGAAAAGCGTAGCCCCGATTTAAGCAAGGCTTTTGCTAAGGTACAGGCGTTTGCAGGTGAGCCGCGAGCCCAACGCCTATTTGTTGACACTCCCGGCACTATTGCCGCTAGTTGTTCAGGAAGAATGGAACCAACCTTAACGGCGGTTAATGGTCAACGCGAACGCCTAAATGTAGACAAGGAAGCCTAAAATATGATGGAACTTTCATCGCCTAGAGTTGAGCGCACAGCGTTTGGCTTAATGTTATTTTTAATCGTTTGGCTGCCCATCCCCCTAGCCAGCAATAGGCCTTGGGCCTGGTCTATTATGGAAGTGCTAATAGCAACTCAGTCTTTAATGCTGGTTTACTGCTGTAGAGGCGGGATCCCTTGGCAGTGGCTAAAAGCTTGCCGAATTTTACTGTTTGGCTTACTGCTGTTTCAGCTATTTACGGTTATTCAGTTAGTGCCCTTATCGCAGGGGGTGTTAGCTTGGTTAAGCGAAGCAGCATTAAATTTTCGTTTGTTGGGCATACCCGGCTCAAGTCATTATCCTATTTCTTTAGACCCCAATCAAACAATTGTTAATCTGGTGAAAGGCTGTAGCTATTTGCTGTTAGCGATAAATGCTTGTTTGTTGTTTAATCATCCAGATCGAATTCGCATGGTGATGTTGGCCTTTGTTATTAGTGGTACTTTTCAGGCTTTTTATGGCTCGTTACTGATTTTGAGTAATATTACTCACTCACCGATTTTTGATATGGCGGTGGGCGGAAATGCCACCGGTTCATTTGTCTATAAAAACCATTTTGCTAACTATCTCATCTTGTGTTTAAGCATGGGCTTGGCCTTAGTGGTGGCAGATCTTAACGCAACAAGTGCAAGCAGTTGGCGTCATCGTATTCAGCAAATTATTGAGGCTTTATTAAGCGGTAAAATGCTGGTAAGGCTGTGCATGATCATTATGGTGATTGGTTTGGTGATGTCTCACTCACGCATGGGGAACAGTGCATTTTTTGCTATTACTATATTGGGCGCGGTGATGGCCTTGTTGCTATTTCGCCAGCGGCCACGTTCGTTAACTCTGTTGTTTTCTAGCGTGTTGCTGATTGATGTGGTAATAGTGAGTTCCTTTTTTGGGCTAGACCAAGTGAGAGAGCGCCTAAGTGCAACGGTTTTGGTAGAAGAAGGCCGAGCAGACATAGTGGGGTGGTCATGGCCTATTGTAGAAGATTTTTATATGACTGGTTCAGGAGCAGGAAGCTTTTACACCATCTTCCAAAACTATGCGCCCGAACCATTAAACCGTTTTTATGATCATGCCCATAACGACTATCTGCAGTTTGTGATTGAGTCAGGGTTACTTGCAACCCTAATATTGGGTGGGGCAGTGCTGTGGGTGTTAGTCCAAGCGACACTGGCAATGCGTAAACGACGAGATCCTTTATTACGCGCAACCTCACTGGGTTGTGCAATGGCAATTATTGGTATGCTGATTCATATTAGCGTTGATTTTAACTTACAGGCGCCAGCCAATGCCGCCAGCTTTATTATTATTTTATGCTTGGCTATGGTTGCAGCAAAAATGCCCAGAAAAGGCTACGTACCCGATAGGTATTAGCGGGTGTTTACCTTGGGTGTGCAATGTTGGTGATTAGTTGCACCGTAATAACCTTAGCTGTTTTGCGAGACAGAAATATATACACAATCGCCTTAAAGTCGTAAATGTGTGAAATGGTCCATTTGCTAGTGTTTATGTGTGTAAAGGTGCTATTGAGTGGCTTGTTGTTAAGTGTTTTTGCTGCGATTGCTTGATGTTGTAGAAGGAGGTCGTAGCGGCTGAGCTTTAAGACCAAAAATAGATGTCGAAATATTTTACATAGCTCACATAAATAGACTTGACGTTTTTTTAAGCTGTTGTTTTTATTGAGTTTGTATGGTTGGTTCTTTATTTGCATATATTATGAGCAGTAATAAATGCAAGTTTGATTTTGTGTTGAAGTTGGCATTATTCCATTTGTCGGTGGGTGTGCTTTATCAACAAGACATATCATTTTACTTATGCCACGGTAGTTCAAGGAGGACTTATGAGGCAAAAACGGTTGACAAAGTGGGTACTAATTTTACTTTCGGCTGGGCAAATGGCGCTGGCGAGTATGACAATGGCTGCTGACCTACCTGCACCTTTTTTCCCTGCGGGTCTTAGCGCTCCTGCGGGTTTGTTATTACCGCCGCCACCACCTCCACCCGCTCCTGGAGTAGGCAGTGGCGGAAGTGGTTCTGGTTCTACAGGTGGTGGTACTGTATTTGCCTCTCCAAGTTAAGTTTTTAAAGAAGTAACTAGGTTTCAGAAGAGGTTAGCAGTTGCTAGCCTCTTTTTTGTTTCGCTATATCGCTTGCAGTTTACCGCTTATAATGAAATGTAGTTTAGTGGATAAAAAAAAATGCCAATGAGTATTATCCCATTGGCATTTATAACTTACTGTTTTATTGTATATTTATCAGTCTAGCCGAGGACCTGCTGCTACCAGAGCTTCACCTTCTGCATTGTCGGTGTACTTGGCAAAGTTTTTGATAAAGCGTTGGGCTAAATCTTCGGCTTTGCTTTCCCACTGCAATGGATCTTGGTAGGTGTCGCGAGGGTCGAGAATCTCGCTGTCGGCACCTGGCAATGAGGTTGGTACTTCTAGATTAAAGATTGGCAATTGCTTGGTGTCTTGCTTTTCAATCGAACCATCTAAAATGGCATCAATAATTGCACGAGTATCTTGAATTGAAATACGTTTGCCTGTGCCATTCCAACCAGTATTGACTAAGTAAGCTTCGGCACCAGCCGCTTCCATACGTTTAACTAATACTTCGGCGTATTTAGTTGGGTGTAGGGTTAGGAAAGCAGCAC
The DNA here is from genome assembly GCF_019670125.1 of Agarivorans aestuarii. Lineage (NCBI taxonomy): Bacteria > Pseudomonadati > Pseudomonadota > Gammaproteobacteria > Alteromonadales > Alteromonadaceae > Agarivorans > Agarivorans aestuarii. Next base: position 349,982 of record NZ_AP023033.1, read on the forward strand.
CAAAACACGCTGAGAAGGTAGGTGTTGGCTCAGTAATTCCTCGCTCTGTACCGGCTAGTTTGGCGGTAAAGCCAGATAAAAAATGGTACTTAGTTTGCTCTGGCGTAAGCTTAGCAACTGGTGGCAATACTCCAAAAGCATCGGCAGTTAAGAAAATGACTTTCTTAGCATGACCGGCTTTAGATACAGGCTTAACGATATTCTCAATGTGATTGATAGGGTAAGAAACACGAGTGTTTTCGGTTTTAGAACCGTCATCGTAGTTTACGCTACCATCGTTGCGCACCGTTACATTCTCTAACAAAGCATCACGTTTGATAGCATTGTAGATATCGGGCTCGGCTTCTTTACTTAACTTAATGGTTTTGGCATAGCAGCCACCTTCAAAGTTAAATACGCCTTCGTCGTCCCAACCGTGCTCGTCATCACCAATCAACTGCCGTTTAGGATCGGTAGATAGGGTGGTTTTGCCGGTACCAGACAAACCGAAGAAAATAGCGGTGTCGCCCGCTTCGCCAACATTGGCAGAACAGTGCATAGACGCCATGCCATTAAGTGGTAGGTAGTAGTTCATCATGGCGAACATGCCTTTCTTCATTTCGCCGCCGTACCATGTACCACCAATCACCTGCATTTTCTCTGTCATGTTAAATACAGTGAAGTTTTCAGAATTTAGGCCGTGCTCTTTCCACTTTTTGTTGGTGGTTTTAGAACCGTTCATCACTACAAAGTCTGGCTCGTAGTCCTCAAGCTCTGCGGCTGTTGGGCGAATGAACATGTTGGTTACAAAGTGAGCCTGCCACGCTACTTCAACAATAAAACGTACTTTTAAGCGAGTATCTGGGTTAGCACCACAGTAGGTATCAACCACAAATAAGCGTTTGCCAGATAGTTGGTCGGTCACGGTTTGTTTTAGGTCGGTCCAAACCGCAGGGTCTATTGGCTTGTTGTCGTTTTTAGCTTGTTCTGAGGTCCACCACATGCTGTCGCGGGTGGTATCGTCAAGAACGATGTATTTATCTTTTGGCGAACGCCCGGTGAAGATCCCAGTATCTACTGCAACTGCACCGGTAGTGGTGACAATTCCGCGTTCGTAGCCTGTGAGCTCCGGTCGAGTTTCTTCCTTAAATAGTTCTTCGTATGAGGGGTTGTACACCACGTCCGACACATCTTTGATGCCGTATTGAGCCAGGTCGATAACCTGATCTTTTTCTGCAACGTCAAGCATAGCAGTCTCCTGTAGGTAGAGAGGTAAGATTTATATTGTTTTTTTATTTGGTGTTGGCTCTGATTCTATCCCTTTAGTGGTACCAAAAAGAGAGGGGTGTCAAATTACCAGCACTTTTTTTATGGTTATTAGGGGTCTATCTAGGAAATGCGATTCGCACCGCATTTCCTGAGGTCAGTTTAATGAATTTTGGCAGGGTTTGTCGATATATTACGCGTGAAAATGTTTTCAACGTCGGCTTCGTTAAAATTATAGTCATGTCCACAGTAGTCACAATGCATCGAAATATGGCCTCTTTCATGGCAAATTTCGAGCAATTCTTTGTGGTCAATATTGGCTAAGGCCGTTTCACAACGCTCTTTTGAGCAAGTGCATTTAAAGCAAACTTCTTGCGGCTCGTAAACGCGAACTTTATGTTCGTGATACAAACGAAATAGCAGCTGCTCGGCATCTAGCTCAAAGCTTTCTTGAGCGGTGGTGGTTTCACTTAAAGTGGTAATCAACTCAAAGTGTTCAGCATCTTCATCTTTACTGGCTGGTAGTGCTTGTAAGAACAAGCCGCTGGCGTGAGGGCGACCATCAAACATGCCAGTAAATAACCATAGGCGAGTATTAAGTTGTTCCGATTGCTGGAAGTAGGCTTCAATACTGGCGGCTACACCTTGCGGGTTTATTTCCACAATGCCTTGATAACGCTCGCCTTGGCTAGGCGTAATGGTAATGACAATGTGGCCTTTCCCAACCAGTTCTACAAAACCAATGTTAGGGTCAATGGAGCCTTGGTAGCGTGCGACACCGCGCATTTGTTGTTGGTCGGTGCCACTTACTGCTAGTACGCTTAATGGGCCATCGCCTTGCAGTTGCACGGTAATGTCGCCTTCAAACTTTAAGGTGGCGGTAAGCAAACAAGTGGCCGCTAGCATCTCACCCAATAGGGTTTGTACAGGCGCAGGGTAGTTTTGTTGATCGATGATTTCTGCGTAGCTTTGCTGCAACTGCACTAATTCGCCACGGAGGTTGTAATCTTCGAATAGGTAACGATTAAGAATGTCTTGCTTCATAAGTAGGCCTGACTATTGTTGTTTAAACTGAATAATTTGCCGACGCTGCTTTTTGTCGGGTCGGCGTTCTGGGCTGGCACTTTGTGCCATGAGCTTGCGTTGCATTGCATATTGTTCGCGCTTTTTAAGGCTTTGTTCTGTTTCTTGGTAAAGCAGCTGAGCTTGTGGCGCTGGGCCGCGTTTGTCGCTTAATTGCTCAACCTTGACTTCTATTTGTTGTTGGCCTTGCCACAAGCTAATCGTTGCACCCACTTCTACATTTCGGCTTGGCTTACAGCGCTGCTGGTTATAATGCACTTTACCGCCCATTACCATGTCGCGAGCAAGCCCACGGGTTTTATAAAATCGTGCTGCCCACAGCCACTTATCAAGGCGTAGCGCGGAGTTGTTAGAGTTTTGTGAATTCATGCTAAGTCTTGGCTGGCTTATATATTATCTATTAAATTATATCAGTTTTATGCGTACTAGCTATTTCTCGGATTAGTGCGTTATCCAGCAGAAAACCGATAAAAGTCCAATTAAATGCAAAATTTACACTTGCAGCTCTTGTTCTACGCCTAAGTCCCTTTAGAATGAAGAACCCTCTGTATGAGGCGCTTTGCCATAGTTTTTTCATAAGGATGATCGATAATCGGTTAACGATGACAGATGTATTATAACGAATAAATGGATATTAAATCTTTTTCTACTCAACTTGCTCGTTACGTTCCTTCGCAAAAGAGCAGCGTATTAATCACATTACTATTGATGTGTTTTGCCGCTTATCAGTTGGCGTCTATTACTTGGTTATTGGTGCCAACGCCTTCACCCGCTTTTCGCTGGGTTCCTCAGCAGGTGCAATCTAGTAATAAAGCGGCTCAAGTTGATTTATCTAGCCTCACCAAGCTGCATTTATTTGGTGAATACCAATCCAAGAAGGCTAAACCGGTTGTTCAAGCGCCTTCGTCAACCGATGCACCTAAAACCTCATTAAAGTTAACTCTTTCTGGTTTAGTGGCAAGTAGCGACCAAACTAAAGCGCTAGCCATTATTGAACACCGCGGTAAACAACAGACCTATGGCATAGATGAATCGATTAATGGTACTCAAGCTGTCATAAAAGAGATTCAAACTGACCGGGTGATTTTATTGCATCGCGGTGTTTACGAAAGTTTATTACTAGACCCAGAAGACAAAAAGTCGCAATCTCGGACTAGTTCAAATACTGCTAAGCGCAGTACCAATGCGTCTAGCAATAGTCGTTCGGCTAAAGTCGACGTAAAAGAAGTATTAAAAGACCCTTCAAAACTAACCGATTACATTCGTATTTCGCCGGTTCGTAAAGATGGTGCCTTAAGTGGTTACCGAATCAACCCCGGTAAAAACGCTGCCTTATTTAAACAAGTGGGCTTGAAAGCTAATGACTTAGCTGTAGCTCTTAATGGATATGACCTGCGCGACAACGCGCAAGCAATGCAAGTGATGCAAGAGATGGCAGAGCTAACGGATATTACGGTAACCGTAGAGCGCAATGGCCAGTTGCAGGATGTGTTGTTCAGCCTGCCAGATGAATAGTACCGGAGATTTATTTAACATGAAGTTGCAAGCCTTACGCTTGGTTCGCCACAGCCTTGTTGGCCTAATTGGATTAGGCCTTTGTGGAATCGTGAGTGCCACCGAGTTTTCAGCCAATTTTAAAGGTGCTGACATTAGTGAGTTCATCACCACGGTTGGTCGTAATCTCAATAAAACTATCATCGTAGACCCCGCGGTTCGCGGTAAAGTTAATGTGCGTAGTTACGATTTGCTTACCGAAGAGCAGTACTATCAGTTCTTCTTAAGTGTGTTAGATGTTTACGGTTTTGCGGTTATTGATATGCCAAACGGCGTAACCAAAGTTGTGCGCGCCAAAGACGCCAAGGCGGGAGCGATTCCGGTGGTAGACCGTGATGATCAAGCCTTTGGCGATGAAATGGTTACCCGTGTGGTACCGGTGCTAAATGTATCGGTGCGTGAGCTAGCGCCTTTATTACGTCAGCTAAATGATAATGCCGGTGGCGGTAACGTAGTGCACTACGATCCTTCTAACGTAATTATGCTTACTGGCCGTGCTGCTGTGGTGAACCGTTTGGTCGAGATTATCCGCCGAGTGGACAAAGCCGGGGACCAAGAGGTAGATATTATTCGTCTTAAGTTTGCATCAGCCGGTGAACTGGTGCGAATTATTGAATCGCTTACCGCTAGCACGGGTGGTAAAGGTGCGGCAGCCAGTTTGTTAATTCCTAAAGTGGTTGCCGATGAGCGGACCAACAGCATTGTGGTATCGGGCGAACCAAGTGCCCGAGCACGTATTGTGCGTTTAGTAGCAAAGCTTGATAGCGAACTAGAAACCTACGGCAATACCCGCGTTTTCTACTTAAAGTATGCCAAGGCCGCCGATCTTGTAGATGTACTTAAAGGTGTGAGTGAAACCGTAGCGGCAGAGGCTGCTGGCGGCAGCAAGAAGAGTTCTGCCAGTAACTCTCGTGGCAATTTCTCTATTGAAGCTCACGAAGATACCAATACCTTGGTCATTACCGCTCAGCCAGACAATATGCGCACCTTAGAAGGCGTGATTAATCAGCTTGATATTCGTCGAGCCCAAGTAAACGTGGAAGCGATTATTGTTGAAGTGGCCGAAGGTGATGGTATTAGCCTTGGCGTACAATGGGCCACTAAGGCCGGTGGTACTCAGTTTAACGATGCTGGTGTATCAATTAGTGAAATTGGCGCAGGTATCTACGATGCTCAACCCACCGAAGGTTCTACCGTGTGTACCGGCGAAACCTGTACAGTTAACCCAGAAACTCCCGGTGATATCTCTGGCTTAGCCAGCGCATTAGCTAAAATCTCTGGCGCTGCCTTTGGCTTTTATGGTGCTGATTGGGGCGTGTTAGTACAAGCCGCGGCTAATGACTCACGTTCTAACTTATTAGCAACACCTTCTATCACTACCCTAGATAACAAAGAAGCCTTCTTTACCGTAGGTGAAGAAGTACCAGTACTAACCGGGTCTGCTTCTAGCAGTAGCAACGATAATCCTTTCACTACCGTTGATCGTAAAGAAGTGGGTATCAAGCTAAAAGTAACGCCACAAATTAACGAAGGTAACGCGGTTCAGCTTACCATCGAACAAGAGGTGTCTAAGGTACAAGGTCAAACCTCTGTAGACGTTGTATTTGCTAAACGCCAATTACAAACTACGGTGCTAGTCGACAGCGGCGATACCATTATTTTAGGCGGTTTGTTAGACGACCAAATTGAAGAAAGTGAATCTAAAGTACCGCTACTGGGCGACATTCCGGTATTAGGGCATTTATTCCGCTCTACCAACTCGAAGAAAGTTAAACGTAATTTGATGATCTTCATTCGCCCAACCATTATTCGTGACTCGGTAACCATGCAAAGCGTGAGCTCGCGTAAGTATAGCCAAATCCGTGCTCAGCAATTGTTGCGTGAAGAGTTAGGCGTAGTATTAATGCCAGATACTAAAGTGCCAGTATTGCCAGAATTTAACTCGGTAGATGATGTATCGCCTGAAGTTCAAGAGTACATCGACTACTTAAAAGAAAAGAATGAGCGCTTAAAGAAAGAAGAAGCTGAGAAAGCGGCAAAAGAAGCCGAAGCAGCAGCTGCTAATAAAGAGCAAGTGAGTGCCGAGTAATGGACTTAGATGCTGAGCTAAATGTATTAGAAGATGAAAAGGCCTTAGTGTCTGACACCCCCCACATGGAAGGAGTAGAAGGCTGGCAGTTACCCTATATGTTTGCCAAAACCTACGGCGTGATGTTGGAAAAAAAACGGGACGCTTGGCAGGTTTATCATAACTCTAAGGTGGAGTTAGAAGCGCTGCTTGAAATTCGTCGAGTATTAAAGCAAGAATTCGCATGCGAAGCGCTGTCTGATGATGATTTTGAGCAACGCCTTACTGAAGGTTATCAACGAGATTCATCGCAAGCTCGTCAGCTAATGGAAGATATCGGTAACGATATGGACTTCTATACCTTGGCTGAAGAGCTTCCCGAAAACGAAGACCTATTAGAAACCGAAGACGATGCGCCGATCATCAAATTGATTAACGCCATGTTAGGTGAAGCGATTAAAGAAGGGGCCAGTGATATTCACATTGAAACCTTTGAAGCGGCCCTAGTGATTCGTTTTCGTATTGACGGCGTATTGCGTGAAATTTTACGCCCACACCGCAAGCTTGCCGCTTTGTTGGTTTCACGTATTAAAGTAATGGCGCGCTTAGACATTGCTGAGAAGCGGGTTCCGCAAGATGGTCGTATTTCCTTGCGTATTGCCGGCCGTGCTGTAGATGTGCGGGTTTCAACCATGCCATCCAGCCATGGCGAGCGTGTTGTACTGCGTTTATTAGATAAAAACAATTCTCGCTTGAAGCTCGAAAGCCTAGGTTTGGCAGAAAACTACCGCGAAGTGATTAGCGAACTACTGAAAAAACCACACGGCATTATCTTAGTTACCGGACCGACCGGTTCCGGTAAAAGTACTACCTTGTATGCTGGCCTTAACGACATTAATACTAAAGATCGGAACATTCTCACTGTAGAAGATCCGGTGGAATTTAATATTGAAGGCATCGGCCAAACCCAAGTTAATACCAAAGTGGATATGACCTTTGCGCGCGGTTTACGGGCTATTCTTCGTCAAGATCCCGATGTTGTAATGATTGGTGAGATCCGTGATTTAGAAACCGCGCAAATTGCGGTGCAAGCCAGTTTAACCGGTCACTTAGTATTATCTACTCTGCACACCAATACTGCGATTGGTTCGGTAACCCGTTTGCGCGATATGGGGGTTGAGCCGTTTTTATTATCATCGAGTTTATTGGCGGTGTTAGCGCAGCGTTTAGTGCGTACTTTATGCCAAGATTGTTGCGAAGCACATCTGGTAAGTGAGCACGAACATCAACTCTTAGGCATTGCTAAAGATGCTACAGTGTATCGCCCTGTAGGCTGTGAAAGCTGCAATAATACTGGTTATCGTGGCCGAACCGGTATTCATGAGTTATTACCCGTTACCGATGAAGTGCGCGATATGATTCACTCTGGTAGCAGCGAACAAGAAATTGAAAATGCAGTGCGCTCTAGTTGCCCAAGTATCCGACAAGATGGGGTAAATAAGGTGCTGAAGGGCATTACTAGCCTAGAAGAAGTATTGCGAGTCACCCGCGAAGGATAGTTAGTGTAATGCCGGCATTTGAGTATCAAGCCTTTAATAAAAAGGGCAAAAAATCTAACGGAGTTCATGAAGCGGAATCGGCGCGTCAGGTTCGCGCTCATCTGCGTGAGCAAGGCTTAACACCACTTAAAATTGAGCAAGTGGCCGAACGCGTTCAAAAAGCCAGCACTGGCTTTAGCTTTCGAAGCAAAGTTAGCACCTCAGATTTAGCCCTATTAACTCGCCAGCTAGCAACCTTAGTTGCAGCAGCTATGCCCATTGAAGAGTCGCTTAAGGCGGTAGCTCAGCAGTGTGATAAACCTAAACTCAAAAGCATTATTTCAGGTGTACGTTCTAAAGTTGTAGAAGGGTACAGTTTGGCCGATAGCATGGCCGAATTCCCCGATGTATTTGAAAAGCTGTATTGCGCCATGGTGGCCGCAGGTGAAAAATCAGGTCACTTAGATAAAGTGCTTGATCGCTTGGCTGATTACACCGAGCAGCGCCAAGCCATGCGCATGAAAACCATGCAAGCCTTAATCTACCCAGCAGTGCTTACCTTTGTGTGTTTGGGGGTTATCGCAATTCTGTTGGTGTCGGTTGTGCCTAAGGTTGTGGCGCAGTTCGAACACATGGGGCAAGAGCTGCCCAACGCCACCAAGTTTTTGATTTATGTAAGTGAACTGGTAAGTGATTATGGCCTAGTTTTCTTGATTGGTGGCATGTTGGCGATGGTGGTATGGCAGCGCTTACTGCAGAAAGACAATGTCAGAATGAAGTGGCATCAGCGACTTCTAGGCATGCCGGTGGTTGGCAAAGTTAGCAAGGGGCTTAATACTGCGCGCTTTGCCAGAACCTTAAGTATTTTGAACGCCAGTGCCGTGCCCTTATTAGAAGGTATGGGCATTGCTGGTGAAGTACTCACCAATGATTACGCGCGCGCCCAAGTGTTGCATGCCGCCTCTAAAGTGCGCGAGGGCGGCAGTTTGCACTCTTCGCTAGAAGCAACCAAGTTGTTTCCGCCGATGATGCTGCACATGATCGCCAGTGGTGAGCGTTCTGGGGAATTGGAAGGAATGTTAGAACGCGCGGCCGACAACCAAGACCGCCAGTTCGAAACGCAAGTGAACATAGCATTAGGGATATTCGAGCCTGCCTTGATCGTAACCATGGCGGGTATCGTGCTATTTATCGTAATGGCAATTCTATTGCCGATTTTGGAACTTAATAACATGGTGGGGCTATAGCACCTACCGGTATTTCGGAGTAAGTAACATGCAAAAGTCGATGCACACTCAAGCAACTAGCCGAGGTTTTACCTTGCTAGAAGTGATGGTGGTGATTGTAATTCTAGGTATTTTGGCCGGTTTAGTTGTTCCTAACTTATTAGGTAACAAAGAAAAAGCCGATATTCAAAAGGCAAAAACCGATATTATCGCTCTAGAAAATGCCTTAGACATGTACCGCTTGGATAACTCGCGTTACCCCACCACCGAGCAAGGCCTAGAAGCCTTGGTGACTAAGCCAAGCTCTAGCCCAGAGCCACGTAACTACCCAGAAGATGGCTACTTACGTCGTCTGCAAAAAGACCCATGGGGTAATGACTACATTCTAATTAGCCCAGGTGAAAAGGGTCGTATTGATATTTTCAGCGCCGGCTTAGATGGTGAAGAAGGTACCAATGACGATATTGGTAACTGGAACTTAGATCAGTAAATTGATGAGGTCTCGCTTAGCTCATCGCCATCGCCAGCAAGGTTTTACATTGCTGGAGGTTATTTTGGTATTGCTATTAATGTCGATGGGTATCTATTCGGTTGTTATGTCAGTATCGGGTTCGAGCGAGCAAAAGATCGTTGAGCAGCAAGCCAAGCGTTTAGCCGCTCTTGTTCAATATGCCCAAGAGCAGGCGCTGCTTACTGGCTATGATTATGGCGTTTACAGTGATGCCGAAAAGTACCAGTTTGTGCGTATGGAAAAGCAGCGTTGGATAAAACTTAACGACCGCATATTTAAAGAAAAAGTATTTGAAGAACCGTATTTTCTAGAGTTAAGCCTAGAGAATGTGGAGCTAGAAGAACAAGGTTATGGTAGTGGTACTTTAGGTTTTGAAGGCGATGGTTTATTTGAGAAAGACTTCATCACTGAAGAGGTCGAACAAACCATTGTGCCGCAAGTATTGTTGCTAAGTAGTGGTGAAGTAACGCCCTTTAAACTGGTGTTTGCTTACGAAGATAGCCTTAATCGCTGGCAAGTAAGCAGTGATGATTTAGGCCAGCTGACAATTGCTCGAGACCAAGAGCAATGAACAAGCAACGAGGAATGACCCTACTCGAAGTAATGGTGGCCTTGGCGGTGCTGGCCATTGCTGGCACAGCGGTAATGAAAAGTGCCTCAGAAAACTTGCGCAGCCTAACTTACATTCAAGATAAAACCTTTGCCCTATGGATTGCCGACAATCAAATGGCCGAGCTTAAGCTCAGTAAAACTTGGCCCGGTACGGCGAGTCGCAAAGGAACCACCAAATTTGGCGATACCGATTGGCATTGGCGCTCACAAGGGGTAGCCACTGGCGATCCTAATTTTGTGGCAGTGACTATTTCGGTGTATCGCAATGCCGAAGAAAAAGCTGCTTTGGCAGAAATAACCAGTTATGTGAGCCGTTGATGAAGCAGCGCGGTTTTACCTTATTAGAAATGCTGGTGGCAATTGTCATCTTTGCCTTGCTGACTATGGCAGCTTACCAAGTATTGCAAGGAGTAATGCGCAGCGACGAGATTTCCCAGCGCCACGGCGAAAGCCTGCAAGCCTTGCAACGCGCGATGTTTTTTATGCAGCGTGATTTTACCCAGCTGGCACCGCGTTCTGTACGTGATGAAACCGAAGAACAGCGGCCACTAATAATGGCTGAGAAATACTTGCTAGAAAGTGATGACATGGGCATTGAAATGCTGGTGCTTGGCTGGCGTAACCCTCAGTCAGTGATTCGTCGTTCGCAACTGCAACGCGTGGCATATTTGTTAAAAGACGAAAAATTGATTAAACGCTTTTACAACCACCCAGATTCCGTTGTGGGTTACGAACCCCGCGAAATGGTGTTGCTTAACGATGTTGAAGAACTCAAATTCCGTTTTCATGGTTCCAGTGGTTGGAGCCAGCAAGTGTCAGATAGCAACCAACTGCCGCGTGCGGTAGAAGTGACCTTGCGGCATAAAGATTATGGTGAATTACGCCGAGTATTTCTAAGCCCCGAAGGCAGCCGTGCGGCGGTAGCCAGCCAGGCCCAAGAAGACGCCAATCGTAACACCAACCAAGGTGGTAGTGATTCGGGCACCAATAATGGCAACAATAACTCTGGCAGCCAACCTGATCCGGACGGCTCATAATGCAGAGTATTCATGCTTGCCCTCAGCGCCAACGTGGCGTAGCACTGCTTACCGTAATGCTGATTTTGGCAGTAATGGTTGTGGTGGCGGCGCAGTTTAGTCAGCGCTTGCAACTCGATTTAGCTAGAGCGACTAACTTGCAGCATTCGTTGCGCTCAAACTGGATGCTATCGGGCGCCGAAGCTTTTGCCTTAAAAGTGATAAAGCAAGATTTAGAGGATGATGATCGGGTGCATCTTGGCCAATATTGGGCCACCGAAGGCATGGTGTTCCCGGTTGAAGATTCGGTGATTAAAGGCCAAATTGTAGATATGCAGGCCTGTTTTAATCTAAATGCTCTAGGGCAACCAAATAAAACCGACGGGCAACCGCCTAAAGTGGCTGATCAGTTTATTGGCTTGTTGGTTGCAGTTGGTGTTGATGCCTATAGCGCAGAGCAAATAACTGATGCAACTAGGGATTGGATTGACGCAGATACTATACCGCTGCCACAAGGTGCAGAAGACGGTGTATATGAAGGTTTAAACCCGTCTTACCTACCAGCGAATATGCCGATGGTAGATAAAAGTGAGTTTAGAGCGGTTTATGGTGTTACTGCAGGAATATATCGGCGGGTTGCACCTTTTATCTGTGCGATACCTGAAACTGGGTTAGCGGTAAATGTGAATACTGTAGCTGTCGACCAGCCACAACTTTTAGAAGCGCTATTTTATCCTGATCTGGATAACACCGGCGCACTGCAGGTCTTGAATGACCGTCCCGATGAGGGGTATCGTACCTTTGATGAGATGATGACTCATCCAGCGTTAGCGGGGATCCCGCTTACTCAGCCGGGTTTACAGCAAACATTGGCCTTGCAATCGAACTACTTTAAGGCGCAATTGTTAGTGGAAAATGAACAAGGACAAGCACAAATGAGCAGTGTTATTCAGCGCAGTGGTACTTCTGATCTTAAAGTGATTAGACGCTCTTACGGAGACCAACTGTGAACGAACAACTCATCATTCGCCTGCCGAGCACCGGCAAAGAAGTTATCAACTGGATGGTTTGGTCCGACAGCGAGCAGGAGCTTATTGCTGCCGGAGAATTGGCAAGTAGCGCCGAGTTAGGTTTACTTCAGGAAAAGGCCGAACAGCGCCGAGTTATCGTATTAATTCCGGCCAGTGATATCAGCCAGCACCGCTTAGATTTACCTAAGTCGGCACAGCGCTCATGGCAGCAGGTTGCGCCTTTTATGCTCGAAGAGCAGTTGGCACAAGATCCTGAGAGTCTACATATTTGCTTGCTCGAAAAAGGCAAAGATAGCATTGATGTTGCTTGCGTAAGCCATCAGCAAATGGAAAGCTGGCTAGATATGCTCGAAACGGCCGGCATAGAAAGCCAAACCTGGTGTGTTGATGCTCTATGTTTACCTGAAGCCGAAGAAGGCCAAGCGACAGCCATTCAGCTAAACCTGCAATGGCTATTGCGCTTTTTTGATGGTCGAGTAATGAGCATTGACGAAGCGTGGTTAGCCACTGCTTTGCCACTTATTGCCAAGCAGTATCCAGACTTAGTTATTCAGCATTACAGCCCATCAGCTAAGCTCGACGATGATTCGGTGGAATGGCAAGCTCGTGCGCCAGAACTGCCAATGAAGCTGTTAAGTGATGGTGCCAAAAAAGCCAAGCTTAATCTGTTACAAGGGCGATATGCTGCGGCTAACCCTCTTGCTCAACTTTGGTTGCAATGGCGAAAAGTGGCCATTGCCGCCGGAGTGTGTTTTGTATTGGCCTTGGCCTATCAGCTTATTGATACCCACAAAACAGAACAACAAATAGCCAGTGTTGATGAAAACATTCGAACTGTTTACAAAATGGTATTTCCTGAAGTTTCACGCGTTCGTGATAGTCGTATTCGCAGCGATTTTCGCAAAGCACTTGCCGACATTGGCGAGGCCCCTGAGCAAGACTTTTTGAAGATGATGATTCACCTCTCGCTAGCCTTTGATAAAAACCAAGATCTGAACCCAATTAGCCTGCGCTACGACCACAAAAAAGGTGAAATACGCTTGCAGGCGCAAGCCAAAAACTTCCAAACCTTTGAGCAGTTTCGTCAGTCGGTTAAACCTTTTGAGAGTGAGCAAGGTACCTTGAGCAACAAAGCAGGTGCAGTGGTTGGCACGTTAGTCATAAGGAACGCATCATGAAACAGTGGTGGCAAAGTTTAAATAAGCGTGAACAAAACCTGGTTACAGCTGCCGCGGTATTAGTAGCAATAGCTGTTTTGTATTGGGGCATTTGGTCACCAATAGCTGGTGCTAATGCTCAAGCCAAGCAGCGCTTGGCTAGTCAGCAGCAAACTTTAGAGTGGGCCCAGCAGCAAGGTTCAGTGATTATTGCTAATGGTCGCCCTCAACAAACTAGCAGTGAAGTAAAAGTAAGCCAAGCCGTGAGTAGTTCGGCTCGCCAGCAGCGTATTACTATCAGCCGCATTCAACCTAAAGGTGATGAGGTAGAGGTGTGGATTGAAAGTGTGCCGTTTAATCAGTTAATGACTTGGTTAAAAATGCTGAGCCAACGCTATGGCATTATTGTTGAAAACGTAGATTTAGATGAAGGTAAACAAGAAGGCATTGTTGGTGTTCGACGTTTACGTTTAGGAAAAGCTGAATGAAGAAGTACCTCGCTTTAGCGCTATTACTTATATTGGTGTATTTGGTTAGTTTAATAGCTACCACGCCCCTGGCTGTGGTACTAAATTATGCACCGTTACCAAAGGGCATTGCGCTTAATCACCCCAGCGGCAGCATATGGAATGGCAAGTTAATCAGTGTTGATACGCCAAACTTAAGCCTAAACCAAGTAAATTGGCAGTTGAAACCCAGCGCCTTGTTGTTGGGGCGAATTGCTGCTGACGTGCAGCTTGGTACTGGCCAAGAGCTACATGGAGAAGGGCAAGTAGGTTTGAGCTTTGCAGGTTGGTATGCCAAAGACTGGCAATTAGAAGCCCCTGCCAGTTGGGTGGTTGAACAGGTGCCAATGCCGCTGCCCTTATCTATTGAGGGTGATATTCAATTAAACCTTGCCGAAGCAAGCCAAGGCAGCCCTTGGTGTGAGCAATTAACCGGGCAGCTGCTTTGGTTAGGGCCGTTAATTGGTACCCCATTAGGCGAATTACGCTTAGATAACGCAAATGCACAGCTAAGCTGTAATGAAGGGCAGCCTACTATTCAGCTTAGCCATAGCGATCCTCAGCTTGAGTTGGAATTGCTAGCCTCTGTTGGACAGCCTAATTGGTTGGCCGAAGGCAAAATTAAGGCCGGCGCAGAGATGCCCAAAACCATGAGTGGTAATCTAAAGTACATAGGCCGCCCCGACCCTCAAGGTTTTTATCGCTTTAAGCAACAAGGCCGCCTGCCTCGCTAAAGTAAAAGCTAGCTCTTAGAGCTAGCTTTTTTGTTTGCTTAATCCTGCTAGCCTAATAGCTCTTTAGTAAAGTGATGGTAGTCATCAATAGACGGGAAGTGGGTAAATTCTTTACTGGCCTGTTTTGAATCAGGATTATTGATCCCCAACAGGTATTTAATGCCAAACTTGTTGGCTTGTTCGAGCACGGTTTCGTTGTCGTCAATAAACAAAGTACGTTCTGGGTCAAAGGGATGGTGCTCTATTAAGGCTTGCCAAAGCTTAGGATCTTCTTTGGGGAAACCAAATTGGTGGGCACTAAACAGTGTATCAAGGTATTGGTCTAGGCCGGTTACTTTAATTTTGGTAGTCAGCCCGTCGGGGTGACAGTTGGTTAGCAATACCCGGTTTTTCCCCGCTGTAGCGAGCGCTTCTAAAAAGGGTTTTACGTCGTCTCGCCATTGAATCTTGTGCTCAACTTCTGTTTTCAAGTTTCGAATATCAATATTGGTTTTATTGCTCCAATAATCGAAGCAATACCAATCTAGCGTGCCGGATACGGTTTCGTAGTCGGCGAACAAACGCTCGCGCGCCTCATCTAAACTCAGGTTATTTTGGTGGGCGAAGGAGATAGGCAGATAGTGCATCCAAAAGTAATTATCGTAATGCAGATCTAATAAAGTGCCATCCATATCCAATAAAACGGTATCGATTTTAGTCCAGTCAAACATTCTTAGTCGCTAATCCTTGAGTGCTTCTAACAGCAATGTAACAATGACATTAAGTTAATGATAGCAGGAAGATAGATGAGCAAGCATCATCCGCCTCGATTATTAGACAGCGCCATTGCTGCCGAAAGTCGCTTCTTCAAAATTGAAGAGTTACACCTCGAGTTTAGCAACGGCGAGCGACGGATATATGAACGCTTGGTAGGATCAGGTCAGGGGGCGGTAATGGTATTGCCGATTACCCATCAAAATGAACTGTTGCTTATTAGCGAATATGCCGCCGGAACAGAGCGTTATGAACTAGGCTTTGTAAAAGGCTTGGTCGATCGTGGGGAAGCTGCTATTGATGCCGCTAACCGCGAATTACAAGAAGAAGTGGGATTTAAAGCACAAGATTTGCAACTACTTACCGAGTTATCGGTAGCACCGGGCTATTTCTCTAGTCATATGTCGGTGTTTGTAGCGCAGGGTTTGCAGCCTAGTGTGTTACAAGGCGATGAGCCAGAACCCTTAGAAGTGATAAAGCTGCCACTTGATGAGATAGATAATTTGTACGCAAATCCGGCCTTTTCTGAAGCGCGTAGTGTTGCGTCATTGTTACTCCTTGAGAAATGGTTAAAACAGAACAAGGTGAGAAGTATATAGGATGATAGACCCTGCTAGTGTGTTGTCAGAGGTGATTGAAATTGCTCGTGGTGCTGGCGAAATTATTCGTAAAATCTATGAGGAAGGTGATTTTGTTAGCGAAGTAAAAGATGATGCTACGCCGGTAACCTCGGCGGATTATGCTGCGCATCATTACATTATGGACGCACTTAGCAAGCTTACCCCAGAGATCCCGATTTTATCTGAAGAACAAGCCGATATTAGCTTAGCGGACAGAGAGGCTTGGCAATGTTATTGGTTAGTTGACCCGCTTGATGGTACTCAAGAGTTTGTTTCTGGTAGTGGCGACTTTGCTACCGAGATTGCCTTAGTCCAAAACAACCAACCAGTGCTTGGCGTGGTGTATGGCCCCATTGTGCAAATCTTGTATGCTGCGGTAAAAGGTCAGGGCGCCTTTAAAGAGCAAAATGGTACACGTACCTCAATAAAAAGTCGCCATTATCCTGATAAGCCGGAGCATATTCGAGTAGCGACGAGCCGCGTTCAGCGTCCAGCTTTGTTACAGGCAATATTAAACTGTAACTATCATTACAGGTTGTACCCCTTAGGCAGTGCCAGTTTAAAAAGTTGCATGGTCGCAGAAGGTGCAGCTGATTGCTACATAAGGGTTGGTCCCACTGGTGAGTGGGATACCGGAGCACCGCAAATTATTTTACAAGAAGCAGGCGGTACCTTGTTAGACTTGCATCTACGCGAGCTAAGCTACAACCAGAGAGAATCCTTAGAAAACCCTAACTTTATCTCTTTGGGTGATCCACAATTACCGTGGCGTGACATATTAAAGAATCCCAGTTAGTGGGCATAAAGCTAAACAAGCAAGCGTAAACCGCTTTAAACTCGTTTAGCTAACAACTCGGACACATCTGGCTAATATTCGTTTTTACAATGGTTTAACCTCAAGGTAATAGCGGGTATAATTTTGCCAATAATGACAAGGATGCCTAATACTGCGGTCAGTAGGCACGATGAGGAGAGATAAGGGTGAAGCTTTTGAACTGGAAAACACTGGTACTATCTATTTGCTTAACAATTGTGCCGAATGCTTTTGCGGCTGATATGTCTGATGAGGCGATTGCCGAGCGTATTAAGCCAGTGGGTGAAGTTTATCTCGATGGCGAGTTAGAAGTTGCCAAAGCACCTGCTGCTTCAAGCGGACCTCGTGATGGCGACGCGGTATATAATACTTTCTGTACTGCCTGTCACAGTACTGGCGCAGCGGGCGCACCTAAGAAAGGTGACAGTGCAGCTTGGGCACCACGCATTGCCCAAGGTGATCAAACGATGTTTGACCATGCTTGGAAGGGCTTTAACGCAATGCCTGCAAAAGGTACTTGTGGCGACTGTAGCGAAGACGAAATTAAAGCGGCTATTGCTTACATGATTGAGTAAGCGATAGCTTAAATGAAAAACACCACGCATTGCGTGGTGTTTTTGTTTGTACTGCAAAATGATAGCCGCGGTAGTTGCTAACTGTTTTTTCTGCGGCGTTGGCGCTTTTTAGTTTTTTGTAACTCTTCCACCATTTTTTTGCGCTCTTCCTTTTCAGCCACAATTTTAGCGGTTTCTACTTTTTCTATGGCGACCATTTCAGGCGTTTCTAAGGTGATACGACCAATGGTTGCATCACGAAGCTCATTAAGAATAATAGCGGCCGCTTTAACATAATCAACCTGTCCACCACGCACTAAGCAGCCGCGCTTACGGCCAATTTCTTCCATCAATACAACTTCAGATTCTGGCAGTTCTTCGAGTTTATAACGGGCTTTAAGCTGTTCCGGGTAGGCTTGTAGCAAGTACTCACAGGCAAAGGCGGCTACGTCATCGTATTCCATAGCGGTGTCTTTAACTGCACCGGTGGCAGCTAAGCGGTAGCCACTGGCCACATTGTCGAACTTTGGCCACAAAATACCAGGCGTATCCGAGAGGATAATATTGCCTTCTAGGCGGATCCGCTGCTGGGCCTTGGTAACCGCAGGCTCGTTACCGGTTTTGGCGATTTGGCGGCCGGCTAATGCATTAATTAAGGTAGATTTACCCACATTAGGAATACCACAAATCATGGTGTGAATAGGTTTATCTACGCCGCCTTTGTTAGGCAACATGCTACGGCACAGCTTCAGCAGGTCTTGGGTTTGGTTACCTTGAATGGTGCAAAGAGGAATCGCTTTTACTCCTTGCTCTTGTTCAAAATACTCTTGCCACAGGGCGGTTGATTTGGGGTCGGCTAAGTCGCTTTTATTCAGAACCTTTATACAAGGTTTGTCACCGCGCAGGCTAGCAACCATTGGGTTTTCACTGCTGTAGGGAATACGCGCATCCAATACTTCGATGATTAGATCGATTTTAGGCATCACTTCTTTAATTTGTTTTTGGGCCTTGTGCATGTGCCCTGGATACCATTGAATAGCCATTTTATCCCACCTCAACTGCGTAATTGGCGCTCATTGTACTTGCTAAATCGTTAAAGTGTAGCGCTTTGTGATCGAACTATTAGTTCATATAGCTCAATTTCAGTACATTTATTAAGCAGATAGAAAAATCTTTCAGTATTCTGTGCAACTTGCTGCTATGGTTTTAGCATCGATTCATTCAAGCGCTGTTTTCTTATAGCTAGCAGTGTAAAAGGACAATCTTAGGGAAGAGATAATGTCTAGCAGTGAACTACCTAGTGATATTGAGTTAGAAGCCCAGCAGCCGGTGGAGCAGCAAGCGGCAACCAGTCATCGTTCCGGCATCAGCTTACAAGCACGTTATGAGCATCATAAAGCGCGCCACAAGCATTATAAAAAAGGCTACAAACACCTTCGCCGCTACCGCTGGATTAGCCTTGGTTTAGGCATTGTAAGTTTTAGTGCGGTATTTTCTTTAATGGCGGTGTTGCCTACCTACAATGAAGTAAAAAACGATTATGATGATAGTTTGGCCGAGCTCAAGATTGTTGAAGACCAAAACCGTCAGCTCAAAGAAGCTTTGCTGATAGAGCGTCGTAACAACTTTGAACTGAATAAAGAGAACCACCCAGAGCTACGCATTTTTGCCTTCAATACCCTTATTGCCACTGACCAAAGTAATATTCGTTCGGCTTTTTTTGAAGCCTCTGACGATATGGGTAAAAAGATAGCGATTAGTTATCAGCTATTGGCCGAGGGCCCCGTTGAGCAGGCCTTAGCATTGGCGCTAATTGATCAAACGGGGGAGCAAGTGTTCCAACATACCATTGATTTTGGTGAAGTGCCTCCAAAGCAAGGTGAGTCTTTAACAGTGGAAAGCACCATCAATTTAGATAAAAACTTAGATGTTCGTTACTTTAGAATCGTTGAATTGAGTGAAGAATAGGCCATTAGCTGGCCGAGTTAATAAGAGGAGCTTTATGCTCCTTTTTTGTTGCGTATTAAGCGCTATACTGCCAGCAAATCGATTAACTTTGCTGTGAGGGCAAGTATGTATATCAGCGATAAATTTGATAGTGGTAATATTCGTGTTGTAGAACTCAATGATCCTCAAAATATTCAACTGGAGATAAAACACGATAATCAATCGGAGTTTTTCCAGTGGTTTCACTTTCGTTTTGAAGGGCCGTTGGAGCAACAATATCGTTTTTCTCTGCTCAACGCGGGCCAATCTGCCTACGCTAAAGGCTGGCAAGGTTATCAAGTTGTCGCCTCTTACGACCGTGAAGAGTGGTTTAGAATTGATACCGACTTTGATGGCGAGCAACTGCACTTCTCTTTGCTATTGGAGCAGCCTAGCGTTTATTTTGCCTACTTCGCGCCTTACAGTTATGAGCGCCATCAGGATTTACTGCATACCATGCAGCAGGATTATCGGGTAAACCTCACAACCTTAGGGCAAACCTTAGATGGCCGAGATATGAGTTTGCTTAGTGTAGGCGATGTTGAGAACGCTAAACATAAAGTTTGGGTGATTGCCCGTCAGCACCCGGGTGAAACCATGGCCGAATGGTTTGTTGAAGGCTTGTTAGGCAATTTGCTGGACCAAGACAATCCCCTAGCAATGAAGCTGTTAGAAGACACCGTGTTTTATGTTGTGCCTAATATGAACCCCGATGGTTCGGTTCGTGGGCATTTAAGAACCAACGCTGTGGGGGCTAACCTAAACCGAGAATGGCAGAATCCTACTATGGAGCGCAGTCCTGAAGTCTTTCTTGTGAGAGAGAAGATGCTAGATCTAGGTGGAGACTTGTTTTTAGATATTCATGGCGATGAAGACTTACCCTATAACTTCGTGGCTGGATGTGAAGGGATCCCTTCTTACGATGAGCGCCACAAACAGCTCGAAGACACCTTTAAAGAGGCGTTTATGGCCATTTCTCCTGATTTTCAGGATACCCATGGTTACGCCAAAGACGAGTCAGGACAAGCTAACTTAACCATTGCAGCGGCTTGGTTAGGCGAACAGTTTAAAACCCTGTCTTACACCATCGAAATGCCTTTTAAAGACAATGCCGACATGCCCGACGAAGCCTTTGGCTGGTCGCCGGAGCGCGCAATGCAATTAGGCTGCGATGTATTGTTCCCAATAAAGCAAACCCTAGCCAAGCTTTAAATAGATTATAAGCACCTGGCTAGTAGCTGGGTGCTTGTCGGCTTTTTCATTGATAGGCCATCAAATTGTGAGCAAGCTCACTATGCATCTATCTAATGTTTGTCAAATATCTATACAAATATAACTGTTTGATTTGTAAATAATGACGTTAAATCTAACTTCATGAACAGTATGCAGTTCCTTTCGTGGGAGCAATTTATGCGTGCAAAGCTCATGTGACAGAACATCTAACAAACCGCATGGAGTGCTAAATGAGAATAATAAAAGCAAGCAGCATATCCCAAGCAATAAAAAAGGAGTTCAATCGAGCTCCTTTGTATTGTTTTTTGGGCTAATTAATTAGCTAAGAAAGCTAATATAAGTTTGTAGCACGATCAGATTCACGATATCGATGAAGAAAGCGCCGACAATAGGTACTACCATAAACGCCGGTGGTGAAGGCCCATTGCGAGACACTAGCGCACTCATGTTCATCACCGCCGTAGGGGTAGCTCCTAAGCCAAAGCCACAATGCCCGCCAGCAATTACTGCAGAGTCATAACCTCCTCCCATAAAGCGGTAGCTAACATAGCTAGCAAACAGCGCAATCATAATGGTTTGGCAGAGCAAGATAATGAGTAGTGGTAAGGCTAAATCAAAAATCTCCCAGAGCCTTAAGCTCATTAAAGCCATCGACAAAAACAGCGATAAAGAGAGAGTACCAAGTAAGTCGACGCATTCGTGGTTAATTTCATAGCGGCCACTAAACTCGCTGGCGTTGGCTATCAGCACCCCAAAAAATAATGCATATACAAAATCAGGCATTTTCAGCCAAGAGAGGGCAAGTTCGGTTTCCAAACCTTTGGCTATCTTGGCCATTACCACGCAAACCAGTAACAAAAATAGCACTTCGATCACTGATGTTGGGGTAACTAAATCTTCTTCTTTTCGGCTATATGTGACTAAATCAGGGTGGGTTTTGTGGTGGCTTTTGCCCTTAGAGAAAGGTGACTCTAGGTTTTTTTTGTTAATTAAGCGCTGTCCTACCGGCCCGCCAATGATACCCCCCATCACTAATCCAAATGTGGCGGCGGCCATGGCAAACTCTAAGGTTTGAATATTGTACTCATCGGCAAAGATTTGGGACCAAGCCGCGCCTGTTCCGTGCCCGCCTGAGAGCGTAATTGAACCGGCGAACAAACCCATCATAGGTTCTAAACCAAGCAAAGTAGCTAGTACTACACCTAAGCCGTTTTGTAGCACGATATACAGTGAAGCAATAGCTAGGAAAACAAAGACTTTCCTGCCGCCTTTAATCAGTAATTTGTAGTTGGCAGCAAGGCCAATGGTAGCGAAGAACATTAGCATTAGGGTGTCTTGCAAGGGCAGCGCAAAACTAAGCTCAATACCGCGCATTTTAAGTACGGTTATTACAATGGCTACCACTAAGCCGCCCACAATTGGCTCGGGAATGTTGTACTTTTTAAGGATGGCCACATAGTGGCAAATAATGCGCCCAATAAACAACACGGTAAGGGCCACAAGAAAAGATTCCAGTTCTCCAACTGAATAAACAGTGTCCATATATTCAAAGCCTTACAAAGAAATCGACCTATTTATTTAGTGTAGTTGGCGGTTTGCTATGTGTGAGGGTTTTATTGTTAACAATTGCTGAAGATTTAAGGTAAATAGGAAGGGTAAAGCGAGGGTTCAGAACAAATCAGCGGCAAAAATAAGGCTAAGCATAATAATGCTTAGCCTTTTATGTACTAGCGAAGAGTTACAAACTCTTCTGCGCTAGTGGGGTGAATCGCGACACAAGCGTCAAAATCAGCCTTAGTTGCGCCCATTTTCATGGCTACACCAAAGCCTTGTAAGATCTCATCCATGCCTAAGCCAATGCCGTGAAGACCTACTACTTTTTGCTCTTCGCCAGCACAGATTAGTTTCATCTTGGTTACTTGGCGGTGTTGGGTAACGGCGGTGTACATGGCCCCAAAGCTAGAGTTATACACTTTCACGTTATCTTCACCGTATTGAGCAATAGCTTCTGGCTCGGTTAAACCGATGGTGCCAATGGCTGGGTGACTAAATACTACGGTAGGAATTAAGTCATAATCCATTTTTGCGTTGGTTTGGCCATTAAATAATCGCTCAGACAATAAACGGCCGGCTTTTACTGCAACAGGAGTCAATTCAACTTTACCGATGTTGTCACCTACGGCATAAACGCCAGCAACGTTGGTATTTGAGTACTCATCAACCTTAATGTAACCACGTTCATCGGTTTCAACACCAATGCCTTCTAGGTTAATTTTGTCATTGGCGGGTTCACGGCCAATTGCCCAAATTACACTATCTACTTGCAAGCTATTACCATTTTCAAAGCTAACAACTAGGCTGCCATCAGCTTGTTTTTCAATGGCTTTAGGAGTGCTATTGGTATGTAATGTTGGCCCGTCTTCGGCCATTATCTCCACTAAGGTTTCGCTTAGCATAGGATCAAAGTTCCGCAGCGGAGCATGCTTGCGAACGGCTAAATACGTTTCGCTGCCTAGCGAGTGCAATACGCCAGCGAGCTCAACCGCAATATAACCAGCACCTAGCACCAATACTCGCTTGGGTTGCTCGGTCAGAGCAAAGAAACCGTCGGAATCAATGCCTAGCTCGGCGCCAGGAATATTAGGAATCGTCGGGCGGCCACCGGTAGCAATAAGAATATGTTTTGCGCGGATTTGTTCGCCGTTTACTTCAACAGTATTGGCGTCGATAAACTTGGCAAAGCCGTTGATAACGGTCACGCCATTATTGCCTAACACGCGGTCATAAGAGCCATGGATACGCTTAATGTAGGCTTCGCGGCTTGCCACTAGCGTAGACCAATCGAACTTATTTACCTGAACATCAAAGCCATAGTCTGGAGCGTAGCGGTGAATGGCTTCTGCAACTTGAGCGCCGAACCACATGGCTTTTTTGGGTACACAACCCACATTTACACAGGTGCCGCCAACGTGACGGGCTTCAACTAAGGCAACTTTTTGTCCGTACATAGAGGCGCGATTTGCCGAGGCGATACCGCCACTGCCTGCGCCAATGCATAGGTAGTCGAATTCTCTCATTAAGGTACTCCAAATAGGGGCCGAAAACTTGCAGCAGTATAGCCTGTACTAAAGACAGATGTTAATCAGCTTTTTGCGCTTGGTAAGGCAAGCGGATAGAAAAGTGCACCCCTTCATCAGGTTTGCTATCAAAAGCAATGTGCCCTTTAAGCAGTTGAACCACTAGGTTGTAGACAATGTGTGTGCCTAAACCACTGCCGCCTTGGCCTCGTTTTGAGGTGACAAAGGGGTCAAAAATACGTTGGGCAATATTGTTATCAACGCCGCGTCCCGAGTCGCGGTAGTCGATATGCAATTGGTCGTCTTCTCGGTGAATGGAAATGTCGATACGTTTATCACCTTCCCAGCCTTCAAAGCCGTGTTTAACTGAGTTTAAAATCAAGTTGGAATAGATTTGAGTAAAGCTCCCAGGGAAGCTGTAAAGCTCTAAGTCGTCATCACAATCAACCACTATCTCACAGCCCGAACGTCTAATTTTGTGGCCTAAGGAAGTGATTACTTGGTTAACATTTTCGTTAAGGTTAAAGGTGTAACAAGCCTCGGAGCTTTGGTCTACCGCCACTTGTTTGAAGCTGCTGATAAGATCGGATGCACGTCTTAAGTTGTTAAGCAGTAATTCGGTAGATTGGTTGAGGTTTTGAATCAACTCTTCCATAAACTTGCGGCTTAGTTTTCCGCTCTCAATATTCTTCTCTAATTGGTTACCTTGCTCTTGCAAGTAAGAGGCGGCTGTTACACTAATACCAATCGGCGTATTAATCTCGTGGGCAACGCCAGCCACTAAGCCACCCAGTGATGCCATTTTTTCTGCTTCAACCAGTGATTGCTGAGCGTTTTTAAGCTTGTCGAAGGCACTGGCTAATTGCAGGTTACTTTCTTCTAGCCGCTCGGTACGAGATTGCACTTTTTGCTCAAGCTCATCGTTGAGCTCTTTAATCTCTTTCTCAACGCGTTTGAGAGGGGTTACGTCGTAACCAAAGGCGATCATTCGTGATACATGGTTGCCCTCGTAAAAAGGCACAAAGGTCCATAGTAGGGTGTATTGATTGTTGGCTTGGTCGGTAAGGGTTAACTCTTGGTCTTGAATAACCCGCAGTTGGCGTAAATCGGTTTCAATTTTCTCGCGCATGTCATTATCAATGAATACGCTTAGCCAATTCTGTCCTTCTAATTCTTCTTGGTGGAAACCGGTGAGCATTACCCCCGCAGGGTTAGCGGTGAGTACATTAAGTTGATTATCGAGAGTAACAATAACCGCGTTACTGGCGTTGATTACCGTGGCGGAGAAGTCGCGCTCATGCGCCAACTGTTCAGTGGCTTTGAGTTTTTGGTCAAATTCGTGGTCGATCTTCTGGGTCATTTGGTTAAGGGTATTAACCAGTTCTCCTAACTCATCGTTACGCGTTTTATTGCCAGTATCAATTTTTAACGGTGCGCCTAAGTTATCTAGGTCAAGGTTGCGGGTGTACTCCACAATGGTATTTAGGTGGCGCACAATCACGTAATAAATGATGAACAAAATACCAATAGAAACTACTAAGGTTTTCACGGTTTGGCTGATTAAAATCAGCATAGCTTTTTGCCACAAGCGCTCATAAACCTGCTCTAGTGAGGCTGCCACAAACAGCTTACCTACCATTTCACCTTGATAGATAAGCTCAAATTCTTGGGATAAGTCGTAACGATCAGCAGAGCGGCCGCGCGCTAGCAAAGGAACTTCAGATGAACCAAGGATCTCTTTCACTAGCACATATTGCATATTGGGCAGGTTCATAATGCCCTCAATTTGCACTTCTACTTGCTCTTCATCAAGGTTCCATAAACTGGCAGCAATTGGCTGCAAAAAGCTCACTTCAATTTGATCAATGCTTTTTTCAATAACTTGTACGTCTTGTTTGTAGTCGTAACGAAGTTGGATGAGAGTGATGATAAGGGCAAGCAGGGTAGAACAGATAAGGATGTAGGACAGCATCCGTAATGACAGGCTGTTAGTACCTTTGTTTAAGGCTAATTTTTGCCACAGCCCTGAGTTTTCAACTCGTGGTGTATTGTTATTATTGTCCATTAATCGATGAGTCCTGTTGGTCTAGGTTATTGATAAACCAAGAAACCAAAATAATCCCTAAGGAAATCATAGTCTAATTCAAAGCTATGTAAACTGTCCAAATCACTAAACGTGGGTTGATTTACAAATTTTTAGCCCCAGATTAAGCTATTCATAGCTGACATTTCTCAATCTTTAAGGATCCCCTATGAGTAACCCTTTACTTGATTTACCTGGATTACCGCCGTTTAGCAAAATTAAACCTGAACATGTGCAGCCTGCTGTAGAGCAAGTGATTGAGGAATGCCGCACCACCATTGACGATGTGCTCAAGCACTCAAGCCCAAGCTGGCAAAACTTCATTCTGCCTTTGGATGAAGTAAATGATCGCCTTAGTCGCCTATGGTCACCGGTGAGCCATTGTAACTCGGTAGTGAATAGCCAAGAGTTGCGCGAAGCCTATGAAGCCTGTTTGCCCTTGTTGTCGGAATACAGCACTTTTGTTGGCCAACATAAAGGTTTGTATCAAGCCTACAAACAACTCGCCGGTAGCGATGCCTTCGCTAGTTATAATCTAGCCCAGCAAAAATCGATTAGTGATGCATTACGGGACTTTGAATTGTCGGGCATTGGTTTAGAAGCCGAGCAGCAAAGCCGTTATGGTGAGATTGTGAAGCGCTTGTCTGAGCTATCTTCACAGTTTTCTAATAATGTATTGGATGCCACTTTAGCTTGGCAAAAACAGATTACCGATGTAAATGACCTCGCCGGTCTGCCAGAGTCTGCTTTAGCTGCCGCTAAACAAGCCGCAGAAGCCAAAGAACTTGATGGCTACTTGCTGACTTTAGAATTTCCGAGCTACCTGCCAGTAATGACTTATGCCGACAAGCGAGAGCTGCGCGAAGAAATGTACCGCGCTTTTAGCACCCGCGCCTCGGAACAAGCAAGTACCGATGAAAAGTTCGATAACACCGTGATTATTGATGAAGAACTAGAGCTGCGTAGTGAGTTAGCTAAGCTGCTCGGTTTTGATAGTTACGCCGACAAATCTTTAGCCACTAAAATGGCGGAATCACCCTCTCAAGTATTGGGCTTCTTAAATGACCTGGCCGAGCGCTCTAAGCCACAAGCTGAGCTCGAATTAGCCGAGCTAGAAGCCTTTGCCAAAGAACAACATCAAGTCTCAGAGCTAGCTGCTTGGGACATGGCCTATTACTCTGAGAAACTAAAACAACATACTTACGCTATTTCTGATGAACAGTTACGCCCTTACTTCCCTGAAGACAAGGTACTAGGCGGTTTGTTCGAAGTGGTTAAACGCCTATTTAAGGTTGAGGTAAGCGAGAAGCAAAACGTAGATACTTGGCATTCTGACGTACGCTTTTTTGAAATTAGCGACCAAAGCGGTGAGCTGCGCGGTTCTTTCTATCTAGATTTATATGCTCGCGAACACAAACGTGGCGGCGCTTGGATGGACGGCTGCATAGACCGCCGTATCGACGCCAAGGGTGAGCTGATTAAGCCAGTGGCGTATTTAACCTGTAACTTCAATAAACCGGTAGGTGACAAGCCAGCGCTATTTACTCACGATGAAGTGATTACTCTGTTCCATGAGTTTGGTCACGGTATTCACCATATGCTTACCAAAGTTGATGAAGCGGCGGTATCGGGGATTAATGGTGTAGCTTGGGACGCCGTAGAGCTACCTAGCCAGTTTTTAGAAAACTGGTGCTGGCAAAGCGACGCGCTTGCCTTTATCTCGGGCCATTACGAAACTGGCCAGCCACTGCCACAAGCCTTGTTAGATAAAATGCTAGCGGCGCGTAACTTCCAATCAGCGATGACCATGGTTCGCCAGCTGGAGTTTTCACTATTCGATTTTCGTTTACACCACGAGCCAGCCAATGGTCGCAGTGTATTGGATCTGCTTAATGAAGTTCGTGCTCAAGTTTCGGTGATTAAGCCACCTAGCTTTAATCGCTTCCAAAACAGCTTTAGCCATATTTTTGCTGGCGGTTACAGCGCGGGTTACTACAGCTACAAGTGGGCCGAAGTATTGTCTGCCGATGCCTTCTCGAAATTTGAAGATGAAGGTATCTTTAACCCAGACACTGGCCTGCACTTCTTGAGCAATATTCTTGAGAAAGGTGGCTCGCAAGAACCTATGGAATTGTTTAAAGCCTTTAGGGGCCGTGAGCCAAAAGTTGATGCTTTATTGCGTCACTCTGGCATCGCAGCCTAAGTGGCTAGCAAGCTATAATTTACAACGCGGCTAAGGCCGCGTTTTGTTTTTAAGGCTTAAATAAATTTTTGCTCACAGCAACTAGGTGTTGAGTTAAGCTAGCTTAGTTACCAAAGAAAGAGATGGATTAATGTTTGAAGAATTTGCCCAGTGGTTAGAGCAGGAGCAAGCTCAGCTAGCCACGTCTAATTGGTTATTTGATGTATTTGTAGTGTTAAGCATTACGCTAGTGGCCTTTTTGGTTTGGCGTGTTTTGGCCTCACGCATGAGCCGTTTAACCGAGAAAACTAAAACTGTCTGGGATGACGCTATTTGGTTTTCACTTTGGAAACCGATTAACTGGATGATTGCGGTGGTGGGGTTGTCATTAGTGGCAGTAGCCTTTGCTAATGCCTTGGATTCAGACTTTAAACCTTATATTCCCATTATTCGCCAAGTGATGGTGGTATTCATGGTTGCTTGGGCGGCGATGCGCTTTGTGCGCAGAGCCGAAGAGCAGCTGATCGTGGTGGGGAAAGACAAAACCACTGTGCAGGCAGTGGCTAAGTTATGCCGCGCAGCAGTGATCATTCTATTTTTACTCGCGGTATTTCAAACTCTTGGCTTTAGTATTTCTGGGGTATTGGCCTTTGGCGGCATGGGCGGCCTTATTGTTGGTATGGCTGCTAAAGACTTACTGGCTAATTTCTTTGGTGCCCTATTGGTCTACTTTGACAAGCCTTTTAAGGTGGGCGATTGGATCCGTTCCCCCGATCGCAGCATTGAAGGTACGGTTGAAAACATAGGCTGGCGAGTAACCAAAATTCGCACCTTCGACAAACGCCCTTTGTATGTGCCTAACTCAATTTTTTCTAGCATTGCGGTAGAAAACCCTAGCCGCATGAGTCATCGCCGAATTAAGGAAACTATTGGTTTACGTTATGACGATGCTGACAAGGTGAGCAAGGTGGTGGCTGATGTAGAAAATATGCTGCGTAATCATCCAGAAATCGATACCAATCAAACCCTGATGGTGAACTTTGATAGCTTTAATGCATCCTCACTCGACTTCTTCATTTACACCTTTACTAAAACCACCAACTGGGTGAAGTATCACGAAGTGAAGCAAGACGTATTAAATCAGATTGTGCAGATTGTTGCGGCCAACGGCGCCGAATTTGCCTTCCCTACTCGAACCTTGCACTTAAACACTAGCCCGGCAGATCTAGAAGCCTAAGAAAAACGGCAGAAGCAGCAATGCTGTTTCTGCCGAGCGCTAAATTGGCGCATAGCAGCCTGCATATTTATTCTCTGTAAAAGCGTAAAACTTCAAAACTCCGCCAGTGATACTAGCTAAATCTTATGCTATTTACACAAATTGCTTTATTTTTATCCTGCGAAAATTAATTTAACCTTATCAAAATTTAGTTATTCAGCAGAGCTGTAGCATATTTGAGATAAATAAGGCTTAAATTTCGGATTTAGATCTATTTGTAGCTTTAAAGTTTGCTTGTGTGGAATAAGTTGCTGTATGTGATCGGTGTATTGTTTTTAGTCTAGACAAATAAGTTGTTAAAACCCTATGTGATAGAGCCGGCTTCAGAAGGCTGACTTGTGAAACACTGCAAACTTAGGGTAAAACAACAGCCAATGGGGTGAAATCTGCATTATGGTTTAATGCGGCACTTCTGCAAACACACTCAATATAACAAAAAGCTAACATGGAGTTATCAATGACTAAATGGACAAAATCAGCTTCAGGGGTAGCGGTATCGCTAGCTCTATTCGGCGCTGCTACTTTCGCACAAGCGGCAGACACAATTAAAGTGGCAATTGCTGGCCCAGTAACGGGCCCAGTAGCGCAATACGGTGACATGCAATTTGCTGGTGGCGGTATTGCTGTAGAACTGCTTAACCAAGCTGGCGCCTTAACTGGCAAGCAAATTGAAGCAGTGGTTTACGATGATGCTTGTGAGCCAAAACAAGCCGTGGCCGTGGCCAACAAAATCATTAACGATGGTGTTAAATACGTCATTGGTCACCTTTGTTCAGGTGCGACTCAGCCAGCGTCTGACGTATATGAAGATGAAGGTGTATTGATGATTACCCCTGCTTCTACCAACCCAGACATCACCACCCGTGATTACCAACTTATTTTCCGCACCATTGGTTTAGACAGCGACCAAGGTCCAACTGCCGCACGTTATATCATCAATGCGGTTAAACCTGAGCGTGTAGCGGTAATTCACGATAAGCAACAATACGGTGAAGGTATTGCTACTTCTGTGAAAAATGAGCTAGAAGCTGCTGGCACTAAAGTTGTGGCTTTTGAAGGTGTAACAGCCGGTGATAAAGACTTCTCAGCACTAATTGCTAAGTTGAAGAAAGAGAACGTAGATTTTGTTTACTACGGTGGTTACCACCCAGAGCTAGGTTTGATTCTTCGTCAGTCTTCAGAAAAAGGCCTAAAAGCCACTTTTATGGGGCCGGAAGGTGTGGGTAACAAAGATATTTCTGCGATTGCTGGTGCAGCTTCAGAAGGTCTATTGGTTACGCTTCCTAAGAAATACGACTTAGATCCTGCCAACAAACCAGTGGTAGATGCTTTAGTTAAAAATGGCGACGATCCTACTGGTCCATTCGTATGGACAGCCTTTGCTGCCATGCAAAGTATTGTTGCTGGCGTAAATGCTGCGGGTGATGATCCAGAAGCTGTAGCCGAATTCCTACGTGGAAACACCGTTGAAACGGTTATGGGCCCACTACAGTGGGACGCTAAAGGCGACCTTAAAGGCTTCGACTTTGGTGTATTCACTTGGCACGCTGACGGTTCTTCATCAGCAGCTAAGTAAGCGCGTAATACCACACCGGCTAACGATAAGTTAGTCGGTGTTTCTGTTTTTAAGACACTAAATATACCAAACAAGATAAGTCAGCTGGGTAACAAGGTTATCAGCGGTTTGGGCCGCAACACTGAATACACTTACTTGCCGGTATAGGTGGCGTAGGCCACTAGATTGGGGCAGTTATGTCTGAGCAATTTTTCTATTTCTTTCAGCAGCTAGTTAATGGTTTAACCATTGGTAGCACCTACGCACTTATCGCCATTGGTTACACCATGGTGTACGGCATTATCGGCATGATTAACTTCGCTCATGGTGAAGTGTATATGATCGGTAGTTACGTCGCGTTTATCGTGTTAGCTGCATTGGCCTTAATGGGCCTAGATTCCTTACCTATTTTGTTATTTGGTGCGTTTGCAATAAGCATCATTATTACCAGCGCCTATGGCTGGACCATTGAAAAGATCGCCTATCGGCCAGTGCGCGGCGGTAATCGCCTAATTGCGCTCATTTCGGCCATTGGTATGTCTATCTTCTTGCAGAACTTGGTGCGACTGTCGCAGGGCAGCCGAGACATTGCCATGCCCAGTTTAATTACTGGTGGTTGGACATTTGGTCCAGAAGACGGCTTTAACCTAACTATTTCCTACATGCAGTTAGTTATTTTTGTAGTGACCTTTGTCACCATGATTGCACTAACCACCTTCATTACTCACTCGCGCATGGGACGTGCCTGTCGCGCTTGTTCTGAAGACATAGGCATGGCTAACTTATTGGGTATCGATACCAATAAAGTTATCTCTCTCACCTTTGTGATTGGTGCTGCATTGGCGGCAGTAGCGGGTGTGCTATTGGGTATTTATTACGGTGTAATCAACCCTTACATTGGCTTTATGGCAGGCTTAAAAGCCTTTACTGCAGCGGTATTGGGCGGCATTGGTTCTATTCCTGGTGCAGTGGTAGGTGGTTTGTTGTTAGGCATTACAGAGGCAATTACCGCAGGTTACTTTAGTACCGAATACAAAGATGTAGTGTCGTTTGGTTTGCTCTGTTTTGTATTGCTATTTATGCCGACAGGTTTACTCGGTAAGCCGGAGGTTGAGAAAGTATGAGTAAGCTCAATCTCTCTGGTGCATTAATTTCTACCATCACTTTTATGCTGTTGGCCGGCTGGCTATTGGGCATTCGTATGGAGCCAAGCAGCAGTGGTTTAAATTTGGCTTTGGCCGATGAAGGTCATTTGAAATGGTTATTCATTGGCATGGCGGCAGTATTTGTTAGCCAGTTACTTCATCCGCTGTTATTTAAGAAGAAAGTCGCAAAAGCCCCAAGCAAGGGTTTTAACTTTAAACTGCCTAGTCCTGAGCAAAACCCAAAGGCTTATCGCTTGCTGGTGTCTTTTGCCTTAGCTGGCGCAATTATTTGGCCCTTTATGGTAAGCCGTGGCTCAGTGGATTTGGCCACGCTAACCCTTATTTACGTGATGCTAGGTTTAGGCCTTAACGTGGTGGTTGGCTTAGCCGGCTTACTGGATTTAGGTTACGTAGGCTTCTACGCAGTGGGTGCTTATACCTATGCGCTGCTAAGTGCCGACGGCTTTGGTTTTTGGATTTGCTTGCCTATTGCCGGTGGTATGGCCGCTCTATTTGGTTTCTTGCTGGGATTCCCTGTATTGCGCCTGCGCGGCGACTACCTCGCCATTGTGACTTTGGGTTTTGGTGAAATCATCCGTCTGATGCTGAACAACTTAACTCATCTTACCGGCGGCCCAAATGGGATCAGTGGTATTCCTAAACCTACCTTGTTTGGTTTGGAGTTTAACCGCCGTTTGAAAGGCGAGGGGTTTGATACCTTCCATAACTTTTTTGGCATTAGTTACAACTCCCAATACAAAGTGATTTTCTTGTATTTAATGGCTCTATTACTGGTAGTGCTAACGGTGATTGTGATTAACCGTTTATTAAGAATGCCAATTGGCCGCGCATGGGAAGCACTTCGCGAGGACGAAATTGCCTGTCGCTCATTAGGCTTAAATCCTACCGTGGTTAAACTGAGTGCCTTTACTATTGGTGCTGCGTTTGCTGGCTTTGCCGGAAGCTTTTTTGCGGCTCGCCAAGGCTTTATTAGCCCCGAGTCTTTCACCTTCATTGAATCGGCAATTATATTGGCGATTGTGGTGCTGGGCGGTATGGGCTCGCAAATTGGTGTAGTACTAGCAGCAATTATTATGACGGTACTGCCAGAGATGGCGCGTGAATTTAACGAATACCGCATGTTGATGTTTGGTTTGATGATGGTATTTATGATGGTTTGGCGACCACAGGGCTTATTGCCAATGTCTCGTCCTCATATTGAGTTAAAAGAGGAGGCCAAGGCATGAGTACTTTATTAGATGTAAATGGCCTTACCATGCGTTTTGGTGGCTTATTGGCGGTAAACAATGTTGCCCTTCAGCTAAACGAAAAAGAAGTGGTATCGGTTATTGGCCCAAATGGGGCAGGTAAAACCACGGTATTTAACTGCTTAACCGGTTTTTACAAACCAACTGCCGGACAAATTCTTTATCGCGGTGAAGCGCTACAAGGTTTAGCGGGTCATCAAATTGCCCGTAAAGGCGTGGTGCGTACCTTCCAACACGTTCGTTTATTTAAAGATATGAGCGTGGTAGAAAACTTATTAGTAGCACAGCATCGCCACCTTAATACCAACTTTTTAGCGGGTTTGTTAAAAACGCCAAGCTTTAAGAAAAGTGAAGCCGATGCCTTAGCCTTTGCTGAATATTGGCTTGAGAAGGTTGATCTCAAAGAGTTTGCCAATCGCAAAGCCGGCAATTTGGCTTATGGTCAGCAGCGCCGCTTAGAGATTGCCCGTTGCATGGTAACGCGTCCAGAAATTTTGATGCTTGATGAGCCTGCCGCTGGTTTAAACCCTAAGGAAACCGACGATCTAGATCGCTTGATTATGGACTTGCGTGACAATGAAAATGTATCGGTATTGCTGATTGAGCACGACATGAAGTTGGTGATGGGCATATCAGATCGTATTTACGTGGTTAATCAAGGCTGTCCTTTAGCCAACGGTACGCCAGAAGAAATTCGCAATAACCCCGAGGTGATTAAAGCCTACTTGGGCGAGTTTTAGGCTGAGGTAGAAAATAACAATGTTAGAGTTAAAAAATGTTTCAACCCACTACGGCCCAATTCAAGCTCTGCACGATGTAAGTGTCAAGGTGGACCAAGGCGAGATTGTGAGTTTAATTGGCGCAAATGGCGCAGGTAAAACCACCTTGTTAATGACCTTGTGTGGCGATCCGCGTGCTAGCAGTGGCCAAGTTTTGTTTGACGGTAAAGACATCACCAATAGTCAAACTCACGACATTATGCGTGGCGACATTGCTGTGGTGCCAGAAGGCCGCCGGATTTTCTCGCGTTTAACCGTAGAAGAAAACCTGCACATGGGCGCGTTTTTTGCGACCAAAGAACAGACAGCAGAGCGCATCGAAGAAGTTTATAGCTTGTTCCCGCGTTTGCTCGAGCGGGTTAGTCAGCGTGCCGGCACTATGTCTGGTGGTGAGCAACAAATGTTAGCCATTGGCCGAGCATTAATGAGTAACCCTCGTTTGCTGCTATTAGATGAGCCTTCCTTAGGTTTAGCGCCGATTATCATTCAGCAGATTTTTGATATTGTTGAGCAATTGCGCCAACGTGGCATGACGGTATTTTTGGTAGAACAAAATGCTAACCAAGCATTGCGTTTAGCAGACCGTGGTTACGTGCTTGAAAACGGCCGTATTGTATTGGAAGACACCGGCGATAACCTCTTGGTTAACGAGGATGTGCGTAAAGCCTACCTCGGCGCTTAAGCACCTTTCTATACCTAATCTAAGCAAGCTTCGGCTTGCTTTTTTTATCTCTAAACTGAGCCATTTCCTTATGGTTTGTGGCTTTTTCTTTGCCCTTAAACCAGTTAAAGTGAAATAAAAATGACAGCGAAGAAAAAGATGATGGAACAGTTCGAACAAATTGATGTAAATGGCGCTCAGCAAAAGCTCGCTTCAGAAGGCGCGGTATTGCTAGATATGCGTGATCCGCAGTCTTTTTCTCAAGCACACCCCGTTAATGCCTTTCATTTAAGCGACGGCAGTTTAAATCAGCTTATTTCGGAAACCGAGTTTGATACTCCGCTTATTGTTATGTGTTACCACGGGATTTCTAGCCAAGGTGCTGCACAATATCTAATTCACCAAGGCTTTGAAGAAGTTTATAGCCTGCAGGGTGGCTTTGAGGCCTGGCGCCTAGTGGCTCCTTTTGAATCGGGTGATGCTGAGTGAAGCAACTAATCGTAATGGGTAACCCTCGGGTCGCCCAAGCTTTTGTAGATTATATGGCAGTGCTCAAGATTGAGTGCCAACTCGCACCGGCTGATCAGGGTGTGGCGGTTTTCTTAATGGATGAGCAACACTTAGAGAAGGCTGAATACGAGCTCAAGCAGTTTATCGAAAACCCCAATGATGAAAAGTACTTAGCAGCCTCTTGGACTGTGGCGGATAGCCGTAAAGCTAAATTCTCTTATGGTGGAAAGGGCCTAGTTAAAAGTGCTTTTTTTGCACATGCTGGCCCGGTTACTTTGGCTGTTTTGCTGATTTCCGCCGTGGTTTATTTGTTTATGAACATTGGTTTTGAGCGTTATTTGATGCTCAACCTTACCATTACACCACAGTTGAGTATGTTAGCCTCAGATCAGTTTTGGCGAGTGATAACACCTATCTTTCTGCACTTCTCGGTGATCCATATTGTCTTTAACGGCTTGTGGTGGTGGCAGTTGGGGGGCGAAATTGAACGCCAGCTGGGTAGCTCTAAATTATTGCTGATTACACTTGTGGCTGCGGTGATACCTAATGTGGCACAACTGCTGGCAACTGGCCCCTACTTTGGCGGTTTGTCGGGGGTAGTTTACGCCTTACTGGGATATTGTTGGTTTACCGGCTGGTTACGCCCACAAGCAGGCTTACAGCTTAGCCCGGCTATTGTCGGCTTTATGTTGGTGTGGCTAGTGATTGGCTTTATGGATGTAGTAGGGCCATCTACTGCTAACTTGGCCCACTTATTTGGCCTATTTGTTGGTTGTTCTCAGGCTCTTCTCGATAAGTTTTTCGATAAACAGCAGCCAAACTAAAAGCAGCGTTTAATAAGCAAAAAGCCCATCATTGATGGGCTTTTTTGGTTTTATCTATCGAATAGCTTTATTGGTACAAGTACTTAGTGAACAGTAATTTGCTCACGAGTTTTTTACCGGTTTCTTGTACCAATAAATCGTTAACGGCTTCTTGGCATAAGACGCGAATCTCTTCGCGGCCTTTTAAGGACTTAATGTCTTCTTCGCGTTGGTGACCCAGTATTTCAATAATCGCGTCGCGAATAAGTGGTGCGTGATGCTCAATGCTGCTTAAAGCACTTTGGCTCTCTACCATTACTTCAGCGGTAATGCGCACGTAACCAAGCTTTTTGCCGGTGCTAATGTAGTTAGTAATGATATCGGGTTCGAAGCCAAAATATGCATAACTAGAGGTTCCTGCTTCTTGGCTGTAGGCCAGCGAGGAGAAGAATAAGCTGCAACATAACAGCAAGCTGTGAACAAATTTCATGCGACGGTGTATTTCCTTGGTAGTCCTAGCTTTATTGTTTCTGTTAGTGGGCACTAGGTCAAGCTGGTGATGGAAAATAATACAAGACTTGTTAGCAAAGCAGCCTAACCACTTAGGTTAACCCCACTCATTATGCTGATAAATGTGGGTAAATTCGCTAGTTATTGGCGCAAAGTAGAGTTTACTTTAAGCCGCTGTTTACTGGATAATGCCAGTCTAATTCTTTGCAATGTGATCGCGTGAAACCAAATCAACAGCAGCCTTGCGGGGCCGATGGCAACTGGCAATTACCCCAACAAATAAGCATGACAGCGCCACACCTGCGTGACTGGCTAGAGTACCCAGGTTCGTTAACCGCGCGCTTACGCCTACATTGCCAGCAGTTCTCTATTCAAGTGTTGTTTGAGGGTTACGCCGAGATAGCCAATCATGAGCTTAAGACCTTGGCCTGCGCTGGCCCCTATTGGGTGCGTGAAGTACTGCTATGCTGTGATGGCGAGCCGTGGGTATTTGCGCGTAGTGTGATACCTAAAAGCTCCTTAGAAGGCGATGCCGTCGAGGTGAGCCGTCTCGCAAATAAGCCTCTAGGTGAGTTATTGTTTACTGATAAAGGCCAACGACAAACTTTAGAGTTAGCTCAAATTGACCAAAGCTCGGCAATTTATCAGCATGTTAAAGACCCGCAGCCTTTGTGGGGGCGACGTTCACGTTTCTTATTAGCCTCGGCACCATTGTTGGTTTCTGAGATTTTTTTGCCATCTTGTATTGCCTATCAAGGAGAAAGTGGTGTTGCAGCTAGCTAACGCAAAACCCTATTGGCAATTAATGCGGGCGGACAAACCCATTGGCACTTTATTATTACTGTGGCCGGCTTTGTGGGCACTTTGGTTAGCCGCCGAAGGATTGCCTGATTTTTCTATTTTGCTGGTGTTTGTATTAGGGGTGTTTTTTATGCGCTCGGCTGGCTGTGTGATCAACGATTTTGCCGATCGTAAAGTGGATGCCCATGTGAAACGCACTGCTCAGCGTCCGTTGGCCACTGGAGTGGTCAGCGAGCGTGAAGCGCTCACCTTATTTTTTGGTTTGGTGGTGTTGTCGTTTCTGTTGGTACTAAGTCAAAACACCCTTACTATTTTGCTATCTTTTGCAGCCCTTGTATTGGCGGCAATTTATCCGTTTATGAAACGCTATACCCATCTACCGCAGTTGTTTCTTGGCTTGGCTTTTAGTTGGTGTATTCCCATGGCTTACGCGGCGCAAACCAGCACAGTGCCTGCCGAGGCGTGGTTGCTATTAGTGGCTAATGTGTGTTGGACGGTGGCCTACGATACTAAGTACGCAATGGTTGATCGTGACGACGATTTAAAAGTGGGTATTAAGTCTACCGCCATCTTATTTGGCCGTTTCGATAAACTCATTGTGGCGCTGTTACAGGCTGCCAGTTTGCTGTGCTTGGCGCTTTTAGGTCATGTGAAGCAATTAGGTTTTATCTTTGATCTTGGTTTGCTCGCTGCAGCGGTATTGTTTGTCTATCAGCAAAAATTGATTAGGTATCGTGAGCGAGAAGCGTGTTTCCGAGCTTTTTTAAACAACAACTATGTAGGTTTGGCGGTGTTTATAGGCATAGCCAGCCATTATGCATGGCTGGCTATTAGTGCGGCTTAAGCTTCTAAATCTAACAATTCACTGATCGATTGGTACACCCCATCGGCCAGCAATGGCGAGAGTTGTTTGAACAAACCCTCTGCCGATTGACTGTCACTTAAGCCCTGCTCGCGGATTAGTGAGAGTAAGTTAGTGGTAATGCGCTTGTCGTAATATTCCGGCGCGTCGATATTGTGCAACTGCGCTAAACGTTGTGCGCCGGCCAATGCTTGCTGTTCTAACTCTGCACGCTCTAGGTGAGGGCGCTTGGCTAGCAACGCTGCAACAATGGCGTAGCGGTGCAAGCTTTCTTGAGCCACTTGAGCTAGCAGCAACAAACGTCCACGACGTTGGCTGTCAATGTTAAAGCAATCGCCTTGATCACTAATTAGTTTTAGTGCGGCAAATTCTTCTAAGTAGCGGTCAGCCAGATCGCTCATGTCACTTACTTGATAACGCAGGAACAATTCACCTTTTAGCAAAGGATAAAGCTGCTCAAGTAAGGCGACCAATTGGCTACGACACAGGCTACGATGTTGCAATAACGCAGTGGCGATAAAGGCTGGAATAATCAGTAAGTGGATAATGTTATTGCGATAAAAGTTAAGCAGTACCTGCTGTTTTTCATCTAGGCCAATAATTTCGCCTAGGTAGTCGCTGCGAATTTCAAACTTATCGAGG
Source organism: Agarivorans aestuarii (assembly GCF_019670125.1). Taxonomy (NCBI): domain Bacteria; kingdom Pseudomonadati; phylum Pseudomonadota; class Gammaproteobacteria; order Alteromonadales; family Alteromonadaceae; genus Agarivorans; species Agarivorans aestuarii. The sequence goes on from NZ_AP023033.1 coordinate 388,377, forward strand.
CTAATAGCCTGATCCAACAGCGTTTCTGCATCCTCTTCCGGTAGCGTTACGTGGTCACTATAAGGCACGTTTTCGATTAAAGATGTATATAAACTTATCTGCTTAACCAGTTGCTTGCGCGGCAGGGCTCGGTTCTCGGCAGCCAATAAAATAGTGGCGCTTAAACACAAACCATTTACCGCAGCGGCGCTGTTAATATTCACCATTAATTGGTTGGAAATATCGTTAACCGTAGGCACCAACCAGTTGGGTTTTAAACCTTCTTCTGGATGTTCTCGCCACTCCGGCGCTAGTTTGTTTAAGCTTTGGTTTACGTTAATCGGCTCGCCAAAGTTTACATAGCCGTGGCCAAAGTTGCGCAATTTACGCAGCATGCCAAACAGTGAAAATAACGACTCTTTATCTTTAGATTTGCCTTTTAGCTCTTTGTAGTATGTGCCTACTTCCATTACGTGTTCGTAACCAAAGTACACGGGGACAATGGTTACCGGGCGCTCTAAGCCTTTTAGCATGGCTTGCACGGTCATGGCTAACATGCCGGTTTTAGGTGGCAATAAACGCCCAGTACGGCTGCGACCGCCCTCGGTAAAGTACTCTACCGAATAACCGCGGCTGAATAGCTGCCCTAAGTACTCTCTAAATACGGTGGAGTAGAGTTTGTTACCTTTAAAGCTGCGGCGAATAAAAAACGCGCCAGAGCGGCGAAAGAACGGACCGGCAGGCCAGAAGTTTAAGTTTACTCCCGCTGCAATGTGCGGCGGCACCATGCCTTGGTGGTATAAAACATAAGACAGCAGTAAGTAATCCATGTGGCTGCGGTGACAAGGTGCGTAAACTATCTCATGGCCTTCTTGGGCCAGTTTACGCACTTTTTCTGCGTGGTTTACTTCAATGCCTGAATAGATTTTGTTCCAAACCCAACTGAGTACCGCGTCGGCCATGCGTAAGTTACGATAAGAGAAGTCGGCAGCAATTTCTTCTAAGTATTTTAAGGCGGCTTGACGAGCAGCAGCCTTGTCGATGTTCTTGGCTTTTGCTTCTTCATTAATCGCTTCACGAATGGTTGCCGAAGCCAGTAGCTGCTCAAACATGTGGCGACGGTTAGGTAGTTTAGGGCCGGTTGCGATCATTTGCATGCGGCTAAAGTGAATCCGAGCTACACGTGCCAGTTTGTGGCCGATACGTTTGTCGGAGCCTTGGCGTTGCGCCATGTCTTTAAGTGATACCGGTGGACTAAAACGGACTAAGTTTTCGCGGCCTTTAAAGATAACCTGCCAGGTTTTCTTTAACACCCCAGCTGGGCGTTCTGGCTTGCCTCCCATTAAGTCATCCACGCTTTCGCGCCCTGGGTAACGGTCCCAAAATAACTTAACTGGCACCAACTGCGCGTTGTGGCTTTCGTCACTGCGGTGAATGGCCAAGGCGGAGGTGAATTGCTCAATGGTTTGCTCTAGGGTTTCGCCATTGCCATCAACTAAAAAAGCTACCCGTTTATGCGCTTCGCCAGCAAACATTACCGGTTCAAAGGGATCGGGTAAGCCAAGTTCTTTACAGGCTAACTGTAGGGTTAGTACATCGGCCAAGGAGTTGCTTGGAATCACGTAAATAATCGGCTGAGTTAAATCTAAATTGAACTCAGTGATGGGATTGTCTGGGACAAATTTTCCGCGAGTAAAAAAGCCAATTATTGCTCGCAAAACGGCTAAAACTGGAGAGGGTAAATGTAACATCTCAAGAGCTTATAGTGGTGAATTGATACAGGGCATAGGGTAGCAGACTTATCTAAATTTGGCTTTGATTTGATGCAATATCTTAAATAATTCAGAATCTAGATAAATAACTGAAATAAAGCTCAAGAGTTACTCTGGGTAGGTTATTCTTGCTGCATAAATTAGTTTATTTAGTTGTGGATGCTATTGTTATTAATATGTTGCTCAAGGTTTTCATTAGGCTTACCACGCTAAGGAATGTGTTATGACCCTGTCTACAAAAAGCTCAGTATTCGCCCTGTTGTTATTTATTTCATCAATGGTACAGGCGGCCTTTATTACCACCAATGAAGCGGCATTGGATGAAATATATTCGCAAGCTAGCTTTGGCCAAAATATCATCGATATTCGTATTGGTACGGCCAGCGAATTAGTGTTTCCTGAACTGCTTGATATAACCACTAGCGCAGAAGTCACCCAGCTATTTAATCAGCACGTTGGCCCAGCCAATGTAGTTAACTTCTATTTCATCGACACTATTAGCGCCTGTGGCAGCTTTGTGCTTACGGGGATTGTTGGTTGTGGTGAGTACTTTGGGAACGATTTTGTGGTTGAGTCTTCCTATGCTGCAGGATCTTACGGTGGAGAGTTATTGGCTCATGAGCTTGGCCATAATTTAGGCTTACCGCATATGAGCGGTGCATTTTTGATGAATCCGTCTTTGAATAGACAAACCCTTATTACCGAAGATGAAGTGACGCGTATTTTTAATAGCCCCTTGGTACAAGGCGATGAAGATTACTATTGGATAGACATTAATCCGGTGTTGATTGTGGCGGAGGCCACGCGGGTTAATGAGCCACTTTCGGCGGGCTTGTTTGCCTGTATTGTATTAATGTTAGCCTGGAGAAATGCTGGCTTTAAAACAAACAAGGGTGCAACAGCTTAACTGTTACACCCTTGTCATTAAGAGCTCGAGTTACTTTTCTAGTTTAAGAAAGTAATCGAAAATCTCTGGTACATTGCCGTTGCCTAGGCCTGCATCTAGTGCAGCGGCTAAGTTAGCAGAAGAACCTTCAGCGATTTTAGACTCAGTACCTAAGTCTTTAACCATTTCTAGGAAGTAGCCAAGGTCTTTGTTTGCGTTAGCAATAGAGAAACCTAAGTCACTTACATCATCTACAGCGTAGTTTTTACAAAACTGCATGAATGGTGAGTTAGATGGGCCTGCAGACATAATGTCGAACAATTGTTGGCGGTTTACACCAGCGCGGTCGGCAACAGCGAAAGCTTGCGACATAGCAACAACGGTAGTCATGCCCATAAAGTTATTTACTAACTTAGTGGTATGGCCAGCGCCAAGAGCACCTAGGTGGAATACATTTTCACCTTGCTCGTCTAATACCGGTTTAACTTTGTTAAAGGTATCGATATCGCCAGCTGCCATAATGTTTAGCAAACCATCTTTAGCGTGAGCAGGAGTACGACCTAATGGTGCGTCAATCATACCTGCGCCTTTAGCGGCTAGGTCTTCACCAATCTTACGGGTAGAGGCTGGGATAGAAGTACCAAAATCTACTAATACCGCGCCTTCTTTAATACCAGCTAAAATGCCGTCGTCAGCGTAGATAAGTTTTTCAACTACTGCAGAAGTGGTTAAACAAAGCATTACAATGTCACTTGCAGCGGCAAGTTCTTTTGCTGAGCTAGCTTCTTTAGCACCACGAGCAACACAAGTAGCAACAGCCTCTTTGTTTAAGTCCATCACATTTAGTTGGTAACCGCGCTTTTGCAGGTTTTCAACCATGTTGCCGCCCATAAGGCCAAGGCCGATGAAACCGATGACAGGTTTTGTCATATTCAACTCCAGTAAATCATATTGTATTATTAATTGGGCCTAAGCATATACCTCAGTCACTTTTTAAGCAATTGGGCAGTAGCTTAAATTTGTCTTAAAGTATGAATTATTTGATTTTGATCGTACTAAAGAAACGATTTATTACTCTTCTAAGCAAATATTTCGTACAGCTCAACAACGCTTAGCTTTCTCTTCCTGCTCGTTTTCCTGCGGCTTAAACAAGCCCTTTTTAGCTCTTTAGTGTTGGCCTATTGTCTAGGATCCGAGGGTTTGATCCATCAAAGCTGATTCACCAATATTCTCCCTCAGCCATAAGCTCATGCCTCATTTATGAACTTGAGGTAATGATGAAAGACATTCGATTTGGCGTTATTGGCAATATGGGACCAGAAGCTGATGCTCTGTTCCAAGATATCGTGGCTAAAACAGAAATGCAGCATGGTGCATTAAAAGACCAAGATCACATGGCGATGATTGTGGTTAAAAACTCAGACATTCCAGATCGCTCAGAAGCGATTAACGAAGGGGGGAAAGACCCAGCTCCTGAGCTAAGTAAGTCAGCCAAGTTGCTAGCAAACTGCGGAGTGCAATTTGCGGTGATGACTTGTAACACAGCGCACTACTTTAGAGATGAAGTGCAAAAGCATAGCCCAGTGTACTTGCTCGATATGCTGCAAACCACCACCCAGCTTATCAAAGATAAGGATCCAGAATCGATAGTTGGCATCCTATGTACTAACGGCACCTATAACTCTGGTATTTATGACCGTTACTTAGAGCAGGCAAATTTGGTGTTTGTAAAACCACAAGCCTATGACCAGGAGCATTATGTTCACAGTGCTATTTACGGGGAAGTAACCGGTGAAAAAAGTGCGGCTGGGCAAGCTCTGCGACAAGCTAATGGCATTAAATCAGGTGAGTTTGACCGTAATGCTGAGTTGCTAGCAAAAGCCATTGAACCATTGGTAGCAAAAGGGGTAAACACAATTATATTAGGTTGTACCGAGCTTCCTCTGGTAAGAAAGCAACTAGAGCAAGCCTTCCCTAACTTAAATTTTATTGATCCAATGGAAGCGGTGGCAGAACGCGCAGTTGAGATATACCAACAAGCAGAACAAGCCTTAAAACAAGGTGCTTTGACCGAGGTGATTCCTGCAATTAGCGAGATTCATAACAATCAAGATATTGTAAATTATGTGCTAAGCCGCGCTCGCGTTTAAGCTTGTGTTATTCAACCAAGAACGGGTTCTTGGTTGAATAAGCGTGCATTATTGCTAATGCGCTAAGCAAGACTAATTACTTGAATGGGGTTCGGCTACGAAGCCGTTTTATTCTTAGCGTGTTTCCAGTGGCTAATTGCTTGAAGGTGTTCTGGATGAATACCACAACAACCGCCTATGATAGTGGCGCCAAGTCGCTGCCACTGCTTTACAAACTCCAGGTACTCTTCAGCCGACAAACCCTTAGTTTGATTTAATGAGCTATTGGCTTTGTGGCCCGCTTTAATTGGACCAAAGCTATTGGCGTAGGCACCAATTTCTAGCGCTTTTCCAAGCTTTTCACTTAGCACTTTAGTCTGTTTAATCGCCTCTGCCATTACCTCGGGAATAGAGCAGTTAAACAGTATTCCGTCTGCGCCAGCATCACATACTTGTTTTACTGCCTCTGTGACTAACTCGCCAGACCTAAGTTTTACCTGTTCATCGGGAGCATCTTGCAGCGTGAAGGAGTAATACTTTTTCTTGTTGCTGTTTTTAAGAGCGCGCTGAATAGCTGTAAACTCTTCGATGCTAGAAATGGTTTCGGCAATCCAAATATCTACATAGGGTTCTTGGGCGCTTACCAAGGCGTCGAGAATACTCATTGCTTGTTTTGGCTCAAACAAGTCTGGTCGGTAACTGCCTAATACTGGTGGGATAGCGCCGGCAACAATAATGGTGCGGTGGGTATTGCTAAGGGCATCTCTCGCTACAGAGTTTGCAATCTCAGCCGCTTGTTGCGCAAGCATTGCACCCTGGCGCTGAAATAGCTCTTGGCCTAGATGAAAAGGCACACAAGCGTAGCTGTTTACGGTAATTATCTCGGCGCCGGCATCAATAAAGTTTTGATGGGCTTGGCGCACTAAAGCAGGGGATTCAATCAGTGCTTGAGCACTCCATAAAGGTTGTGAAAAAGGTGCGCCCATTCTTTTAAGCTCTCGGCCCATGCCACCATCTAGCACTACTACATGTTTACCCATAACTTCTTATACCACCACTGTGAGCTGTTCGAACTATCATGGTGAGTCTAATTCAAATTCGATATCAAAATAATGAAATTTGTTCATGTTGATTAAGCTAGCTCTACCTTTAAGCATGCTCAATGAAAAAGTTCAAAGCTCTATGAAGTCGTTTAAGGCTAGTAACATCTGGAGGGCATTTTAGCGCTAAAGTGGATTGTAAAAACGCAGCAGCATAGGCTTTATTCATCCCACTGCTTATGAACTACTCTTAAGGCTAGCAAGCACTTAAGTCTTGGCATGAAAGCGGCAAATATAAACCGTATCTTAGTGACCAGTCGCAAAATGATCATTTTGGACCGAGAGGAGCAATACCATTTGCTTCATACGCGCATTTTAAAAAGTGTTCGACACGCCTAATTTAAGCAATAAACGTTTTAGTTGTAGTTATTATCAAACATTGAGAGAACATACATGATGAACAAATTTATAGTTGCCCCCCTTGCCTTAGCCACTTTGAGTATTTGAGCATTGCTAAGGCTCAAATAGAGGTAACTCGCGATAATTATATTGTGGCTGAAACATCTAAATATTTTGCAGTAACCGAAGCTAAAGCAACGGATGGTGTAAATTCTTGGCGGCATTTTCGTGTACCACCGTTAACCGAAGATCAACCTATTGTTCGAATGAACCGTGACACGATCTACTCAACAGCGGTTGTAGATACCGAGAAGGGAGCCAGTATTACCCTTCCTGACTTCGGTGAGCGTTTTGTTATGGTGCAGTTTACTGATGAAAATCATCAAACCTTCGATATGGTATATACCCAAGGCAACGAAACCCTAGAAGTACCAAATTCAACCAAGTTTATGTTTGCTATGGTGCGAGCGTATTTACCGAATATTCACGATCAACAAGAGATTGCAGAGCTTAACAAGTTGCAAGATAAGCTAGTAATTGATGCTGCCTCTAGCGATGATTACCCAATCTTTGCGGGCTACGATTTAGCGACTTTAGCAGCCAAATTAGAGCCGGTGAAAAAAGGCATACTAGAAGAGATAGCAGCACAAGGCGTTGGCGATTCAGAAAAAATGTTTGGCACTAATGATTACACTATTGCAGAAAAGCGAATTCAAGGGGCTGCTTACGGCTGGGGCGGCGCCACCTTTAAAGACAATGTATATCAGTACTCGGCTAACTTTGAATCAACCGAATGTCACTCGGTGACCTTTGAAGATCCTAAGAATAAAGGGTTTTGGTCATTCACCGTTTATAACGATGATGGCTTTATGTTTAATGACGACGCAAGCACCAACAGCGGTGTAGCTAAGCCAAATGCAGATGGTAGTTACAGCGTGTATTTTGGTTGTGATGAAGACAAATACGGCGCAAACAACATTCCGTTAACCGGGCTTAAAGAAGGGCAAGAGTGGAATGTATTGGTTCGTCACTATGCACCAAGCAGCCAACTCGCCGATGATAACATCGACCCCAGTAAAGGCATCATGCCCAGCAAATAAGTAATCTGATTTAGTTACTTATAATATGGGTCTGCACACGCAGGCCTTTTAGTTTGCAACGAGCTTCCAAGCGGATCCTCCGATAAACTTTTCCCAAGTCTAACTACCTTAAGCTAGTTTTTAACTCGCTTATTTGCAAATTGAAGTACCCGATTTAGTCTGAAGGAGTACAAAAAAATGGAGAGATATGACATCGCCATTATATTAGATGTAAGTGGCTTTATTCAGTCGTTATCTTTAACCTCAGCCTTAATTTACACCATTCTTTTTTCAAGGCTTTTCTGAAGTTTATTGGCATCATAGGGTTTCATGGTCTTCCACGTTTGACACTCTTTGCGAGGCCGTCCACAACCTAAGCACCAACCTTTGGGGCCGGAGAAATTACAAACATCAAATATGTAAGGACCGCTTAAGAGTGAAATTATTTATAAAATCGGTTGTAGTTATTACGCGGGTTCATGTTTAGTTTTCCGTTTAAGCAAACTCAAAAACGCTAAAAATTCCGCTTAGTACCGAAATTTAGTGTTAGAAATTCACTTAATAGTGAAATAAATTTTAAAGCTGGTGCGAATGTTTTTGGGTTTTCACTTTTAATTTCAGCAGCTTAAAGTTGGTTCGTGTTCGAGCGGAAAATTTCAATTTTTCGTATGTTTTCGCGTCATGTTTTACGGTTAAAAGTAGCGCTATAAAAAACCTTTCTAACTCAGTTTTTGTCCAGAGATTTGTTATACCAGTCGATAGGCTAACAAGGTTTTGCCCCATTATGTGTTAACTATAGAGTAAAGGCTTTCGCCTGCGGCGACGTCATTTTTCTTTGACGAGCAAAGAAAAACGAAGCAAAAAGAAAACTCGCCCTGCATCTTCTTAGATCCTCCGTTGCGCATTCGCAAGGGAGTTGAAGTAACTCGCTACGCTCAAACAGACTTCAACTCTGCTCCCTTGTTCATTTGCGCTACTCGGCGAAGATGATGGGATTGAAAAGCATGGTCTTGGCTATAGAGTGTGTGAAACGGTTTTGTCCAATAGCGAGTTAGCTTTACTCTTCGTATCTTTCTTTTATCCTGAATTCTATCTATTTGTGACTGGTGTCACGAAATATCGGGTGTAGTTTCAAAGTAGCGGAAAGAATTCCAATGAAACTGAATCCTACAAATAAGTCACTGATTTAGATAAAGCCTTGCTTCATTATCTATGCTGTATATACTAACAGTGCGCTGTATAAACCTACAGGTAAATTATGAAGCCCTTAACACCTCGTCAAACCGAAGTCTTTGAACTTATTCGCCGCCATATTTCCGATACCGGAATGCCGCCAACTCGCGCAGAAATTGCCAAGGAGTTGGGCTTTCGCTCAGCTAATGCGGCTGAAGAGCACTTACGTGCTTTAGCTAAAAAGGGCGCTATTGAGATGATCCCGGGGGCTTCGCGTGGTATCCGTTTAAGTGAAGCGTACTTGCCCGCCAGTGCCAATGAGTCTGCGGCCGAGGAAGCAGAGCCGGGTTTACCTTTAATTGGCCAAGTGGCTGCCGGTGAGCCTATTTTGGCGCAAGAGCATGTAGAGTCGCACTATGCGGTAGATGCTAATCTGTTTAACCCGCATGCAGATTATTTGCTGCGGGTGCAAGGTATGAGCATGAAGGATATTGGCATAATGGATGGTGATTTACTGGCTGTGCATAAAACCAATGATGTTCACAACGGCCAAGTGGTGGTGGCGCGTTTAGAAGACGATGTTACGGTTAAGCGTTTTGAGCGCGACGGTAAAATGGTTTACCTGCATCCAGAGAATGAAGAACTCTCTACTATTGAAGTTGATTTAGAATATCAAAGCATCGAAATTGAAGGTTTAGCGGTAGGCATTATTCGCACTGCCGATTGGATGTAAGCCTTACATAGCAATAAGTTCCGCCTTTTTTAAGCCCAAATCAGCCTGATTTGGGCTTTTGTCGTTAGCATCACATCTTTCGTGTTTATCCATAAAAATCTCAACAATATATTTACATTTCTTTAACTTAGGGGTTAATTTATAAGCAGTAGCTTGTATTTAGCTGTTGCTGTCTACTACTTTTGGGGTGGGGGATTTCCCTTTTTCTGCAGCTACTTTCCTAGTTTGGAGAGTTGTTGTCGTTGGCTACTAGCAAAGGAGAGCGCTGTGGGCCGATGGATTCAGCTAATAATGCTGACATTCTTTTCGTCGCAAGTATTTGCGCAAGAAATGTCATTCAACTTACGTCCGGGTGTTACCGCCATTAGTGAGCAGGTTTATGGCCTGCACATGACAATTTTTTATATTTGTTGTGCTATTGGGGTGCTGGTGTTTGGCGCCATGTTCTGGGCTATTTTTCATCATCGCAAGTCTAAAGGGGCCAAGCCGGCTCAATTTCATGAAAGTACCAAAGTAGAAATTATTTGGACCATCGTTCCTTTCATTATTTTGATAGGGATGGCGATTCCTGCCACTAAAACCCTGTTGGCCATGGAAGATCCTTCCGATGCCGATATCACCATTCAAGTAACAGGGTCCCAGTGGAAGTGGCATTACAAATACTTTGACCGTGAACTGGAATTCTACAGTGTGCTGGCATCTGATATGGATGAAGTTAACGGCAAGCTGGAAAAACGCAAAAACTACTTGCTTGAGGTAGACCGTCCGCTGGTATTGCCCATCGATAAAAAAGTGCGGTTCTTGATGACTTCAGAAGATGTTATCCACTCCTGGTGGGTACCTGATTTTGCAGTTAAGAAAGACGCCAACCCAGGCTTTATTAATGAGGCTTGGACCATCATTGATAAACCCGGCATATACCGCGGCCAGTGTGCTGAGTTATGTGGTAAAGACCACGGTTTTATGCCGATTGTGGTTATTGCTAAAACTCAGGCCGACTACGATACCTGGTTAGCCGAAGAAGAAGCGGCTTATCTAGCTAAGAAAGCCCAAGAGTTGGAGCTGGTGGCTATGACCATGGAACAAGATGAGCTGATGTCGCTGGGCAAAAAAGTCTACGACAAAAGCTGTGCGGCTTGTCACCAAGTTAATGGTGAAGGTTTACCGGGTGTATTCCCTGGTCTTAAAGACAGCCCAATTGCGGTGGGGGATGTAACTAAACACATCGAAGTGGTTGTACACGGGGTACCAGGCACTGCAATGCAAGCCTTTGGTAAACAGCTAGGTTTAAAAGAACTGGCTGCTGTAATTACTTACGAGCGCAATGCTTGGGGTAATGATACCGGTGATTTAGTGCAGGCCAAGGATGTTGTGGCCGTGCAAAACGCAGCGCAGTAGGGAGAGAAATAATGAGCACGATTAGTGACGTTCATGCTGACCATGACGAGCACCATCACGGCGCCCCTCGCGGCCTTATGCGTTGGGTATTAACCACTAACCACAAAGACATTGGCTCTATGTATTTGTGGTTCAGTTTTGCCATGTTTATTACCGGTGGCGCAATGGCTATGGTTATTCGCGCAGAACTGTTTCAACCTGGCTTACAGCTGGTTGAACCTAACTTTTTTAACCAAATGACCACCATGCATGGCCTTATTATGGTGTTTGGTGCAGTAATGCCAGCCTTTACTGGATTGGCTAACTGGCTGATTCCAATGATGATTGGCGCGCCAGATATGGCCTTACCTCGGATGAATAACTGGAGCTTCTGGATTCTACCTTTTGCTTTCACCATGCTGTTAGCTTCGTTATTTATGGAAGGCGGTGGCCCCAACTTTGGTTGGACTTTCTACGCACCGCTTTCTACTAACTACAGCCCTGATAGTACTGCCTTGTTTGTATTCTCGGTGCATATTATGGGCATCAGTTCGATTATGGGGGCGATCAATGTGATTGTAACCATTATGAACTTACGTGCACCCGGCATGACTTACATGAAGTTACCGCTATTTGTGTGGACTTGGTTTATTACCGCATTTTTGTTGATTGCTGTGATGCCGGTATTAGCGGGTGCAGTGACCATGGTGCTTACAGACAAGTATTTTGGCACGTCGTTTTTTGATGCCGCCGGCGGGGGAGACCCTGTACTGTTTCAGCACATATTCTGGTTCTTTGGCCACCCCGAAGTTTACATTATGATTTTGCCGTCATTCGGCATTATCTCGGCGATTGTTCCAGCCTTCTCTCGTAAAAGGTTATTTGGTTATGCCTCGATGGTTTACGCCACTGCATCTATTGCTGGTTTAAGCTTCATTGTGTGGGCGCACCATATGTTTACTACTGGTATGCCTGTTGCGGCTGAGTTGTTCTTCATGTTTTGTACCATGCTGATCTCGGTGCCTACTGGGGTGAAGGTATTTAACTGGGTAGCCACCATGTGGCGCGGTTCAATGACCTTTGAAACGCCGATGTTATTCGCACTGGCCTTTATTGTGCTGTTCACCATAGGTGGGTTCTCGGGATTAATGCTGGCGATTACGCCGGTGGACTTCCAATATCACGACACTTATTTTGTGGTGGCGCACTTCCATTATGTATTGGTAACTGGCGCGGTATTCTCGATTATGGCTGCTGCTTATTATTGGCTACCCAAGTGGACTGGCAACATGTACGACGAAGGTTTGGGTAGGTTGCACTTTTGGTGTTCGCTTATCTCGGTGAATGTGCTGTTCTTCCCTATGCACTTTTTAGGCTTAGGTGGTATGCCACGGCGTATTCCAGACTATGCCCTGCAGTTTGCCGATGTTAACGCCATTGTGAGTATTGGTGGCTTTGCCTTTGGTTTGTCTCAATTCATCTTCTTGTACATGGTTATCAAGTGTATTCGAAGCGGTGAACCTGCTCCGGCTAAACCTTGGGAAGGCGCAGAGGGCTTAGAATGGGATGCATTGCCATCGCCAGCGCCTTACCACAGTTTCTCTACACCGCCGGAGATTAAATAATATGCTTGGCCATGGCCGTTTAGTCACAAAGCTGCTGCTTGTAGTAGTGGCTATGTTCGGCTTTGGTTACGCCTTGGTGCCGCTCTATGACGTGTTTTGTCAGGTTACCGGCATTAACGGCAAAACAGCTACAGAAGCCAGTGAATTAAGCCTTGTTACTGACCAACAGCGCACCGTAACCGTGGAGTTTATTAGCTATGTACCGCAAGGGCTTAATTGGAAGTTTGGCCCTAAGGTTAACCAAGTAAAAGTCCATCCAGGTGAGACTCTACAGGTTGATTTTAGTGCCAGTAACCTTACTCCCAAACGTGGCACTGTGCAGGCGGTTCCTTCGGTTAGTCCTGGTTTGGCGGCCAATCATCTAAAAAAAGTCAGCTGCTTTTGTTTTGAGCAGCAAACCCTAGCTCCGGGTCAGCAACAAGACATGCCATTGTTCTTCTATGTAGATCCTGAGTTACCTAAAGATATAAATACCTTAACCTTGGCTTACACCTTATTTGCTGTAGAGGGCGAGCCGATTGAATCTGAAACTGCACAAGTAAGTGCCGATGGAGAGGTGGGCAATGACGCAGCCTTATGAGAAATATTACGTTCCCGCACAAAGTATATGGCCAATTGTTGGCGCGGTGGGTTTATTCCTAATTGCAATGGGCGCTGGGTTTTCTGTTCAACAAATGGGCAGTGAACAAAGTTACGGCCTATGGATATTGTCTTGTGGCTTTGTGGTAATTGTTACCATGATGTTTGGTTGGTTTGGCAATGTTATCCAGGAGAGTATGGATGGCTTATATAGTGCCCAAATGGACCGCTCTTTTCGCCAAGGCATGAGTTGGTTTATTTTCTCTGAAGTAATGTTCTTTGGTGCATTCTTCGGAGCGTTATTCTACGCCAGAATGATTGCTGTGCCTTGGTTGGGCGGTGCTGGTAATAATGAAATGACTGGCGCGGTGTTATGGCCAGAGTTTACTGCCATGTGGCCGCTAGTTGAAACGCCCGGCGGTACAACAACCCAAGCGATGGGCTGGTTCGGCTTGCCACTGTTGAATACTGTAATACTGGTGATTTCGTCAGTGACTTTGCACTTTGCTCATGTGAGTTTAGAGAAAGATAAACGTGGGCCACTTAAAATGTGGTTAGCCATTACCTTGGTGCTAGGTTTTGCTTTCTTATTTTTCCAAATTGAAGAATATATTCATGCATATCAGGAATTAGGCTTGCGCCTTGATTCAGGCATTTATGGCAATACCTTTTTCTTACTCACCGGTTTTCACGGTTTACACGTTACTTTGGGCGCCATCATGCTTACGGTGATGTTTTTGCGGGTACTAAAAGGCCACTTTACCGGTAAGAGTCACTTTGCATTTATGGCATCGAGTTGGTATTGGCACTTTGTAGATGTGGTGTGGTTGTGTCTGTTTATTTTTGTCTATGTGCTTTAGTAAGGGCGTGGGTTGGGCTGAATAATGCCCAAGGCCATGGCGAGTAAAACCAATAGGATAACCAACACGCTAAAAACTAAGCGTTTACCCAAGTAATGGGTCATTGGTTTTTCTCCGCCCTTTAGCATTACCCGTAAAGCAAACAACATGTTCACCACCACAAACAGGATTAACGCGGTAATTAGCAGTTTTATGACCATAACTAAGCTCTCTCAACAGGCTGATAAAAAAACAGTGTCTTACCGCTTGATACTGTTTGTTGTGCTTATGGTTGCGCTGATAGGGCTAATGGTCAAGCTTTCCTTGTGGCAATGGCAACGCAGTGAACAAAAACAGCAGTTATTAGATCAATACCAGCAGCAATCTTTGCAAGAAAGCAGTTTAGAGCAAGCGCTTCGCTCTGGTGTGCAGCCATTTCAGCTGGTGACGGTAAGCAGTATTACCGCTATGGATAAGTATCTATGGCTAGACAATAAAGTGAACGACGGTGTGGTCGGCTACGACGCTTATACACTGGCAAGCACTCCGCAAGGTAATGTATTGGTGCGCTTAGCTTGGCAGCCTGCAGGTTTAGACCGAAGTATTTTGCCTGATGTGCTTAATGCCGATGCATTAGCTCAGCGTTATCGTTTAAGAGAAATCAGCTTACCTGTGGTGCTTATGCAAAAGCATTGGTTGGAAGAATTACCGCAGGGCTTGCGAGTTCAACAAATAAATATCGCCGCCTTGGCCGATTATTGGGGTATTGATTTACTGCCCTTTGTTTTAGATAGCCAGCTTGAACATAGCTCGACGCAATTGGTTTCTATATCGCCGCAAAAGCATCAAGGCTACGCTTTGCAATGGCTATTAATGGCCCTGGTTGCGGCTGGCTTAACTATTTATTTTTGTAAGCAAAACAGAAACAAGGAAGGTTTATGAGAAGTCACCAAAAAACCATGTTGTTACTTGCTTCGGTATTTTTAGTGCCACTTATTTTAGCTTGGGTGGTACTTAAAATGGGCTGGTATGAACCCGGTGCACTAAGTCATGGAGAGTGGTTTGAGCCGCCAATGCAGATAGAAAACTACCCGATTGGTAAGTGGTCGATTGCACAAGTGATTGATGGCGATTGCTCACAAGCCTGTTTGCAACAACTGAATAAACTCAATAATGCTTGGTTAGCCTTAGGCATAGCCAAACAGCAAACCCAAAAGGTCGCCCTTACTTCTGGTGAGCAATTGGAACAGATTAACGATGGCCTTGAGCAAATGACGCTAGGGCAGGCGAATCAACAATTAGCCGACTACGACCAGCAGTGGTTGGTTGTAGACCCAACCGGTTGGGTGATTTTGAGTTACCAGCCCGCTCAAGGTGATGAGCAAGTTAAAGGACTAATTACCGATTTGAAACGATTAATCAAAAACTCGCGGTTTCAATAGGGCTTAAGGACAGCATATGCAAAAGGGATTAATTGCAGCTATTTTACTTGCCGTGGTGGTGATTGGCTTAGGCGCTTTCACCCGTTTAACCGATGCGGGTTTGGGTTGCCCTGATTGGCCCGGTTGTTATGGTCAGCTAGTGGTTCCTCAAAGCGAGGAACACATTCAACACGCGGCAAACGCTTATCCTGAGCGGCCACTCGAAACCCACAAAGCATGGAACGAAATGATTCATCGCTATTTTGCCGGCACCTTGGGTTTATTGGTAGTAGCTTTAGCTGCTCTAGCATTTTGGCAAAAGCAACATCGCTTATTGGCATTGGCGTCGGTGCTATTGATTGGCTTTCAAGCCATATTAGGCATGCTAACTGTAACGTTGGGTTTAATGCCGATTGTGGTCATGGGTCACCTGTTAGGTGGCTTTTCGATGCTGGCTTTACTGTTCACTTGGTTGATGATTGCTAAGCGACCTTTTGGTAAACCGCAGCGGAGTGGACGGTGGTTGTGGCTGGGTTTATTGGTACTGGTGGTGCAAATCGCGCTGGGCGGTTGGACGTCGGCCAACTATTCGGCAATTTCTTGTCAGGGTTTACCGCTTTGTCATGAAGAGTGGCTGGGTTCTTATCAGTTAGAAGCGTTTGATCCCTTGCCTGCAACTAGTGGCAATGATTACGAGTTTGGGGTGCTAAGCCACGAGCAACGTAAAACCATTCATGTAACACACCGGATTTGGGCAGGGGTCACAGCCATTTACCTATTCGTTTTAGCCTTGAGTTACATCCAGCGTCGACATAGTGATATGGAGCGGGGGCGTGCTTCTAGGTTAATCTTTGTATTGTTTACCCAAGTGGGCTTGGGGGTTGCCAATGTGCTTTGGCAAGTACCGCTGGCCATCGCGGTGGCGCACAATTTAGTTGCTGTCATGCTGCTGTTAAGTTTAATCAGTTTAATCTTGGCTCACTATCAAGGTGGAGCTGTAGCAACATACCTTGAGCAAAAGGAGACGCATTATGGCGAAGTTGAACACGCTTAATCCGCCAAGTTCATTGACTAAAGGGATTAATTGGCGAGCCTTGTATAAGCTTACTAAGCCAAAGGTAGTGGCATTAATTGTGCTCACTGCGGTAGTGGGTGCCTGCTTGGCAACTTCTGGTTTGCCGCCTTGGCAAGCTCTGCTAGTAGGTAACTTAGGCATAGGTTTAATGGCCGCGGGCGCTGCCGCCTTTAATCACTACATTGATAGCGAAGCAGATGCAGCAATGGCACGCACTCATAAACGCCCTTTGCCTACTGGTGCTATAGCCAATTGGCAGGCCTTGCTATGGGCCTCACTGTTATCAGTGGTAGGTTTTTCCATGTTGTATTGGTGGGTTAATCCACTGACTGCTTGGCTAACTGCAGCTAGCTTGGTGGGGTATGCGGTGATTTATACCCTTTGGCTTAAACGAGCAACGCCGCAAAACATCGTAATTGGCGGCTTAGCAGGTGCTATGCCTCCATTGTTGGGGTGGACGGCAGTAAACAACGCCATATCGGCTGAGCCCTTATTGCTAGTAATGCTAATATTCACTTGGACTCCGCCACACTTTTGGGCCTTGGCAATTGCTCGCCGTGAAGATTACGCCAAGGTTAATATTCCAATGCTGCCGGTTACCCACGGTGTTGGCTTTACCAAAAAGTTGATACTTCTTTATTCTCTCTTACTATTCGCTGTTGCTTGGCTACCCTTTTTAGTAGGTATGAGCGGGGTGCTTTATCTCGTATTAAGTTGTGCGCTCAACTTGCGTTTTATGCACTTAGCTTGGCGACTGTATAAAGGAGATAACCAGCGTGACGCAATGCGCCTATTTGCCTTTTCGATAGTGTATTTGATGTTGTTGTTTGTTGCCTTGTTGGCAGACCATTGGTTGTTTGCTTTGCTATAAACAGTCCCTAGCTTTTAAAGTCTTGCCGAGAGTGTAACTAACTCTTACACTCTCGCTATCGCCTGCTTAGTTTCCCTTTCATGTCTGTTTCGCGTTTTTCCGCCATTGCGGCCATTGCCGTGCCAATGATTTTATCTAACATCACTATTCCTTTATTAGGGCTGGTGGACACGGCTGTTATTGGCCATTTAGATCATGCTTATTATCTTGGTGGGGTCGCTTTAGGCTCAATGATGATTAGCTTGGTGTATTGGTTATGTGGCTTTTTACGCATGTCGACCACAGGCTTAAGTGCGCAAGCTTTTGGTGCAGATGATCGGCAAGCTTTGCAAAGGGTGGGATTTAACTCTGCCTGTATTGCGTTAATCATTGGCCTGGCTTTGCTTTTGTTAAAACAGCCGATATTGCAACTTGGTTTGGCTTTAGCCGGAGGCAGTGAACAAGTTCAATATTATGCGGCGCAGTATTTTTCTACCCGCATTTGGGGCGCGCCTGCGGCATTGTTAAATCTGGTGTTGCTGGGGTGGTTATTGGGCATGCAAAATGCTCGAGCCCCCATGTTACTGCTGATTGTGGCTAATACCACCAACATTGCCTTGGATGTGCTGTTTGTTGTGGGGCTAGATTGGAAAGTGCAGGGTGCTGCTTTAGCCAGTGTGATTGCCGATTATTTTTCATTGGCAGTTGGCTTGGCGTTGTGCCGCAAGCAGTTTTTAACACGATTTAATGCCTTACCGTCATTAAAGGATTGTTGGGCCGATTTTAATCGCCAGCATTTGGCGGGACTATTCTCGCTAAACCGAGACATATTTTTGCGCTCACTGGCCTTGCAAGCTTGTTTTGCCTTCATCACTTTTCAAGGCTCGCGTTTGGGCGACCACATTGTTGCGGCCAACGCAGTATTACTTAACTTCTTGATGTTTGTTTCTTTTGCTTTAGATGGTTTAGCTTACGCCGTAGAAGCCTTAGCGGGTAAAGCAAAGGGCAAAAATGACCGCGCCTTGTTTGTGGTAACTATTAAACAGTGTTTGCAGTTAGCCTTAGTGGCGGGCATTGGCTTTAGTTTGGTATTTGGAGTACTGGGTGAGCAATTAGTTGCGTTGCTTACCGATATACCTGAAATTCGCAACACTGCGGCTAGCTATCTTAATTGGATGATTTTGCTGCCGTTAGTCTCGGTGTGGTGCTTTATCTTAGATGGGGTTTTCATTGCTACTTCTGAGGGGCGGATTATGCGTAACTCGATGCTGTTGGCCAGTTTTGCCGGTTTCTTCCCGCTTTGGTGGTTTACGCAAAGCTGGGGTAATCACGCTTTATGGCTAGCAATGAGCGGCTTTATGGCGATTAGGGGTTTAAGCCTAGGCTGGATTTGTTACCAAGCCTTAAACCAACAGCGTTGGTTTAAGGCTTAGCACTTAGCACTATCTACACGCCGTCTATGTAACCCAATTGGCGCCAAGCTTCATAAACAAACACCGAAACGGCATTTGATAAATTCATGCTGCGGCTGTCTGCCAACATTGGAATGCGCAGCCTAAATTGACCATCTATCTCATTTAGCACTTCATCGGGTAGGCCGCGTGTTTCTGGGCCAAACATTAGATAATCACCCGCTTCAAAAGCAAAGTCACTATGAAAACCGCTGCCTTTGGTGGTACAAGCAAGCAAGCGCTTAGGCTGCTCGCTGTTTAAGAAGGCTTGGTAGTCGGGGTGGCGTTTTACCTCGGCAAACTCGTGGTAGTCCAAGCCGGCACGTTTAACTTTTTTATCATCCCAGGCGAACCCTAAAGGTTCGATAAGATGTAAGTTACAACCGCTGTTCGCCGCTAAACGGATAATTGCGCCGGTGTTTTGCGGTATTTCTGGTTGATATAGCACAATGTTAATCATGATTAATCCAAGTGGCTGCGAAAAGCGCTATTGTAGTGGCAAGCGTAGGCTAACTTCTAGCCCTTTACGCGAATGATTGCTGGCGCTAATGCTGCCACCGTGTTGGCGAATCGCCGATTCGGCAATCGCCAAGCCTAAACCTACTCCGCCACTGTCACGGTCTCGTGCTTCACCGCTACGATAAAATGGTCGGAAAATGCTATTTAGTTCGTCATCTGGAAGTCCTGGGCCGTCATCTCGCACAATCAAGGTGAGCAAGTTTTCTTGCACACTAGCGCTTAGTTTAACCTTACGATCTGCGTATTTAAGGGCGTTGCGACAAACGTTCTCAAGTGCCGATGCGAGGAGCTCTGGGTAACAAATCACACTCAGTTGCTGGGGGTAGTTGGCACTAAACTGTTTGTTTAACTGTTCTGCTTCAAACTCACAATCGCTAACTAAGTCTTCAATGAGTTCCTGCAAGGTCATTTTTTGTTGTTTAGCATTAACTTGCATGCGCGATAAAGACAGCAAGGCGTCAATCATTTCGGCTAGGCGTTGCGATTCTCGCTCAATTCGTTCCACTTCGGGAGTCACTTGCTGGCGTTTTTTATGTAGCGCGAGTGCCATGTTTAAGCGAGTAAGCGGCGAGCGCAGCTCGTGAGAAATATCGCTAAGCAGGCGTTGTTGGTTGCTAATGGCTTGATTAAGGGTGTCTACCATTCTCTGCAAGCTATCAGACAGTTGACCAATTTCATCACCACGATTGATCTCCGGTAATGGTGTATCTAAATATCCGAGAGACACCTTATTCGCGGCAGATTGCAGCTTTTTAAGCGGCCTTACGATGTGGCGAGTAAGTAAGAAACAAAGCGCTAAACTTAAACCCACGGCTACTAGCGACAAAAACCACGGTGATACACCAAAGTTACGGATAGCGTGCAGCTGTTCTGGGTTACTTCGGCGTTCTACGTAGAGCAGGTAACGCTGGTTATCAATGGTAAGCGCTTGCGGACCAATCAAAATATGCTTTTTATCGAGCATGATTCGAGGGTCTTCAATATTGTCGTGGTTAACTAAAAAGCGCCTCATGCCCCGGCTGATGTTTTCACGGTTTACCACTTCACCTTCGCTATTAACGATAAAGGGTTTACCAAAACGTGATTTAAGGTGGGGCTCTAAACGCGGGCTTAACATGCGTTCAGGGTTACGCTCTATACGTAGGGCAAATTCATGTAAGTTTTTTACCGCCCATTTAGGCGCTTTGAAGTTGTCTTCGCTAAGCATTCTGGACAGGTTAATCGACACAAAGGCCGTAACCAGCAAAATCATCCAAAATGAGATGAAGATTTTTACAAATAGATTGTTGATTAAGCGCTTCATTATTACCACTCTAACCACATGTAACCTTTGCCTCTTACCGTTTTGATACGCGGCAGTTGGTCTTTGCGAGCAGGGATCTTTTTACGCAAATTACTAATGTGCATATCCAAGCTGCGATCAAACGCTTGTAGGCGTTTGCCCAATACTTTTTGATTCAGGCTATCTTTTTCTAATAGCTTGCCTGGCTGCTCTAGCAAGTGTTGTAGCAATAACAGCTCGGTACTGGTGAGCTCTAACTCTTGCTCATCACAGTGTACTTGCTGCTTAGCAACCGAGAGGGTCAGATCTTGGTGGCAAATAAGGTCTTGTTTAGGGTCGGCTGGCAGACTGTTTTGAGTGCGACGTAAAATGGCTCTTATGCGCGCTAGCAATTCTCGTTCGCTGAAGGGCTTGGCTAAGTAGTCGTCGGCGCCTAACTCTAAACCCAGCACTCGGTCTATCTCATCACCTTTGGCGGTAAGCATTAATACCGGTTGCTGGTTGTCTTTACGTAATTCTTTTAGCACTTCAAAACCATTTTTGCCTGGCATCATTACGTCGAGCAGTACTAAGTCGTAGCGCTTTTCGGCTAGCTTGGCTAAGCCGCTTAAACCGTCGTTGCATACCTCACAACTAAATCCTTCTAGTTCTAAGAGTTCGCCGAGTAACTCGGTCAGTTCTTTGTCGTCATCTATAAGTAGTAAATCCACTGGGCGATTCTCTATTCAACATCAATAAGCAAATTGTACAAAACTCACAGCGCTTTGCCGTGCTTAATGTTCGGCTTTTACATAGCTTTACACTTTGCTGCGGTTAGTTTGCATTGGCTTTTGTAGACTACAAATGACCGAACAGACCTGAGGAAAGAAAATGAAAAAGTTACTAGTTACTGCCCTTGTTGGCGCACTTGTTGTTGCCCCTGTAGCCTTTGCCGCTAAATCTAATAGTGAAGGTAAGCAACGTGGCGGCCACCCAGCTATGAAAATGATGAAGCAGCTAGACTTAAGTGATGAGCAAAAAGCTCAAGTAAAAGAGATTATGCAACAGCATAAACCTAAGGCAGATCAAGAGCAGCGCCAAGCGATGTACCACCAACGCATGGAAATTATCACTGCTGCCAGCTTTGACCAAGAAGCGGCACAGGCCTTAATTGATATTCAACAAGCTAAGCATCAAACTCGTATGCTAAATATGTTGCAAGCTCAGCAGAAAATCTATCAAGTGCTAACCCCTGAGCAACAGCAGAAATACCAAGAGTTAAGCGCTAAAAAGATGGAAAAACAGCAAAAGCGTATGCAGAAGGGCGATAAAAAAGCTCAACTTTAACATGCACTAAACGTTATACTTTACAAAACCTTCCAAAGAATTTGTAAAGTGGATAAGCAACGTTATCAGCGCTTGGTCACCTTAGCTACATGGGTTGCAACTTGTGTAGCGGTGACCTTGCTTGTTATTAAAAGCGCCGCATTTTTATATACTGGCGCTGTAAGTATTCTAGCTTCCTTAATTGATTCGCTGATGGACATAGCTATGTCTTTGGTGAACCTGTTAGCAGTGCGCTATGCTCTGCAACCCCCCGACAAAGAACACAGCTTTGGCCATGGAAAGGCAGAGCATTTAGCCGGCCTAGCTCAAGCGGCTTTTATCACCGGTTCCGCCTTAATGTTGATGTTTGGTGGTGTGAATGAGCTGCTGCATCCCAAAGCTATTGAACACAGTGCCGTAGGCATTACAGTAATGGTGATATCTACAGTTATCACCTTTGCTTTGGTGATGTTCCAACGCTACGTTATCGCTAAAACAAATAACGCTGTAATTAAAGCTGACTCGATGCACTATGCCATGGATATATACATGAACATTGCGGTGCTGGTAGCTTTGCTGTTGAGTTTTTATGGCTGGTATTGGGCAGATGGCTTGTTTGCCGTGCTTATTGCCATCTACATTTGTTATGGCGCTTTTGGCATCGGTAAAGAGTCGGTACAAAACTTGTTGGATAGGCAGCTTCCAGAGGCCTTTCAAAAACAAGTGTTTAACACTGCTTTAGCGGTGGATGGTGTATTAGGTGCTCATGATATTCGCACCCGCCAATCTGGGCAGACTAAATTTATACAACTTCATTTGGAGCTAGATGATAAGCTTAGCCTGCATGAAGCGCATAGAATTGCCGATGAAGTTGAAGATGCGTTTATGGTCGAGTGGCCAGAGGCAGACGTTTTGATCCATCAAGACCCTCAATCGGTGGTTCCGCAAGAAAAGAAATTAGATCTTGAGTAAGGTGAAGTAGTGGCAAAGGTAAAGGATTATCAAATCAAACAAACTCTGGCTGAGACGGTATGGTTACAAATCCGTGATGAAGCAACCCGCATGGCGGCAGATGAGCCAATGCTATCGAGTTTCTTTTACTCTACCATTCTTAATCATCACAGTTTGTCTTCGGCATTAAGTTTTCAGCTGGCTAGTAAGCTTGATAGCTCAACGGTTCAAGCGATTTTGCTGCGTGAGTTTATTGAAGAAGCTTTGCTGGCAGATCCTTGCATTTTAGAAGCCGTAGCTGCAGATATTGTTGCGGTAAAAGACCGTGACCCCGCGGTTAAGTATTACGCTATTCCCTTACTTTACTTAAAAGGTTTTCATGCCTTGCAAGGCCATCGCGTGGCTAATTGGCTTTGGCATAAGGGTAGGCTCGCCTTAGCCCGTTATATGCAAAACCAAATCTCGGCGGTATTTGCGGTAGATATTCACCCCGCTGCAACAATTGGTAAAGGCATAATGCTCGATCATGCCACCGGTATTGTGGTGGGTGAAACCGCAGTTATTGAAGATGAAGTTTCAATTTTGCAGTCGGTAACTTTAGGTGGTACTGGTAAAGATCGTGGTGACCGCCACCCAAAAATTCGTCGCGGCGTATTGATTGGGGCCGGCGCTATAATCCTTGGTAACATTGAAGTTGGCCGCGGCGCTAAAGTGGGTGCTGGTAGCGTAGTATTAGAGTCTGTTCCAGCTCATACTACAGTGGCTGGCGTACCGGCAAAAGTGGTTGGCACGCCTAGCTGCGACATGCCAGCCATTGATATGGGGCAAAATATTTAACCTTCCTGCGCTGGTGCCTCGATAAATGCAAATCGGGGCACTTGCTTACCTTCAAATTCAACGTTTTCAAAAAACATATCGTAAGGCCTTACCCATAGTTTCCCTTCACCATATAAAGGCTTGTAAAGCACAAATACTTCTTCTGTTTCTGAGTGTATTGCGGTATCAATAACTTGGTATTCAGGGCCTTTGTAGTGACGATAACGGCCTTTTTGTAGATTCATGATTATTTATTCAACAACTAGTTAGGGAAATACATTTCTACTCTTGTTGGCTATAGATGACAAGAGTATGCTGCTTTAAAAGCAGTCATCATCAGTAGGTGAACACTAACTAGCGTTCATATATCCATGATGACTGACTCAACGAAAATAAGCTGAGTTGGCTTTGAGACGGAATTAACGGGAGAAATATTAATGTCTTTTGATGTATTAGAAAAATTAGAAGCAAAAGTTCAGGTTGCAGTAGATAGCATCGAACTATTACGTATGGAAATTGACGAGCTTAAAGAGCAAAACAGCCAGTTAAACGACGAGAACGGCCGTTTAGTGCAAGAGCAACAAGCTTGGCAAGAACGTCTTAAAGCCTTATTAGGCCGTATTGAAGACGTTCACGCCGAATAGTTTTAAGCTTGAGCGCTTATTCTATATCTAGCGGCTCAGGCGATAAAATTACCCCGGTGGTATCTGCATAGATGTGATCTTCTGGAAGGAAGGTCACTCCACCAAAGTTAACCGGAATGTTCACATCGCCGGTTTCATCTTCTGCGTCAGCGCCTACTGGAATAGAAGCTAGGGCTTGAATACCAATGTCCAAGTCTTCCAGCGCATCAACATCACGCACACAACCATAAACAATAATACCGTCCCATTCGTTGTCGGCTGCGGTCTCGGCAATGCTCTCATCAACCAAGGCGCGGCGTAATGAGCCACCACCGTCAATGAGTAGTACGCGACCAGTTCCAGACTCTTGAACTACCTGAGCAATTAAGCCGGCATTTTCAAAGCATTTAATGGTAGTAATTTCGCCCCCAAAAGCGTTTTTGCCACCGTAACTGGCAAACATGGGTTCAACAACGTCAACCGTATCTGCGTAGAGGTCACAAAGTTCAGAGGTATTATATTCCATGGTCTGGATCCTAAATTGGCCCGAGTATTCGCTACCAGTATAAACCCTAAGTTGCCGTTTTCAATTAAGAAATATCAAGTCTTTTGCAGAAGCCTTAATCAGCAAACCAGCAAATAACAGGTGCAAAAAAGCCGCCAAACTGGCGGCTTAGGGTCTATTTAGCAAGCTGCTTACAGAATAAAGCGGCTTAAATCTTCATCTGCCACAAGCTCGTCTAAGTACTTAGTCACGTAATCAGCATCAATCACGATGGTTTGGCCTGCGTTGTCTGAAGCTACAAAGCTTAGTTCTTCCATCAGCTTTTCCATTACCGTATGCAAGCGGCGAGCACCGATGTTTTCGGTACGCTCATTCACCTGCCAGGCAGCGTTAGCGATGTGGCGAATACCGTCTTCGGTAAACTCAATATCCAAACCTTCGGTGGCCATTAAGGCTTTGTATTGCTCGGTTAACGAGGCATTTGGCTCGGTAAGAATACGCACAAAATCTTCGGCGCTTAAAGCGCTTAGGTTTACCCGAATTGGTAAACGACCCTGTAGCTCAGGGATTAAGTCTGAAGGTTTAGCCACTTGGAAAGCGCCAGAGGCAATAAACAAGATGTGGTCGGTTTTAACCATGCCGTGTTTAGTGCTAACGGTTGAGCCTTCGACCAAAGGTAGCAAGTCGCGTTGCACACCTTCGCGGCTTACATCTGGACCAGAGGTGTCAGCGCGTTTACAAATCTTATCAATTTCATCTAGAAACACGATGCCGTTGTTTTCTACCGCATGTAGGGCTTTTTCTTTAAGCTCCTCTGGGTTAACCATTTTGGCTGCTTCTTCTTCAACCAACAGCTTAAAGGCTTCTTTGATCTTGAGTTTGCGCTTCTTGCTGTCTTTGTTGCCCGAAAGGTTTTGGAACATGCCTTGCAACTGGTTGGTCATTTCTTCCATACCAGGAGGCGCCATGATCTCTACGCCAACTTGTGGCTGAGCCACATCGATTTCGATTTCTTTGTCATCGAGCTGGCCTTCACGTAGCTTTTTACGAAAGGCTTGGCGGGTTGAGTTTTCTTTGGTGTCTTCTTCGTGACCGAAAGTGTCTTTAGCAGGCGGAAGTAAGGCATCGAGTATGCGGTCTTCGGCTTGATCTTCGGCGCGAAAGCGGAATTTTTCGGTTTCTTGCTCGCGGGTAATCTTGAAGGCAACATCAGCTAAATCACGAATGATGGTTTCAACTTCTTTACCCACATAACCCACTTCGGTGAATTTGGTGGCTTCAACTTTAATGAATGGCGCGTTGGCTAGCTTGGCTAAGCGGCGAGCAATTTCGGTTTTACCCACACCCGTTGGGCCAATCATCAAAATGTTCTTTGGGGTAACTTCTTGGCGCAACTCGTTATCTAGTTGCATGCGACGCCAGCGGTTACGTAGGGCAATGGCTACTGCACGTTTTGCTTCACCTTGGCCAATAATGTGGTTGTCTAACTCTGAGACAATTTCTCTTGGGGTCATTTCCGACATAATATCTTCCTGCAAAGCCTTAGGCTTTGGCGTCTAATTCTTCAATAGTGTGGTTTAGGTTGGTAAACACACAAATGTTTCCGGCGATGGTAAGGCTCTTTTCTGCAATCTCACGGGCGCCTAGCTCAGTATTTTCAAGTAATGCTAATGCCGCAGACTGGGCAAATGGCCCACCAGAGCCAATGGCGATAAGGTCGTGCTCTGGCTGTACTACGTCACCGTTGCCGGTAATAATTAGCGAGGCTTCGCTATCGGCTACAGCTAGCAATGCTTCTAACTTGCGTAGCATACGATCGGTTCGCCAGTCTTTGGCGAGCTCTACGGCAGCTTTGGTTAAATGACCTTGATGCATCTCTAGCTTAGCTTCAAAACGCTCAAATAGGGTGAATGCATCTGCAGTACCACCGGCAAATCCAGCGAGTACTTTTCCGTGGTAAAGGCGGCGCACTTTTTTGGCGTTGCCTTTCATTACGGTGTTGCCAAGGGAGACTTGGCCATCGCCAGCAATGATCACTTTGCCGTTGCGGCGTACGGAGACGATAGTAGTCACGTTATTTCCTCAGTTTGTTGAGCTAACTTGCAGCGTTAGCTTGGCTATAAGTGTGAAATGGGGGGGAGTGACAGGATTTTCAAGGTGTAAGCTAAAAAACAGCGTGCTTTTAGGGCTCTTTGCTCTCTTCTAACAGTGCTTGTTGCTGTTGCGGGCTGAGTGAATCAAATTGCTTGAGTAGTAGCCTAAGTAGTTTAGATTTAGGCACTTTATGTTGTTCAGAGGCCTGTTGTAAATGATCTATCGCTGATGCGTCAAAGGTAAAGGTACAGTGGCGAAATTTAGTAGTGGCTTTAGTGCTCTTAACCGGGTTATTGCTGGCGCTTGGTTTACCCTGGGCGTAGTTGTCAGCATCTTCAATAAACTGGTCAACACTCACTTTGCTGCGCTTAACTGGCTGCTTAGGGCGTTTTTTTAGATCAGTTAAACTCATGAGAGTCTTCTTGTTGAATCGCGAACAGTTCATCAACAATAGCTGCAATTTCTGCCGCGGCCTTGCCATCTTGCTCTATCTCTATCACCGAGCGGCCACTTTCTTCGCTGTCATCATAAATGTTACGTGAGAAGGTAACGGCATCTAATACATGTAAACCAAAGGAGCGGCAGACGTCTTTGGCATCTAGTATGCGTTGTACTTGGCTAGGTAAAGCGGGGCACTGGGTGATAATAAAACTGGCAACCATTTTTGGGTTAACCATTTTACAGGTGCTAAGCATGTCTTCCATGTGCGGTAAGGTTTTTAAATCGCGGCGTTTAGGACGCAATGGAATGAGTACATATTTAGCCACCGACATAGCGGCTCGCATTGCCAGGTTATCTTGCCCACCGCAGTCCACAATTACGAAGTCGTAGCCGCCTTCAAGGCTTAATAGGTCTTTGCGGATCTTGCCGTAAAGCTGGATACAATTGATACCGGGCAGTGATTCATCTTCGTTACGGGCTTGGATCCAATCAGAAGTGGTGCGTTGAGGATCGCAGTCCACCATCAGGATGTTGGCATTTAGGCTGGTTTTAAGGTGTACAGCAATGTTTTGTGCGAGGCAGCTTTTGCCACTGCCGCCTTTCTCTCCACCCACTAATATTAACATGGCTGCTCCTTGTTATTGCTACTTGTGCCTAGTTAACCAACTTGTCGTTGGTACAAGTAATAATAAGTATAAGACAGATCGCCGACTTTGCTTGAACAGATGAATTTTCTATAGCAATAACAAAAACATATGATAGCTGGAGAAGTTTTTACGGTGGCAGCGTGCAACCTTAGCCTTCATTTCTGCGGTATCGCTATGTTCTGAAGAAAATTGTAATTTTAGCTTAGTGCCTATTTGCAGATCGTTGCTATGTTTTACCAACATACCCCGTCGAGAGATATCTATGCAGGTTGCTTCAATGCTTTGATCTTCGCCTTCGCTGTCTTTCCACGTTAATTTCACTGGCTCATTCTCTAAGTCCAATCGCATTGAGCGACGGCGGTCGAGCTGCTCTAGTTCCGTGTTTTCCATTTCATCGCGTTCCTATTACGAGTCGCGGATTGAAGCTTATAGATATTCCGCATTTTAGTTGTCCCTAACATACTAGCCTAGCTACATTTTTATAACATAGTTGAGAACTAGTTCAAATAACTAATATTTTTAATTGCTTAGCGTTGTTTTTTTCTTTCTTTTTCACTAAAGGGTGAGAATATTTTGCTGATTTAATGCGCTATTGTAGTTGTTTTAACGTGCAATTGTTAATACATAACTGTAATACCACATCGTGGCTAAGTAATTAAAAAATAAGCTGAATTAGGATTATTCAGCTTATTTAGAGTGGTAGGTGGCTTAAAAGTTCCAATGCCAAATTTGACAGCCATTTATCTTGGCTCGTTGCAAGATATGGCGAGCGCGTTCAGCGTCGCGTTTAGTTGGGTAGGGACCCAGCACAACCCTATACCATGCGCCATTTTTACCTTCAGTGCGTCTAATTTGGCTTTCTAAGCCAGCAAAGGCGATAAGCGCTTTACTTTCTTCTGCTTTGTCGCGGCTACGAAATGACGCACATTGCATTTGATAAGGCTTGCCTGGTTTAGAAGATTGCTCGGCAATCTCTACTTCAACCTTTTTCTCTTCCAGCTCTTTTACGTAAGTACGCTCTTTAGGTGGCTCTGGCAGCGTTGTTTTAGGCTTAGGTGCTGTGGCTTTAGGTTTTACTATTTCGCTTAGTTCTGGTGCGGGGGTTGGGGCTGTGCCTTTAATATTAAAGAGCAACGCTGCAAATCCCACAATAGCGGCAATTACCACTAAAGCTAGCGGTAAAGGAAAGCGTTTATTATTAGATACCGCACGGCTAGATTTAGCCGCGCGTTTCTTGGGCTTGCTACGCCCTACGTAGTCCTTGGCCATGCTTACATGCGTTCCAGGGTTTCAATTCCTAGTAGTGATAGACCTTGGTCTAGAACTTTGGCGGTAAGTGAAGCTAGGCGTAAGCGGCTAGATTTAGTATCGGCTGCTACATCATCTTTAAGAATTGGGCAGGCCTCGTAGAAGGTCATAAAGGCACCCGCTAGCTCGTAAAGGTAGTTACACATCATGTGTGGCATACCTTTGTTTGCTACGTTGTGCACTGCATCGCTAAACTGGATCAGTTTTTGCGCAAGGGCAATCTCGGCGTCTTGTTCTAAATTAATCGCTTGCTGTAGCTTGGCGACGTCAATTTCCGAGCGGCGAATAATTGATTGAATACGGGTATAAGCGTATTGCAAGTAAGGAGCCGTGTTGCCGTTAAACGCCAGCATGTTTTCCCAATCAAAGATGTAGTCGGTAGTACGGTTCTTCGATAAGTCGGCGTATTTTACTGCGCCCATGGCTATTGCTTTTGCTGCTACTACTTGTTGCTCAGCGTCTAAGTCACGCGACTTCTCGGCCACAATGCTTTGCGCGCGTTGCTCGGCTTCTTCTAATAGGTCTACTAACTTAACAGTGCCGCCGCTACGAGTTTTAAATGGGCGACCGTCTTTGCCAAGCATCATGCCAAACGCATGGTGCTCTAAAGGTACTTCTTCAGGCACGTAACCGGCTTTACGCACAATATTCCAGGCTTGCATTAAGTGCTGGTGTTGGCGTGAGTCAATGAAGTACAGCACTCGGTCAGCATTTAAGTTTTGGTAGCGGTATTTAGCACAGGCAATGTCGGTGGTGGTGTATAGGAAACCGCCGTCTTTTTTCTGGATGATCACACCCATTGGGTCGCCGTCTTTGTTTTTGTATTCATCAAGGAATACTACGGTGGCGCCGTTGTCTTCTACCGCTAAACCTTGCTGTTTTAAGTCAGCCACAACGTCATGAAGCATTGGGTTGTACATGCTTTCGCCCATCACATCGTTTTTAGTTAACGATACGTTTAAGCGGTCGTAAACGGCTTGGTTATGGCTAAGGGTAATGTCGACCAGTTTGCGCCACATGGTGTTGCAGTAGTCGTCGCCACTTTGCAGCTTAACCACGTAGTTACGAGCACGTTCGGCGAATACTTCGTCGCTGTCGTAGCGCGCTTTAGATTCGCGGTAAAATACTTCTAAATCGGCGAGTTCAATATCACCAGCGTCTGTGCCGCGGGCTTCCACTTCTTCGAGGTTGGCGATAAGCATGCCAAACTGGGTGCCCCAGTCGCCAATGTGGTTAGCGCGTACCACTTTGTGGCCTAAAAACTCTAGGGTGCGAACCACTGCGTCACCAATAATGGTTGAGCGTAAGTGGCCTACGTGCATTTCTTTGGCTACGTTTGGCGCCGAGTAATCCACCACAATGGTTTGAGTCTTTTCTGCGGGCTTAACGTTAGCGGTTGGCGAGCTAGCCATGGCTTCAACTTGCGATGCTAACCAATCGTTGTTTAGGTAGAAGTTGATAAAACCTGGGCCAGCAATGGCGGTTTTTTCTACCAAGGTAGATTCTGGTAGGTTATCTACAATTAGCTGCGCTAGCTCGCGTGGGTTTTTACCCGCTGGCTTAGCGGCCATTAAGGCTAGGTTAGTGGCTAAATCACCATGAGCTTTATCTTTGGTTCGGTCTACTTGGATTCGTGGTTCGAATCCTTCAGGAAGCACCTGTTGTTGTTTTAGGGCTGTGACCGTTTGTTCCAGAAGTTGTTGAATAAGCTCTTTCATGAAGGTTGGCACCAATCTCGCGTAAATAAATTCTACAAAGCGGGCATTTTACCGACAATTTGTGACGAAGACTATCTCTTATCTTGGCTAATTAGCCTTAGTTTTGGAAGCTAGGGGAAACCACCGAAGATCCTAGGTGCTGGTTGGCGAGAGATTGATCTTTTAAGCCTTACAAAAAGCCTTAGATTTATTGCATGTCGTAAGGGTCTATATCTAAAGACCAACGTACTTTTCGGCTTAGTTTTAAGCTTTCTAGTTGCGGCAACAGGCGATAAACCAATTGATGCAGTTGCGGGCGTTGCTCGGCTTGAATCAACAGTTGCATACGAAACTTACCCGCACGGCGCGCTTGTGGCGCAGGGCAGGGCGGAAATACCCACGTTTCTCCTTGTTGTAGCGGTTGAGCAAGTTGGTATAGCTGTTGGCTAAGCTCGTTAACTGCGTTGCCATCGGCAGCTTCAAAGCGAAACAGCGCCTGAAAGCTAAAGGGCGGCAGTTCGGTATCTTTGCGCTCGTTTAAGGCAAAGCGAGCAAAATGTTGGTAACCGTTGTTGATAAGATCTTGCAACAGCTCGTGTTCTGGATGGTGAGATTGCAACAATACTTTGCCCAGTAAATTCGCTCGACCAGCTCGGCCAGCTACTTGAACGTAAAGTTGGGCTAAGCGTTCTGGTGCGCGAAAATCAGAGCAAAATAGAGCGTGGTCAATATCTAACAAAGCCACCAAGGTGACGTTAGGAAAATGGTGACCTTTAGCCAACATTTGGGTGCCAATTAATATTTGGTATTGGTTATTGTGAATATCGTCCAGTAACTGTTCTAAGCTGCCTTTGCGGCGGGTGCTGTCACGGTCGATGCGCGCCACTTTGTATTCGGGAAATATCTCCAGCAAGGCTTCTTGCAACTGCTCGGTGCCTAAACCTGTTGTTACCAAGTTGGTAGAGCCACATTTTTCACATTGGTGTGGCACGGCTTTTTGGCTGCCACAGTGGTGACAAGCTAAGTGGCGAGGTTGCTGATGATAGGTAAAGTAGGCCTCACAGCGCTCACATTCGCATACGTGGCCACACTCATGGCACAGCAACGCAGGAGCGTAACCTCGGCGATTTAAAAACAGCATTACTTGGCGGCCAGCTTTTAACTCGATGCGCATGGCTTTAATCAGTGCCGGTGATAAACCTGACGATAGTGGCTGCTGGCGAATATCTAGCAGTTGTTGCTCGGCCAATACTGCATTACCGGCGCGTTGTTTTAGTTCTAAGTGCGAGTAACGGCCGCTTAGCGCATTATGCAAACTTTCTAGCGATGGGGTGGCAGAGCCAAGCACCACCGGCATTTTTTCTAATCGGGCACGCACTATGGCTAAATCGCGCGCGTGGTAGCGAAAGCTGTCTTGCTGCTTAAAAGAGCTGTCGTGCTCCTCGTCGATAATTATTACCCCAGGGTTTTTCATGGGGGTGAATACTGCCGAGCGGGTGCCAATAATAATGCCTGCTTCGCCTTGTTTGGCTTTAAGCCATGCGGTAAAACGCTCGGTGTCGTTTAACCCAGAGTTAATCGCATAAACCGGCACTTTAAAGCGCTCCGCAAAGCGCGCTAAGGTTTGTGGCGTTAAGCCAATTTCGGGCACCAATACTAAGGCTTGTTTACCTTGGGCGAGCACTTCGGCAATAACATTTAAATACACCTCGGTTTTGCCCGAGCCGGTAATACCCTCGATAAGAAAGGCCTGAAAACTGCCAATGCTTTGATTAACTGCCGCCACTGCAATGGCTTGTTCTGCATTAAGCTTTAGCGAGGCTTGGTTGTTGGTATCGCTTTTCGACCACAGCGCTGGCGCGGGTGTAATCTCATGTTTTTTGATAAAACCTTTATCTACTAGCGCTTTAATGGCAGTACGGGATAATTCTTGTTGCTTGCATTGTTCGTCACTCAGCTGGCCATCTTCTTGCTGTTGCAAGCTGCCTAATACAACCCCTTGCTTGGGGGCGCGGGTAAAGTTTGCTAGATCGGCCACTTTGCCCTGCTCGCTTAAACGCCACACCACTATGCTTTTCGCTTTGGCTGGCTCACCTTTGCGTAAAAGTGCTGGCAAGGCTTGGCTGATCACATCTCCCAAACTGTGGTGATAATAAGAGCTAGCCCAATTAAGTAGCTTAAATAGGCTTTCTGGTAACAATGCTTGTTGATCGAGTGATTCACTAAAAGGTTTGAGTTTATCTTCGGCAATGTCGCTATCGCTGGGGTGTTCTATTACCAAACCCACTTTTTCGCCTTTACCAAAAGGCACCTTTACGCGAGTACCAATGGCTGGCATTGGGGTGTTTGCTGGCACGCTGTAATCAAAAAGGCGACGCAGGGGAATAGCTAAGGCAACACGAACAATCGACACTAATCAATAAACTCAAGCAAAAAACCTGTCTCATTCTACTGGCAGAGCACCTTGCGGAGCAAATTAAGCGTTTGGCGAATTTTTACCCGCTTTTTGTTGTTGGGTGCTTGCTATGCTAGGTGGCTTCTTATATGATCCGCCACCTAAAATTTATAGGCTCTGATAGAGTTGCTTTCGTATGGTGTTTGGTGTCAATTGTGGCGACCGAATGGCGATACGGCCCAAGTATTGAGGTAATCCATGAAAACTGATATCCACCCAACTTACGAAGTACTTACTGCTACTTGTTCTTGCGGTAACGTAATCGAAACTAAATCTACTCGCACTGGTTCTATGTTCCTAGACGTATGTGACAAATGTCACCCGTTCTACACTGGTAAGCAACGTAACGTTGATACCGGTGGTCGTGTTGATCGTTTCAACAAAAAATTCGCTGTATTGGGCAAAAAATAAGCCAGCCTTATTTACGCTACACAGCAAACAAAAAGCGCCTAAGGGCGCTTTTTTTGTGTCTGGGTGTTATGTATCAGTTTAATTAAGAAGTGGAGCAAGAATGGTGTATCCATTTTCATCGGTATCATAGACCTGCTTGTCTTTTAGCCATGATTGAATCAAATAGATATCCTCAGGGTAGACAGAGAGGTGTTGGAGATCACCCTTACGATATTCACCACAAGGTGACGGAAACAGAGGAGTTATTTCTGTTGAAGCTTTTAAAGTAGTGCTATACACACATTTTTTGATTATATCTCCTACCTCACCTTCTGAGCTGATTTGTCTGATCTGACTTTTTACGGTTTCTTTTAACTCTTCTATATCTATGTTCACTGAATATGAAGATTGTATGAATCCACGACCTCGATATCTAAATTGTAGTATTGAGTATCTGACGTTCCAAAATTCTTTTGGGGTAGGTTGCCTTTCGTTGGGAGAACTAAGAGTTGGTGTGTTGGGGATAATATCAATATTGCGGGCTAATTGGAGTTCTAGTCTTTGAATTTTTTTGTTTAATTGTTCATTTTCTCTGGTCAAATTTGAAGTGACTAGGCCGCTTGTTGCTGAGTCCAAGGCTCTAACCCAACCAGGCATTGGATCAGAGTTGATTAGCTTATTAATCGAGACTGTTACTTGTAGAGACAACTCTTCTGGAGAACTCCAATATGAGCACATTCGATTGTTATTTTCTACTGTTTTCCTAAAATCTGAATAGAGCTTTTTCCCATGGTCTGTTTTTCTATTTTACTAGCCTTAAGTTCTTCAGGGTCCTTACACAAAAAGCTAATAATCGGTATGTTTTTGCTTTTAGCATAGTGATACTCGTGGTGAGTGAAGCTACGTGAAACCTGTTTAGATTTTAGGAGGTTAAAATCATCTCGGTAATACTCATTTACCTTGCATTCAGTTCCGTACCTTCCCCCAAGTATTAAGATATAGTAATCGCATTCGTCTATGAGGCTTTTTATAAACTCCCATTGAGTAGAATTAGTTGAGGGAAACAGTTCCATTCCTACAGGTATACAATCGCACTTTAGTAAGTTTTCAGAAACATATCTTCTTTCGTCTTGCAGATCTTCGTAAGTCGAGCTAACAAAAACTTGATATTTCTTCTCCATATGATTTTCCTAGAACCAACATTATTTCATCAGACAATTCTAATCGTTACTTTATCATTTAATGCTAATTGAGTTAGCGCTACACGTTATTAAATGATGATTTAGTTACTATTTAGTAGATGCTTTATGCTTGCGCACTTATTAGTTAGGACCACAGCATTCCCCTCCATTATCGCGAGTAGCGGAAGTTTAAAGTGATTAAGCCAAGCACTGTTTGAGCGAAGCGAGTTGTGCAGGCGCGCTTTAAAATGAGGTGAAAGCACAGATGTAAACAAAGCATCGCTTTGTGTGCTTGAACACAGGAAGAAGATAATGCGGGGCAACCTTTCTTTTGCTTCGTTTTCTTTGGTTGTTCAAAGAAAATGACGCCGCCGAAGGCGAAACCAATGCGCAGAGCTAACGGATGAAGGCTTTGTTTTTCTCAATATGTACTAGGTATGTCTAGATGTAGTAGTTCAGACTTGACAGTTTCCCGATTTTTAGGGGGCTTTGTCAGCTTAGGCTTGGGCTACTACACATTAAAAGTAGAAAACCACCTCAATAGCTATAGATTTAGTTGTTTTATAATCGCAATTAAATCAAATGGCTCACTGAGTAGAGGTTCTTTAAGAAAAGCTATCAACTCTTCAGAGTTAAGCTCATTGATATCATTTACTAACTCATCGGGCTTAAAATTTTGTTTTATTTTTAGCCATTCATCGAGTTGGTTTTTATCCTCTGTTTGAGCTGCGTACTCAACTAAAATAAGCGAATACTCATCGGCTTGTGCTTTGGTGCAACGTTCCATTGCTTCGTGGCTAGCAACAAGTAGCACTACCTTTTTACTTTCCGCTGGCAGAGCTAAAAACCAGTTGCTTGTTATTTTTTCTACTTCTATGTGGTTCCTGCGAGCCTCTCTGCAAACTTGAGTTTTAGCGTTTAAGGCTTGATATTTAAGCTCTAGTTCATTTGCTAAGTTTTCATTACTCATGAGCAGAGACGTAGAAGAAGCAGCCCCTGAGAACGTCATAATCAAGCCTGCTGTTAATAAATTAAGTCTATAGAGCATTATATACACACTCCCAAAAGCGCCTTTCTTTACCGTGAGTATAAATAGATGCGGTACCTGCAATGTCTTCCAGCTTTTTACGTTTTATTTCGGGAATGCTCTTTACAGTGTTGGCATATAGTTCCCAATTATAAGTCGTAACTTGGTAACCCGTAGATATCAATTCTGCAGCTTTGTAGGTGCCTCTGCCTGCAAATATTTGAAAGAAAGGAACTACACTAATGAGCTTATCCAATAAATTTGCCATTTCAACTGTGTCGTTCATCTGCTCTATGTATTGTAGCGTTCTTTCGCTAGGTTCAAAGCCCTGTAAATGACAAAAATTGCCCTTAGACATAATGCCTCCTTTAACTAATTGTTAATAGTATCAGTAAGTTTGTTTTCAATCAATTTGTAATTCTTTGAAAACGCAGCTTACTAAACCTTGTTATTGGCAGGATAACTAAAAGGAAATTGGGCAATTGAATGTAGCTATTCAATCCCTCATTATCGCTGTGAGGCGAAATAAAAATTATTATGCATACTGGGGGATGAAGTGTTATTTAAACACAGAAGTTTTTGGTTAATAGCTGTAGCAGTGTTATGTAGTGGGCTGTCTTGGTACTTTATTGAGAATACTTCAGAACTAGTACTAGCGCATTGCTTAATTATCTTTTCAGTTGCCTATGATGTAATCAAACTTAGGGAGCAAAACAAAATTAGAATAGTGGTTTTAGAGTAAATCAAAAAAGCCGCTCAATGAGCGGCTTTGTAAAATCTTAATCTTCTTTATTGAGTTCTGCTTGGGCGGCTTTCTCTAAGGCCGGGTCGGGCTTGTCTTTTTGCAAGTCGGCGTCGTCGGGCAGTGGTTGGCCAGTATAGGCGTGCAAAAATGCTTCGCAAAGTAGCTCACTGTTGGTGGCGTGGCGTAGGTTATTTATTTGTCTACGGGTTCGCTCATCGGTCAATATCTTTAGCACTTTTAGTGGGATAGATACTGTGATTTTTTTTACTTGTTCGCTTTTTTTACCGTGCTCAGCGTAAGGGCTGATCCACTCACCATTCCAATCTGTAGACATTCTGCAATACACACCAAACTAAAGAGACCCTATTGTAACGGGGGAAATGCGACTTAGCAATCCAACAGCAAAGACATTTAGACGTCTAGAAGTGTTGACGTCTTTTTTGCTGGTGGTAAAGTGGCAGGATAAATTGAGGGAGTAAATCAGCAATGTCTTTAAAAGATCTACAAGCGGCTACTATAGCAGTGCGCAGCGGTATTGAAAGTGATACCCAACACGGTGCGGTAGTGCCACCTATTTATTTGTCGAGTAACTACAGCTTTGCTGATTTTAACCAAAAACGCCAGTTTGATTACAGCCGTTCAGGTAACCCTACTCGGCACATTTTGGCCGAGGCGATTGCCGATTTAGAACATGGCGCTGGTGCGGTAATTACTAACACCGGTATGTCGGCGGTTAACCTTGTTACTGCCTTGCTTGAGCCGGGCGATTTATTGGTTGCTCCGCATGATTGTTACGGTGGTAGCTACCGTTTATTCGACAGCCTAGCTAAAAAGAATGCCTTTGAAGTGGCTTTTGTTGATCAAAATGATGACGCAGCTTTAACTCAGTTATTGGCTAAGAAGCCTAAATTGGTGTGGTTAGAGACCCCTAGTAACCCTTTACTTCGAATTGTAGACATTAAAGCCATTGCTGAGCAAGCGCATGCTGCTGGTGCATTGGTGGTGGTAGACAACACCTTTTTATCTCCTGCTTTGCAAACGCCAATTCTGTTAGGTGCCGACATTGTGGTGCACTCGGCCACTAAATACATTAACGGCCACTCGGATGTAGTGGCCGGTATGGTGGTGGCGGCCAACGAAGAACTGGCCGAGCAATTGGCGTGGTGGGCTAACTGTTTAGGTTTAACCGGTTCGGCTTTTGATTCTTACCTTACTTTGCGCGGCCTGCGCACCCTTAAAGCACGTATGAATGTGCACCAGCAGAATGCTCAAGCCTTGGTGGCGTGTTTGCAACAACAAGAGGCGGTGGGCGCGATTTACTACCCTGGTTTGCCAGAGCACCCAGGACATGCTTTAGCGCAAAGTCAGCAAAAGGGCTTTGGTGCTATGTTCAGTTTTGAATTGAATTTAGAAGAAAACCAAATGGTTAAGTTTTTAAAAAGCTTACAGTTGTTTTCTTTGGCGGAATCTTTAGGTGGCGTAGAAAGTCTAATTGCTCATCCGGCTACCATGACGCATGCTGCGATGTCGGCGGAAGCGCTAGCAGAGGCTGGCATTTCTAATCAGTTATTGAGGGTATCGGTAGGCTTGGAAGATTCGCAAGATTTAGTCAATGATTTACAGCAGGCCTTTGCCCAACTGTAGTTTTACCAGCGTTGTAGAGAGGTAAGTCATGTCGGTAAATAGACATGTGCATAAATTTGGTGGCAGCAGCTTAGCTGATGCAGGGTGCTTTAAGCGGGTGGCGGCGATTGTTGCCAAACATACTCAAGCGCAAGATTTAATTGTGGTATCGGCGGCTGGTAAAACCACCAACCGCTTAATTAACATTATTGAACTGGCTAAGCAGGCTGACAATGCCGCGGCTGATGCACTTAAAGGTTTAATTGAGTTTCAATGCAAGTTAGTTAATGAGCTGCTTGATGAAGCCGCAGCCAAGTCGATTTTAACCGCGCTAGATGGCGAGCATCACCAAATTGCTAGTATTCTTGAAGGTGAGCTTACAGCCTTTACCTGCAACGAAGTATTGTCTTTTGGCGAGCGTTGGTCTGCACGTTTATTAGCAGCTTTGTTAAGTGCTCAAGATTGCCAAGCCGAGTGGTTAGATTCTCGCCAGTTTTTTAAAGCGGAGTTATCTACCCAACCGCAAGTGGATGTTGCGAAAAGTGCCCCCTTATTAGCTAAATGTTTAGCTGAAAAAGCCGCTTGCCGCATAGTGGTAACGGGGTTTATTTGTAGTGATAGTGAACAACGTACCGTGACTTTAGGTCGCAACGGCAGTGATTACTCGGCTACCGAGTTAGCTGCCTTGGCCGATGCTGTGTCTACTACGATTTGGAGTGATGTAGCTGGTATTTATAGTGCTGATCCACGTTTAGTGAAAGATGCAGTATTGCTTGAAAACCTTGCGTTGAATGAAGCTGCAGAATTATCGCGCATTGGTACCTCAGTATTGCATGCGCGAACTTTAGAGCCACTGGCGCGTTCTCGGCAAAAGGTGAACCTGCGCTGCAGTTACGCACCCAACGATGGACAAACCTTAATTCACCGCAAAGGTACTAATAGCCACAGCGCAAAAATTGTTACCTCGGTAGGCAATGTAGTGCTACTTGAGCTTACCTTTACCCAAGATTTTACGCTTAACGCTACGGCCTTGTTAGAAGCCTTAGCTAGTCATCATCTAGCACCCGCTACTCGCCATAAGCACAGCGAAACAGGCTCGCTGCGTATGGCTTACACTTGCGAACTAGTCGATGAAGCCTTGGCCAAAATCGATCAGCTGGCTAGCCAATTTCATATCCAAAAAATTGAGCGTAGCGAAGGTTACAGTTTGGTGGCCCTAGTGGGCGCGGGCGTATGTGATAACCCGCAGCAGTGTTATCAGTTTTTTCAGCATTTGGCTGAGCAGCCATTAGAGTTTATCCACTCGAGTGCTGATAAACTAAGTTTGTGTGCTGTGGTGAGGAAAATCACCTTAGAGCCACTATTAAAAGATTTGCATAGCCACCTATTCAAACAAAAAACCAAGTTGGGTTTGGTAGTCTTTGGCAAGGGCAATATTGGCAGCCAGTGGTTGGAGCTATTTAACCAACAGCAAACTACCTTGGCACAGCAGCATGAGCTTGAAATTAGCTTGGCGGGTGTGTTTTCAAGTAAAGCTGGGCACTTAGACTTTGCCGGCCTGAACCTAGAGCTGCTTGATAGTACTGAAGCCAATACGCCGCTTATTTGGCCAGAGCTATTCGATAAGCTAAAACGCCATCCTTATGACGAGCTTGCTGTGTTAGACATAACCGCCAGTGAAGCACTAAGTGCTTATTATGGTGAATTTGCTCGACATGGCTTCCACCTTATTACCGCTAACAAGCATGCTGGTGCAAGTGAGCAAGCTAATTATTCAGCCTTGCAGCAAGCCTTTAGCGATCATGGTGCGCAATGGTTGAGCAACGCCACAGTAGGGGCGGGCTTGCCAGTGCAAAAAAGTATTCAAAGTTTGCGCGACTCTGGCGATGATATTCATACCATCTCAGGAATATTTTCTGGCACTTTGAGTTGGTTGTTCCAACAGTACGACGGAACCGCGGCCTTTTCTGAATTGCTCGCCGACGCCTTAAATCAAGGTTTAACCGAGCCAGATCCTCGCGAGGATCTTTCTGGTAAAGATGTGCAGCGCAAGTTGCTTATTTTAGCTAGAGAGGCGGGTTTACAGTTGGAGCTAGCCGATATTGCGCTTAGCTCTTTAGTGCCAGAGTATTTAGCGGCCTTAACTGTAGAGCAGTTTTTAGACTCGATGAGCGAGTTAGACCAAAGCATGCTAGAAGCTTTTAACGACGCTAAACGTCAAGGCAAAGTGATTCGTTTTCTAGCCAAAGTGAATCAAAAGGGAGAGGCTGAAGTTGGCTTATCGGCAATTGATGCGCTGCACCCTTTCGCTAACCTTAAACCTTGCGACAATGTGTTTGCTATTGAGAGCTTGTGGTACAAGCAAAACCCTTTGGTGATTCAGGGGCCTGGCGCGGGCAGAGAAGTGACTGCAGGGGCTATTCAAGCTGATTTAGTTAGCCTTTGCAAAAGCCTTAAATAAGCTGATTTTTGGATAAAAAAAGGCCTCTTAAATTAAGAGGCCAAATAGGATATTAAGGGTGTTTACAAACGCTTGAAGGCTACTACCTTCACTCTAGTTTTAAGGGTTGCTAGAAAACCTTCCGCACAAGAAAAGGTGGCGTGAAGCCACCTCTCAATTTTTACTCACATTTGCTAATCATCATTGTTCCGCCGGTTAAGGCATCATTGATTTCAAAGCTATATACGTATTCACCTGCTTCAGGGATAACTACACTTGATTCTGTACCTTCACCGGCTGCAATAGACATTGCTTGTTCCGTTGCAATTACAGCGACTCCGGTAGATGAAGCAAATTCTGAGCTCCAATCTGATGCAGCAAACTTAAAGCCAAACGAAGTGGTCGCTGTTTCGTTTACCACGACTTGGTAAATATTGTCGCCTTTGTAAGTGAACTTATGGCTATCTGGCGTGGCCATGAACCCGTCGCCACCATTGTAGTTACCACGGATCCACATTTCTTTATCCAGAGGACCGTTCCCTGCAACATCTGGTGCGTTACAATCTGCTAAAGGACCAGTACCAACTAGGCTGCCGCCATTTCCTTGTTGTGGACCATCATCTGTAGCTGACATTACTTCTAGGAATAAAGACTCGAAGCCAGCTATTTCGATGGTATAACCACCAGAAGCAATATCGATAGTCTCATTGCTTAGCATGTTGCGTAACTGACCATCACTACCAATATCTTCACTAGTTACAGCAATGGTGTAACTGTTGCTGCTAGTATTGTTTAGGAACAAGATGGTGTTATCTTCGAACTGTTTGTGGTCAAAGAAAACATTAGCCGCATCATCATGATTAATGGCTATACGCTCACCTTTGTAAAGCGCAGGGTTTGCTGCTCGCAAGGTCATCAACGAACTGATGTAATCACGTAAATCAGCTTGGTTAGCATTCGCGCTAAATACGCTGCCGCCTTGTTCGCTGGCTAAGCCTTCTACTTGTCCGCTGTTTCGAGCTACGTGGTCATCACATAAACCTAAATCTGCACAAGTTGTGTTGCCAACTTGGTCGGCAAAGTCTGGTACTTCATCGCCAATCTCTTCACCATAGTAAAGGGTAATTGGACCTGAATAAGCGCTTAAGAAAGCATAGGCCGCTTTATGACGGTCCCAGTACTCCTGCTCATTTGGCTCTGCAATGTTGCCACGCTGTAATAGATCGCCGAAACGCACTAAGTCATGGTTACCAATAAAGCCATTAGGTACAGCATGAGAAGGGTTAGCAATTTGGGCGTTAAATGCTGCGTTCAAATTAGTTGCATCACGACCACCACTGCCGTTTTCTTCTACAGCGTAAGTTTGGGTGATGCTGTATCGCATAGGGAAGTCAAAGGCCGAACACACACCTGGTGCAGCTTCTGGTCCGTAGCCTTCATCACGAATTTGGTTACCACCGCCATCCCAAATCTCAGCCACCATATAAGCTAATGGGTTAACTGTTTGACCATTCATGGTGTAAGTTGTTGCCTTCGACGCATCTTCTACCGCTTTACGAATTTCGCCCCAAGCGCCAATAGGAACTTGATAAGCTTGGTCTAAACGCCAACCATCTATGCCCAGCTCTGTTACCCAGTAACTAGCCACTTCTTTATAAAACTCGAGGGTATCGTTATCGGTACCTGGGTAGCTTACAGGGTTATCAGAACCAGATGGAGTTAAGCCATTTGGAGAAGGCGTTACATTGCCTTTGTGGTGGCCAAATACGCCATCAAAAATTACGTACATACCACGGGCATGCGCTTCGTTCACGAGCGTGCGAGCCTGTTCCATGGTGCCAAAGTTAGGGTCTATGGCAAAGTAGTTACGAGTGAAGTAACCAGTAGCATCTAGCTTACTGCTACCCTCTGAATCGAAGATAGGCGTCATCCAAACAGCGTTTAGGCCTAGGCTTTGAATGTAATCGAGCGAATCGATAATGCCTTGTAAGTCGCCTTTGTGGTGGCTTGTGCCGTAACCGTCGTTGTAGTCATGGCTTGAGTCACCATCAATAAACGCTTCGGTCATT
Source organism: Agarivorans aestuarii (assembly GCF_019670125.1). NCBI lineage: Bacteria > Pseudomonadati > Pseudomonadota > Gammaproteobacteria > Alteromonadales > Alteromonadaceae > Agarivorans > Agarivorans aestuarii. The sequence goes on from NZ_AP023033.1 coordinate 430,902, forward strand.
ACTTGGTAGATGCGTAACTCTTTGGCTTTTTCATAAATATCTGCGTCACATGCGTAAGCCTGATATTCATATTCCGGGGTGGTTGGTGGAGTGTCATCACCGCCGCCTCCGCCACAAGCACTTAAACCAAATACTACTGCCATTGAGATGGCGCTCTTGGACCAATTCATTATTCATCCTTGCTGATTACAACTTATATAGCTTGAGTTAATCACAGCACAGCTCGACTAGATACTTGATAGCGTTTTCAGGTTGATGGAAAATTGACCTAGCTCGCATCTTTTGTTTAATTGAGAATATTGTTTTTTTATGAAATGCTTTTCAGTGGGTTTGTTCTGGCCTTGAAACGATTCGCAGTTAAAAACTTGGTTTTTGAGGATTTGCATTGTTCGATTTGGGTTTTTTATTACTCACGGTATGATAGCCCTATAAATAGAAAGGAAGTGGCAGGTTTATGAGTGGCGTTAGGGCCCAGCAAAAAGAGAAAACACGCAGAGCAATTATTGATGCAGCATTTAGTCAATTAAGTGCTGAACGTGGTTTGTCGAGCTTAAGTCTGAGGGAAGTAGCTAGGGAAGCGGGTATTGCGCCTACTTCTTTTTATCGTCACTTTTCCGATATGGAAGAACTAGGGCTAACCTTAGTAGATGAAGGCGGTTTAACCTTGCGCCAACTTATGCGCCAGGCGCGGCAACGAATTATTGCCAGTGGTGGCAGTGTTATTGGCACCTCGGTGGAAACCTTTATGGAGTTTGTTTATAACAATCCTAATGTGTTTCGTTTGTTATTGCGTGAGCGTTCTGGGACATCCCCAGCCTTTAGGGCAGCGGTGGCGCGCGAGATTGCTCATTTTATTGCCGAGCTTACCGACTATTTGGAGCTGCAATATCGCTGCCCAAGAGGTGATGCGCAAATGCAAGCCGAAGCTATGGTGATTATTGTTTTCAATGCTGGTGCTTCGGCCTTAGATTTAGCAGAGTTTGATCGTCAATTGTTGGCCGATAAAACCATTAAACAGTTACGCATTGTTGCCAAGGGAGCGGCACTTTACAATCGCTCGGAAGCCTTAAGTTAAGAGGTGAATATGAAGGTAAGAAAATCGCTACTATTGTTAGCTTTTATTGCAGGTTTATGTGGTAACGCTAGCTTGGCCTTGTTTACGGTGCCTGAGCTAAGGTTTTCGGTGTTTCCAATTATTGCCTTTGTTTTGGCCATTATGCAGTTGTACCACTTATATACTGAAAAAGACTTAAGTGAAGATTCTCCCTTAATGAGTGTTGCCGCCTTTTTACTGGGTGCGCTGGGTTATTCGGCCATGTTGCGTGCTCAATTTCCCGACATTGGCAGCAACTTAGTATTGCTAATCATCTGTCTGTTTATTGGCTTATGGCTGATGTTTAAGTTAGGCGGTTTTAAACGCTAAGCATTTAGAATGCTAGATTATTGTAAAGCCTGCTGCCAAGCTAAATCTGCCTGTTGTTGGTAGGCTTTCCAATCTCCTTCTAACCAGCGCTTGCGACCTTTTTCCGCAAAGAATAGGTGCAGTTGGCTATCAAAAAACTCCCAAACTTGGCCATCGGTTGCAATTAAGCCCTCGCCTAAAGACAGAGCATTAGCGCAAAACCCGTTATATTTAGGCTGGTAAGCTTCTGGCTTAGCTGCAAACTTGTCGGCGCTTTGCTGGCTAGCAAATTGCCAATCAGCCTCTTTCCACCTCACTGTGTACTTTTTATTGCCTTGCTGAATGTAGCGATTACCCTGATCTTGAGCGAGCTGGTAACTGGTGACATCGATTCCGCCTATGGCCTTGTCACTCCAAAAGCTGGTGCTTACTGGCTCATTGGCAAAGCTGCTTAAACTGAGTATCAAGCAAGTGGTGGCAAAAATAATCCGTTTCATAATTTTCCCTAGATGCAGAGTAAGCTATGAATGGAGACCGTGCTTAGCTGAGCACTATTTCAAATAATAAAAAGTCGCGTTAGTTAACGCGGCTTTAACTAGCGACGTTGCAGATACATGCCTACTTCGATGTGATCGGTGTAAGGAAACTGATCGAACAGTGCCCAGTGGCTGATTTTATGGGTACGGCTTAGTTCGCTTAAGTTGTTGTATAGGGTGTTAGGGTTACAAGAGATATACACGATATTGTCGTAAGCTTGCACCATGCCTAGGGTTGCATCGTCTAAGCCCGCGCGAGGTGGATCAACCAAAATGGTGTCGCATTGGTAGCTGCTTAAATCAACATCGGCTTCTTGCAAGCGGCGAAACTCGCGTTCACCTAACATGGCTTGAGTAAACTCTTCTGCCGACAAGCGAATGATTTTAACGTTGTCGATGTTGTTATGCTTAATATTGTATTGGGCCGCTTGCACCGAAGGCTTGGCAATTTCAGTGGCTAATACTCGATTAAAGTTTTTAGCCAGCGCCAATGAGAAGTTACCGTTGCCGCAATACAATTCTAGCAAATCACCTTGGCTATCGCTGGTGGCGTGTTGCGCCCATTCCAACATATGTTGATTTACTATTGCGTTAGGTTGAGTGAAGCTGTTTTCTATTTGCTGGTAAATAAGTTTTTCACCATTAACTGTAAGTACTTCATCTACTCTATCTTGGTCTAAACACATTTTTTGTTTACGTGAGCGACCAATTAACTGTATGGAAAACTGCTTGCTTAGCTCAGCTTTTAGTTTTTCGGTTTCTACGCGCCATGCCTCGTCGATAGACTTGTGGTAGAGCATGCTTACTATCACTTCGCCACTTAAAGTAGATAAAAAATCCACTTGAAACAGTTTGTGGCGTAGCAGCGGGTTTGGTTTTAGCCGCTCAACTAAAATTGGCATTAGCTGATTAATGATTTCGCTAGCCGGAGGAAAGCTGTCTACTCTAAATTTTTGTTTGGTTTGCTGATCAAACATGATGTAGAAGAGATCGTCACCTTCGTGCCACACCCTAAACTCAGCGCGCATTCGGTAATGTTTAGTCGGTGATGCAAATACACTAGGTTGAGGAGGCGTGAATTCGGCAAACTGCTCTAAGCGTTTTGCCACTTTGTCGGCCAATAGTTGTTGGTACTGTTCTGGGTAGTATGCAATAGCGCTCATGGCCGTTCCTCTGTTCTAGCAAGCAGCGCAATTTAAAGGTGCGTGGCTTGCTTGTCCAGTTTATCTACAATAATAGTGATAATATTTCTAAAGTTTTAATTTTGGTCGCCGATAAGCTGTGACTAGGGTGAATCCGTGGAGGCTTTATGAACGAACTGAATGGCGTGGGCAAAACCCCCGTGCAACAGTATGCCGAGCGCCTGTTGCAGCAATCGGCACCGGCGATTGAGAAACGCAATAACCTAGCTGATGACAAGGCTAGCTTTAATCAGCAAGGCGCAGTGGCTAGCCACGTGTTGCTAAGCTCAATCGAAAAACACACCTTATCAATGGCCAGTGGTGGAGTTAGCCTCCCTAAACCACAGCAAGTGAGTGTGTTTGATGCCGAGGAAGTCGCTAGAAACGTGCTTAACTTTGTCGCAAGTTCGTTACATAGTGCTAAGCAGTCGGGAATGTCTGAAGATAAATTAGCCGAGATGATGGCGCAGGCACGCAAGGGCGTTGATATAGGTTTTGAAGGCGCCCGCGAAGAGCTGAGTGATGCTGGTATTCTTAATGAAGATCTAGAAAAAGGGATAGATAAGAGCTATGACCTCATTCAAGAAGGGCTAGAGAAAATTGAAGAGGGGGATTATCAAATTCAATCTGCACCTCTTTATAGTCAGCTTGCAATGTCCAGTTCTCAATCCGCATCAATGGAACTTGAAACTGCCGAAGGCGACAAAGTAACCATTAGTTACGGCTCGCAACTGGCGGCAAGTTATAGCGAGTCAGGCTCATCCATTCAGGCCTCTTTTGCTTCTCAGCAGCAGTTTAGCTTTTCGGTAGAAGGCGATCTTAATGATGATGAGCTAGCCGCCATTGCCGATTTAATTAAACAAGTTGATGAAGTTGGCCAACAGTTTTTCTCCGGCGACTTAGATAAAGCCTTTGATCAAGCCTTAAGCATTGGTTTTGACGAGCAACAGTTAGTGGGTTTTGCGGTTAATTTTCAACAGCAACAAAGCGTAGCGGTTACTCAGGCCTATCAACAAGCTAATGATAAAGCCTCTGGCGGCTCTGAACTGGTGCCAGATTTAAGTGAATTCTTGAGTTCTTGGCAAGATATTCAAGCCAAGGTAAGCGCCTTGTTTGCGCAACCTGAATCGGCTACCGAAACTTTGTTGGCTGGAATACTGCCTATTTCTAGCCCTAGCGAAGAGCAAGATAAGCAAGCAGATGTAGAACGCTTTAAAGGGTTTGCCGACCGAATGGCGGAAGCATTGGCGATGTTCAACACTTCTCCTTCCACTCCAAACAACGCAGCCGACAATATTAGTTAATTTCATGTTGGCTAATTAGCAGGCTTTTTGTGCTATTAATCACATTAAGCCTCGCTTATAATCTCGCCCGCTGTGGTGCTTGTGTATTAAATACTCAAGCTTAATAGGGAATCTGGTGCAAATCCGGAACTGACGCGCAGCGGTAATGAGGAACGAAAGCTCAAGGATTGGCCTTTTCCAAGGATCTCCAGACACTGTTTGTATCGCCAAACGGGAAGTCGCAGCCGTAGTACAAGTAATATGCCTCTAAGTCCGAATACCTGCCACATCGCACATGCTTATAACAGCAAAGTACTACGCGACGATTAGGATTACATCGATGAAGAAGTTCATATTACTGGCCGCAGTAGCGCCAGCTTTTGGCTATGCCCAAGAAACCCAGCAAACACCCCAAACAGAACAGCCAGCTACTATGGTTGTTACCGCTAACCGCATGGAACAAACCGAAGCCAGTGTGATTGCACCGCTTACTGTGGTTAGTCGTAGCGAAATTGAAAGCAGCGGCGCCCAAGACATTATTGATGTGCTAAGCCAGCAAGTTGGTATAAGTGTTACCCGCAACGGTGGTAAAGGTCACAGCGAGAGCGTATTCATTCGTGGTACTAGCTCCACTCAGTCTCTATTTCTTATTGATGGTGTAAAGGTAAATACTGCAACTAATGGCGGTGCTCAGTTATCTTTATTGCCTTTAGAATTTGTTGAGCGTATTGAAATTATTCGCGGTGCTCGAGCGTCCATTTATGGGGCAGATGCCGTAGGTGGCGTAATTAATATTATCACTCGACCTGAATTTGGTAGTGAGTACGCTGGATTGAAAGCTGCGGTTGGTAGTGAAAACAGCGGTAAGATTGCGGGCCGAGCAAGTGGTCTATTGGGTGAATCAACTCAATACAACCTTGTATTGAGTGCTGATAAGAGTGATGGCTATGACATTCGCCCGCAGGATAACTTAGACGAAAACTATGGGTATAAAGCCACCGGTGGTTTATTTAGTCTTGATCACCGCTTCAACCAAGCTTGGCGTGGCCGTATTTTTGTTATACGTAATGATGGTGAGGCTGAAATCATTCAAGGCGGTAAAGCCTTAAACAAAACCCGTCAAAGTGTTTATGGCGCCAGTGCTAACTACAATAACAATAAATGGTCTAGTGAGCTTGGTTTAAGCTACCATCAAGACCGGTCTGATACTGCTCCGGCGGAAAACTTTGTTGATCCTCAGCGTTATACTACCGAGCGCCAAGCTGCAAATTGGTTGTTAGCATATGAGTTTGACCAGCAATGGTTATTACAAGGAGGATTGGATTATCAGAAAGATGATATCTCTGGCACTAGCTTAGTTTATCAACAAGAAAGCCGTGATAACAAAGCCGCTCACATAGGTGCTCGCGGTGACTACGAACAGCATATTTTAGAAGCTAGCCTTCGTTACGATGATAACGAGCACTATGGTGACCACACTACCTATAACTTAGGCTGGGCTTGGCAATTACAACCCGATTTAACTTTTAACGTTTTGCATGGCACCGCATTTAGAGCGCCTACCTTTAATGATCTCTATTATCCCGGTAGCGAAAATCCGAATTTAAAAGCTGAAACGTCGGAAAACACTGAGTTTGGTTTTGCATTAAATTTACTGCGCAGTCAGTGGCAGTTTAATGTATTCCGTAATGATGTAGATAATCTTATTGCTTGGGGCTGTGTTGCCCGTTGTGATAATGACTATTCAGGTACGCCAGACACATGGCCGTTATGGACACCTGATAACGTAAGTGATGCTCGCATTCAGGGTGTTGAGATACAGGGGGATTTTTCTACAGCCTGGTTAAATCATCGCGTAATTGTTGAGTTTTTAGATCCTAAAGATCGTGGCACCAATAAAAACTTAATTCGCCGTCCAGAAGAGCAAGTTAAATACAAAGCTGATATGTATTGGCAAAGTCTGCAAGTAGTGGTTGATTTCCTTTGGCGTGGAGAATCCTATGCTGACGCAGCAAATACCACCACGATTGGAAGTTACTCGGTGTGGAATCTTGGGTTTAACCACCAATTAACTAATGATTTGAAATTGGCTATCAAAGTTCAAAACCTATTCGATAAAGAATATTCAACGGTAAATGACTACCAAGCTCAAGGTCGCACCTTTGAGTTAGGCGCTAGCTACCAATTCTAAGGCTTA
>NZ_AP023033.1:3225000-3495000 GCF_019670125.1 Agarivorans aestuarii
GGTGTCGGCTATAGGTAGTACCTCTACTGTACAAAAAAATACCTTTGATGCCAGTCAAATCAGCCCTCAACTTACCGCATCCAACGGAATATTTTCACCGTTATTTAGCTGTTTTGGCCCCGAGGTAGATGTCACTGCACCAGGGGTAGCCATTATATCTACCGGCCCTGATGGTAGTTTCTTTCCTGATAGCGGAACCTCGATGGCTGCGCCACACATAACGGGTTTAGCTTCCGTATTGCTGGCTCACCACCCCGTCTTTAACAGCCAATTCTCGACCCGCAACTACCAACGTGTATTTGCCTTATACGATCTACTCAAAAAAATAAGTATTCCGATCAATTTTGGACCTGGCCGTGCAGGCTCTGGCTTACCGTGTGTTAGCCCAGTGGTTCACCAATTGAACATTCCAAAACAACAATAATTGCTCAAGATTACACTTGCTAAATTGAAGGAGAATAATATGCCTTGGGAACAAAATTACTCTGGTCCAAAACCGAATTGTATTCATAGGTTTTATGAGTCACCTACTACGATGGTAGCGACTAATACTTACTTTAAAAATGGAATGTCTGCGACCATTTTTCAATGCAATAACTGCGGTTCACGTTACTGTACGCTTTGGAATGATAACTAAAAGCAACTACTTAATGTCAAACGTAAAAAACCAGCCTACACAAACAGGCTGGTTTTATTTTTGACAAAAGCAGGGGTTAAACTTTCGTTAACCAAGCGTGGCTGTCTGCCGCTTTACCCCATTGAATATCGTTAAGCGCTTGGCGCAACTTCAACGTGGTTTCACCGGCTTCGCCATTACCAACGGTGTGTTCTTTACCGTTGTGGATAAGCGTACCTACTGGCGTTAATACCGCAGCAGTACCCGATAAAGCCGCTTCACAACCTGGCTTAGCTGCACGCTCTAATAGCTCGTCAACAGTAAGCTCACGTTCACTTACTTTTAAGCCCAAGTCACGCGCTAAGGTTAGAATGGAGTTACGAGTAACCCCATGTAAAAAGCTGCTGTCGAGCGCTTTAGTAATTAGCTCGTCGCCATCAATTAAAATAAAGTTGGCTGCACCCGTTTCTTGTACGTCGCCACCTGGGCAAAACAGAACTTGGTCGGCATCTACTTCAGTGCGCGCTTGGCTAATTGGCCCTAAAGCACTAGCGTAGTTACCGCCCGATTTAACCATACCCATGTGTGGTGCACAGCGCATGCCGTTTTCTTCTAACAACAAACGCAAAGGCTTAGCACCTACCGCAAAGTAATCACCCACTGGCGATAGCAATACGTAAAGCAATGCCGAGCTAGTTGGCGCGGCCGCTTTGCCAATGGCAGGCTCGGTGCCAATAAAGGTTGGGCGAATATACATAGATCCCGGAGCAGCTGGCACTTCATCGGCAAATTTTGCCACAATGTCTTTAACCATTTGCTCTAATAATTCGGGTTTAAAAGCAGGTAAGCTTAGTAACTCAGCAGATTGCGCCATACGTTTAATGTTGGCGTCCATGCGAAAAATATGCACGCTGCCATCTTCGTGACGAAAGGCTTTAAGCCCTTCAAAACAAGTGCTTGAGTAATGAAGTACGTGCGCGCCAGGGTGCAAGCTAATACTGTCAGACGAGACAATTTCACTATCACCCCATTGCTGATCTTCGTATTTTGCTAATGCCATTTGTGGCATAAAAACCGTACCAAAAGCTGCCATGTTGTGTTCCTACTTATGTTGGGGCTTTAAGCCCTATTCTTTATTTTGATTGTCTGTTCTTTAGCGAAGTAGAAAACTGGTGGGACTGAACGAGTTCGCGCTTTTATCAAACCGAGGTACCTGAACGACCAATGCCAATTTTTCCATAAACTGGATTCGCAGAATGGTAAAAGAGTATGTGGTCTTATGGCACTGCGATCAAGCTTAAGAAACCCTCAATCTGCAAATATTCTGCAATAAATGTGTATGCGAAGAGATTTTGGCTGCCAACAAAGCAAATTTGTAAACTGGCGTTGCTTAAACTTACCCATAGCCCACCAGCAATCAGTAGCAAGAAAAAAGGCAAGGCATAGCATTAGATAAGGGCTTCATTTTGCTTGTAGCTGTACTCTGTCAATCACAACTACCGCAAAACTACTCGTAATTTAGGCATCACCTAAAAATAGGAGATGCACTTTGTTGGTAACGCTTCAAACACCGTCTTGGTGAAGTCGGTGATGTTTTTGGAGCAAATATTTGACTGACACATAACGCTTGTTGCAGGGGCGACCGGCACTCGCGACGGGAGTCCAGCCGCGTTTTTTGCGGCGTGCCTGGCTGCACTTGTTATAGCTCGCCATGATGAAGGCTTAAGCTACAGCTCTGACAACAATGTGTGCCAACACCCATAACAACTTTTGAATTGGTTCCGAATGGTTCGTTACATCTCGGACAGCTAGTTTTGGCAGCGAGCCACAAGCGGCGATAGAAGACTGCAAAAGCAGCAATTCCAAAAAACGGTGCTAAGAACGAAGCATAATTTCCAGCAACCACCCCTGCCACCAAGCAAACAACTATGGCTGGCGATAGTTTAAAAGCATCCCTTCGAGCCTGTACGATGGCTTCCAATTCCTTCCTGTAATCCATAACCTCGTTGATTACCTTATAGAGCTATAGACATAATGATCCCCGGTGAAAGTGCCGACCTCCTGCGTTTATCGTGGGTTAGTCAAACTAGAGCCACACTGTTAGATGCAAAGTCTTAACAGAACAGGAGATCGACATGTCTAAATCTAGCACGTTTTTCATTGGACTAGATGTTCACAAAGAAACCACAGATGTCGCTTATTGTGTTGATAATTCGAGAGATGAGCCTGTATTTCATGGCACCATTCCCACCAATATTCGTTCTATCAACAAACTTATCAAAAAATACAAAGGCTTGGCTACTCATCTCTGTTTAGTTTATGAAGCCGGGCCGTGTGGATTTTGGCTGTATCGCCATTTAATTAAACACGGTATTGAATGCTGGGTAGTGGCTCCCGCCCTTATCCCTAAAGCACCCAGTGATAAAGTAAAAACCGACAGGCGCGATGCCATCGCTTTAGCGAGAATGGCGCGAGCTGGATTAGTTCATTCTATCCATGTCCCCAATGCTGATGATGAAGCGGTCAGAGATTTAATCCGTTGTCGTGAAGACGCCATGCTCGATTGTCGCCAAGCGCGGCAGCGTTTAAAGCTGTTCTTGTTACGCAATGGTCACCCGTGTTCGGGGCGGCAAGCCTGGAATGAGGCCTACAAGCGACACTTAGCTGATATTCATTTCTTAGAGCCTGCTAAAAAACTCACCTTTCAGCACTACATCAACATTGTTACCGAGCGCTATGAGCGGCTTCAGCGGCTTCAGCATCTTGAGCAAGAGCTACAAATGATTGCCCAAGACTGGTCCTGGTATCCACTGGTGCAATATTTAACGGTACTCAGAGGCATACGGTTTTTATCGGCCATTACTTTAGTGGCTGAACTCGGTGACATGCGCCGTTTTGCTAACCCGCGTTCACTGATGAACTTTGTGGGCTTAACGCCCTCAGAATACTCCAGTGGCAACCGGCAAAAACAAAGCACTTAAGGCTGCCAGAGTAAAAACGCTTATTCGTAAACCCATCACTTGCCATACCTTGCGCCACTCTTTTGCTACGCATTTATTGCAACGAGGTACCGATATTCGCACCATTCAAGCTCAGTTAGGTCACAGTGATATTAGAACCACTCAGATCTATACCCATGTACTTAATATGGGGGCCGATGGCGTGGCTAGCCCACTAGACATGGTTTAAGGCAAATTATGCAAAGCCGGTGAAAACTCTGCATCTGAGTTTTGTACTAAGGTAGGCGTGGTTAAACTTAAGCATTGCTCAATGCTGACTTGTACAAAACGTTGTGCGCCCGGATAAGCTTTTACCTGCGACACATCCCAAATGATTGATGCCTTACCTTTAATCCAAAAACTACAGCCGGTTTCAAAGTCTGGTATGTACAAACCTACTCTTGGGTCGGCCACTATATTACCAAGGGTATTGAATAAATTGTTGCCCGAAAAATCGGGGAACACCAAGCTTGGCATTTTACCGGTTTTGCCCTTAGCCACATCAATAAAACCCGGCTTACCGCCGCGGTGAGAGATATCGACTCCATCGCTATCTTCACTATTTAGCGCGGCGGCTCTAGAGGCAATAAAAAAGGTGTCGCAATGCTTTAGTACCTGCTCAAGCACTACATCATTTGCTGCCAGCTCGCGAAAGTCTGCCGCCTTAGGCACAAAAGCATGGTTAAACACACTTGGCTTTAACTCGCGCTTTTGAATGTACTTGGGACAATTGCCAAAGCTTTGCTGTACCTCAAAACGCAGCGCTTGCTCACTTGAATATGCAAGCAAACCATTTACGCGATTACGCCTACGAGTAGTAAACTCCAAGCCCAACAAGCCTATGCTGTCACCCACCGACAATTGAGCAACTTGCGCGTATTCGATTAGCGCTCTGGCCTCGATAGACAAGGTGGTAGCATTGGGCGAGCTAACAAAACCCTGCTCGCCCAAAATAGGCGAAGCCCAAGGATGCCCTTGATTGTCTAGCACGCCGGCATACAACAGAACTTGTTGGCTAAAAAACTCACGATGCTGCTCGGGCATATAGTTGCGAATGGCTTTATCACCAATGGTTTTAGCGATATCGGCCACGCCAACTCGTTGCTGTACGCTTAGCTCACCCTTGTGAAAAACAGCCATAAACTCACCCTCTCATGCTTTGGGCTATAGCTACCACAGCCAAAGCCCCACGTTGCAATACCACCAACTCACCCGATAACCAACATCATTAAACCTGAGCAATACACTTCGCCCCTGCTTTGTTATAAACCCAAGTCACTCAAGCTTAGGTGATCGTCTGGCCTGCGCCCTTGCGGCCAATGAAACAGCCGTTCTTCTTCACTTATTGCTAGGTCATTAATGCTGGCATGACGGCTTTGCATTAAGCCATTTTCATCAAACTCCCAGTTTTCGTTGCCATAAGCGCGATACCATTGGCCAGCTTTGTCCTGCCACTCGTAGGCAAATCGCACCGCAATACGATTACCGCTATAGGCCCATAACTCTTTAATCAAACGGTAAGCTTGTTCTTTTTCCCACTTTTCACTCAAAAATTGTTGAATTTGCTCGCGGCCCTTAATAAAGCTATCGCGGTTTCTCCACTGGCTACCTTTGGTATAGGCTAAAGCCACTTTTTCTGGGTTGCGTGAATTCCAACCATCTTCAGCCATGCGCACTTTTAGTGCAGCTGTGTCGGCATTAAACGGCGGTAATGGAAGGCGTTGCTCTATGGTCATACTGTTTTCCTATGTTTGAGTCGTAATTCATTGAATGCGTTCTGTTTAAGCAATTTTTAGGCTAGCTCGGCGTTTACATCGCTAAACGCCGAGCTATTTGCGCTAACTTAAACGGCTTCTTTTAAGGGTGTTTTTTGCATTGCAACAAATCCATCAAGCGCTTCTACATTCGCTAACCAGCGCAAAATATTTGGGTAAGCATCTAACTCAACCTTGCCTTCTGGTGCATGAGCGATGTAGGAGTAACAGGCTACGTCGGCAATGCTAGCTCGCTCCCCTACCATCCAATCTTTACCTTCAAGCAAACCATCAATAATCGACAGCATTTGATGGCTGGCTTCAATGACTGCCTCTTGATCAAACTTGGCGCCAAATACCGTAATTAAACGAGCGCGAGCTGGCCCTTCGGCGAGGTTGCGTGCAGCTAGCGCCAACCATTGTTGAATTTGCGCTTGTTGTTCGCTGTTTTTCGGGTTCCAGCTCGGCGCATAGGTGTTGGCAAGGTGAATGATAATGGCGATGGAATCTCGAATCACCAGGCCATCGTCGTCAAGTACCGGTACTTGAGTAAAAGGGTTAATCGAGCGAAAAGCGTCTTGTTTGTGCTCTCCTTGCGCTAAGTTAACTGGAATTTTTTGATACTGCAGTTTTAGCAAAGCCAGCATCAATCTCACTCGATGGGCGTGACCAGACAATTCGAAATCGTAAAGCTTTAACATAACCTTATCCTTAGTTGATTAAACATTCTTGGCTGACAAACCTGATGACTTCGCCTTAGCAAAGTAAACAAGTCTGTCTACTTGCCATTTAAATTAGGAGACAGATCTGTCTATGTCAATAAAAATATCACCCAAAGAGCAGCGACAAATTTGAATGGTAAGCTAACAGTCTGTTTTAATTAGAGAATTAAAATTTGAAAAATTTTTGAACCAGAGAGTTTGCCGAATCAGGAGACAGAGCGGTATACTTAACACGAAGCAATCAGGAAACATTATGGCCAGTACTAAACGCGATTTACTTATCGACACCGCCCAAGGGCTGTTTTACCAACACGGTTTTAGAGCTACGGGTATTGATACCATTTTGGCTGAATCAGGTGTGGCAAAAAAAACCTTGTATAACCATTTTAAGTCGAAAGAAGATCTTATCGTTGCTTGCTTGTATCGGCGTGATCAGCAGCTATTGGAGCTATTAGAAAACAGCATTGAACAGCTTGCTCCCCAGCAACAGTGCCAGCCACAGTTTGCCCGCATCATGGCCTTTTTTGATGCCCTTGATAGTTGGATTAACTCAGATAACTTTTTTGGCTGCATGTTTATTAATGCCTCTGCCGAATACCACCAAGCGGATAATCCGGTACATATTGCCTGCACCGAACACAAAAATTTGGTGATTAAACTTATCGAAAAGCAGTTATGTGAGTTAGCACTTACCCAACCTTTAGAGACTGCCAAACAGCTCGCTATTTTAGCCGACGGCGCGATAGTAGGCGCTCACACCACTAACGATTCGGCATCAGCAAAACACGCGAAAGCAGTGGCTGAAGTACTGTTAAACAGCTATGCCGAAGCGGCTTAACAGTTGCGGTAAAGAGTTATGCCAGTAATTACTAAATTTGATATATTGCCATTTTTCATGGTGACCACAGTGGTAAATAATGCCTACATTTCAAGCTAGTAAACTCCCTCTTCCCCGCAGTGACGACGAATTTGAAGACTTGGTTACAGCTGTTTATAACAGTTCACAGACAGCTGTTTTTCCAACATTTCAGCGTAATGGGCGTAATGGGCAGAGGCAAGATGGGGTGGATATTTATTGTACTGAAACTAAAACGGCAATACAGTGCAAATTATTAAGCAGTATTATCACTCAGCAAATTATTGATGCTGAACTAATCAAGTTTAAGGATGGTCGTTTTTGGCCTGAAGATGACCAGAAAAAGTATCGTCATTATGTGTTTGCAGTAGGCCACGATAGAGACACACATATACAAACCTATATTGAATCTATATCTAGCCTAGAGCTATCTATCAGCATTGTTTTTTGGCCAGAAATTCAAAATAAGATCACTCAAAATAAACCCTTACTTAGTCAATTTTACCCTGAGCTCTCATGTTTGAACCAAACCGCTCAAACCCAGCTATCGGCCAATGATGAACAATGTATAAGCCAACTAATTGATGCTTTAAGTGCCAACCGAAATAACTCTGAACAAGCAAGCTTATTTATTACCGAAAATGCTTATATCACTAAGCAGTTTAGCTATGCATTTATCGACAGTATCTCTCAAATTATTTGCCAGCCGCTATCTTTCCAAGATTCAAATTTAGAGAACTTAAAACGCAACTTATTCCAACAGCTTTCGTCATTTTTACGCATATTTGGCCAATGCTACTCACGCAATAAGTTATCAAACTATTCTCGTATTCAGCCGATTAACCCTCAAGATTTTGAGATAATAGCACGAGCCACTGAAGAGTTATTAGTTGCGGTCGAACCCGCCAGGCTAAGCTTCAATGCTCTGTTGGTTAACACTGCATGGCAAGGCTCTGCCAGTAGCCAAAATATCTGTCGATACTATGGCTTAGACTACACAAGGGCTTTATGTTGAAAAGCTGATTTAAGGCACCGCCAATGGGCTAAGCTTGTAGATATTGCCGCTATCACCACTAAAATAGATGTTTCCTTGGCTATCGCTAAGTAGTGCGCGCACCCGTTCATTCAAGTCTTCAAGTAAACGTTCTTCGCCAACTGGCATGCCGTTTTCATCCATAATGATGCGGTTAATATGCTGTAGTTTTAATGCACCACTTAGTAAGTCACCTTGCCAAACCGGAAAAGCAGCGCCGGAGTAAAGCATTAATGAACCAGGCGCAATAGAAGGAACGTACACTTTTAAAGGTGAGTTTATGCCTTCTTTTATTTCTGATTCGCCTACCTTTAACGGCCCCCAATATTCCTTACCATGAGAGGTGATCGGCCAACCATAGTTAGCGCCTGCTTCAATTAGATTTAGCTCATCACCACCACGCGGGCCATGCTCTATAGCCCATAGGCGCTGGTGTTTTGTATCATAAGCGAGACCTTGAGGATTACGGTGACCGTAACTATATATAGCGTCGGCTACTTTATTATTAGCTACAAAAGGGTTGTTGATTGGTAGGCTACCATCAAGATTTAGTCGAATGATGCTGGCCGCATGGTTAGCGGTATTCTGGCCATTGTCACGCTCTCCCCTATCACCAACAGAGAAATACAAATAAGAGTCATCGAACGCAATTCGACTGCCGTAATGACGATTAGTTGAGCCTGCAGAGTCGGTAACGAGTAAATCTTGCCAGTTACTCATCATCACTTGGCCGAATTCATTTTGCTTAATTTGCGCTTTAGCTAGGGTTGTTACGCCGCTGCCATTGAGTGGCTTGCTATAGGTAAAATAGAAGCTTCCATCGGGTCCACGTACAACATCTAACAATCCACCTTGACCCTGCGCCCAAATTGCCGGTAAACCTGCAATGCTCTTCCAGGCTTTCTTCCCTTGTTTAGCTTGAGTAAGGTTAACACTTACTAACTCACCATGGCGCAAAGTAACAACCAATGTATCGGCACTAAGCCAAGCCATGCCCCAAGGCACACCAGGCAGTTGAGTGAGAGCCTCTACGTGTAAGTTGTAATCTTGGCTGGAGTGTTGAGTCGGCTTAGCATTAAGCTCACGAGTAAAAAGCATTGCTGCAAGTACACCACCCAAAAGCCATAAAAAACTTATACGATTACTTAGCTTGCTCATTAGTTTATCCCTACGCCGAACCAATTGGACAAGCTAACTATAAGCAAATTTAGAGGTTTTCTACAGTTTAATATCTGCTCATTTAAGTTAGATAAGTCAAACAAAAAAGCCGACTAAGGTCGGCTTTCAAGGCTGCAATTTTACCTATTTACGCGTTTACAAAAACACACTTGGGATTTCGTTTGGATAACGCTCTTGAGCAGGCTGGTTGTAGTCAATGTCAGACACACCCAGTAAGTTAAGCACTTGGTACAGCGTTTTAGCTACATGGCCAAAAGCAATACCGGCGTGGTGCGGATAGCGTTTCTCAACCAATACATGGCGGTAGAAACGTTGCATCTCAGGAATGCCAAAGGCGGCAATTGCACCAAACGATTGTGGGTCGACATCTAAGATATCACCTTGAGCCACATAAGCGCGAAGCTTGGTGTCGGCAGTTGACTGCAAGCGGAATAAGGTTACTTCACCCGGTTTAATTTGACCTTCTAGGGTACCGCGAGTGATATCCGGCTCTTTGCCTGGCTCCATCAAGCTATGCATAATTTTTTGGAAACGAAGTTGCGAATTTTTCATGCAGCTTGGCGCAGTATTACCACAGTGGAAGCCCATGAATAAATCTTTCGCCGTATAGTTACCCATTACCGCTGCGTTAGCCTCAACCATGTCTTGTGGCACAGTGTTGTTAATGTCTAACAAAGTGGCTGGGTGATTAGTGGCACAGGTGATCATGTACTCAGACAGTGCTCCGTAAATATCCACTTCACATGCAACCGGAATACCGCGCTGCGCTAAACGTGCATTTACGTAACATGGTACAAAACCAAAGAACTTCTCAAACGACGGCCAGCACTTATTGGCAAACACACCAAAGGTAGACGCCCCCATATTAGCCGCATGAAAATCTAACAAGGCCGCTTCATACTGAGCAAGCTTAGGTAACAAATCTGGGTATGGGTTGTTATCACCAAGTTCTGCTTCCATCTCGGCAACAATTTTAGGAATGTCAGCGTGGCCTTCGGCAGCTTGATAGATATCCAGTAAATCAAGCTCACTGTTTTCCATGATCTCTACGCCAAGATCAAACAAGGCTTTTATAGGCGCATTACAAGCTACAAAATCTTGTGGGCGCGGGCCAAACGAGAAAATCTTAAGCCCTTGCAAACCCAAAATTGTGCGAGAAACCGGAACAAAATCGCCAATCATGTTGGCTACTTCACTTGGCGTGCCAACTGGGTATTCTGGAATATGCACAGCTAAGTTGCGCAAACCAGCACTGTAAGAAGCATTTAATACGCCGCAGTATGCATCGCCGCGCGCATCTTTAAGCCCCGCAGTGGCTTCTTCGGCGGCAGCTACAAACATAGTTGGGCCAGCGAATCGCTGCGCCATAATGCTTAGTGGGCCTTCTGGGCCAAAGTTGCCTAAATAAATAACCAGTGAATTAATGCCTGCTTGCTCGGCTTCAGCTAAGGCTTTCACTACGTCGTTTTCATTTTCGATAATGGTTTGTAGCTCAACTACTTCAATGTCTTTTTCAGTGCACGCTGCAGCCACTGCTTTGCGGCGCTGCTCAGACAATGAAAGTGGGAAACAATCGCGGCTAACCGCAACAATACCTAATTTTACTTGTGGGATATTTATCATCACTCGCTCCACGGGTGTTTGGTCTTTGACCTTGGTTTTAGCTTTTGTTTTATAGTTGCCCTAGTGTGAATGAGAGCGGTGCAGTAGATGAATTGATACGGATCAACAAAGGTTTCGCTTGCGAAATAACGAAATACTCATATTAAAAAGCGTTAGTGAGGAAAGTGGTTTACGACATACCAGCAACAAATTTGTTAAGGCCAATTACGACGCCTAGCCACCTAAAAAATAAGCCTAGCCCAAAGACGATACTTATCTCTAATAGCAGTTTATTTGCTAATATTGGCGGGTAAAAAGTACGGTTATTTTAGCCGTCCAAATTGATTCAAGTACTCTGAGAAAATAATGATTGTAGAAAATGTGCGTGCTGAAGATTACCCAGAAATGCTTAGTCTTTGGGAAGACTCAGTGAGAGTAACTCACGACTTTATTACAGAAGATGATATTGAGTTCTTTAAACCTATCATCCTTGAGCAGGCCTTTCCTGCTGTAGCCCTGCGCTGCGTTAAAGATGCCAACGGTGCTATTATTGGCTTTATTGGCGCTAACGATGAAAAAATAGAAATGCTGTTTATTGCCAACTCTGCACGTGAGCAAGGCATTGGTAAGCTGTTGCTGCAATATGCTATCGACACCTTAAACTGCACTAAAGTAGATGTGAATGAACAAAATCCAGCTGCGGTAGGTTTCTATCAACACATGGGACTTAAGCTTGTATCTCGCTCTCCGCTTGATGACATGGGAAAGCCTTTCCCCATTTTGCACTTAAGCCTTTAACTCATTAACTCAAAAGCTCGTAACGCTCTGCAGATCCGAAAAGCCCCGCAGCAACTTTACTGCGGGGCTTTTTGATTAAGCACTTTGCTTAATAGACAAACAAGATGTGTAGCGCGTAGCTAGCTACATCGTTAGCACAATTTTACCTAAGAATTTTTTCTCTAAGAAGGTGGTTTGCGCAGCCACTATCTCTTTTAATGGATAGGTATGCGCAACGAGCGGCGCGATATCTTCCCGCTCAATGTGAGCAATTAAGTTACCAAAAACCTCCGGCTCTATCACCGTACAACCAAAAAAACTTAAGTCTTTTAAGTACAAAGTGCGAACGTCTAATTCCACCATGGCTCCGCCAATCGCACCCGATACTGCATAGCGGCCTTTTGGCCTTAGAACCTCAAGCAACTGAGGGAACAAACTACCGGCAACTAGGTCAATGACTACGTCGACACTGTTCGCGGACATCACATCGCTAAGCTTGTCGCTGCGCAGTACCACTTCATCAACGCCAAGTTCTTTAATCATTTGCTGCTTGTTTGGGCTAGTGAGCGCAAGCACATACGCACCACGTGCTTTAGCCAATTGAATGGCCGCCGAACCAACACCGCCGGAAGCACCAGTAATTAATACCTTGTCACCCTGTTTTACCTTAGCGCGGGTCAGTAAGTTTTCTGCGGTAGAGTAAGAGCAAGGAAACGACGCCAGCTCTGCATCACTATATTTGCTGGTTATTTTGTAAGCATGGTTAGCCGCCACTTTAGTGTATTCGGCAAAGCCGCCATCACACTCCGAGCCAAAGTACCAAGCTTGCTCTAGCGCTTTGCCATTCGCTTCCGTTAAACAAGGCTCAATAAGCACCCGCTCTCCTACTCTACTTGCATCAACCTGCTCGCCTACCGCCACAATGTAGCCACACACATCGGCACCTTGAATACGCGGAAACTGCAAAGCCTCACTCGACCAAGAGGCGTCATCGGCCTTGTCACTTTTCGAATACCAACCAATGCGGGTATTAATGTCGGTATTGTTTACCCCGGCGGCCGCTACTTTAATTAATACATCACGCGCGCCAATAATCGGCATTGCTACATCGCTGCGATAGCTCAGTTTATCGGTATCTCCGTGACCGGTCATATGCACCGCACACATTACATTTGGAAGAGTTGTCATTACGAATTACCTAAAAGTTGTTCTAAAGTGAGTTGAGCAGCTTCAAAGCTGGGAGCACCAATTACCGGCCAAGCAGCGCTTACTCCCTCGTGCAGCAAAAAGATTTGCATGGCTAGTGCTTTATCGCCACAGCACGTTTCAAACAGGGCTAACAAATCTTGCTTATGTTGCTTTACTGCCTCGCTAATTAAGGTGTTATCTGGATACGCTGCCAAAGCACTCATCGACATGCACCCACTGGGTGCTTGAGATTGCATCCACTGTTCTAGTTGCCTAAATATTGCCAACAGATTGTCTTTTCGCGAGTTTGTTTGCTCAGCTGAAAGCAGCTCAATATAACGAGCATGTCTATGCTGCAAAGCGCCAATTACCATCGATTCTTTAGAAGGGTAATAACGGTATAAGGTTCGCAAGCTTACCCCAGAGGCTTTTTGCAATTTAGCAACACTAGGCTCGGTAAACCCATAGTCACTAAATGCCCGCTCAAGTTGTTCAGCAATTTGTTGTTCAAGCATTGATGTTCTCAAGTAGAGTGTTCATTCTACCCGCAATGGTAGAATAAACACTCTACCCAGGTCAACTGATCGTTCGCAAAGCAATGGCAAAAGAGCAATTAAAACGTAAGACTCTCAGCTCTAAGCATTAAAAAATCACATAAAAACAAGCAATTGCGAAGAAACACGGAAGTGAAGTAAAGCACTGAAAGAGCTTAAAAAACGAGCTACGGCTTAGGGTTTGATCTTAAGAAGGTAAATGCTAGTTAAGTAGGAAATGTAAGCCACAGTGCTAGTTGCGCTGTGGCTTGAGGCAAAAAGGCTTATTTATAAAATGCTTCCACTTCGCCTTTAAGTTTAATGAGCATTGGCTGGCCAAAACGGTCTTTAGCTTTAGGTGAAGGGATTTTTACCCAACCTTGGCTAATGCAGTATTCTTCAACGTCGGTGCGCTCTTTGCCATTAAGTTTAATGCCAATATCGTGCTCAAAACACTCTGCAACATGGAAAGGGCTGCGAGGGTTGCCCGCAAGATGATCTGGCAAAGCAGGTTTAGCGTTATTTTCGCTCATGTTAACTACCTGAAATACGTAAAAAGTGCGTCATTGTAGACAATGCCAGCGCTAGACTCAATAAATGGAAACATCACGCTAAGCTCTCTTGCCAGTGCTAGCTACCAGACTCTGACGCTAAGGAAGTTGGGTTACTAGAAGGTTTTTTAGCTGCAAAAAAATCGCAGGCTTGGCGATCAGCCATGGTTGGCTGTTCCCATGCTCCGCAAAGATCTTTTTGGTTTTCACGTGTTCGGGTAAATTGCCTACATTGTCCACACTTGTTCATACTCTATTCCTTGAGGTTAAAACACCCCAAGAGGCTAAGTAATAAAGCGCAATAAGCTTTTGATATAAATCAATATACCCTTACTCAAGCAAGAGCGATTTAAGCGCTTTGCGAATAAGTGTGTCGGTTATTTCACTGCTTACTACACGTGCAGCTAACAAACCCAGTACACCTGCTATGGCTAAGATCCAAATGGTTAAACCAAAGAGTAAATAGCTGCCACCAAGCAATAGCAACAATAAACCTAAACGCACTAAATGAGTAATTAACGGAAAAACTGGCAAAGAACTGGAAGCATTAACCTGCTCACAAGCCTGCTCTAACAAGTCAAACTGCTTATCTCTTTCTAGATGAGCAATTTCTTCGAAATAATCTATGTAAGGTTTAACGTCCATGTTTACTCTAGCGATAGGGGTATAGAACCCATTTTACAATAAACTACGAGGTTTATCGCCGCCTACGATTAATGTGTAAAAAGCAGTGTAGATGGTTACACTTGAGTAAAATTTTTTACCAGCCTGTTGGTATCTAGTCACAGCCTAAACTAAGGCAAACAAGGCAAACAAGGCAAAGGACTAAGCTTTGCCTCCCGCCATAAAATCACTTCTGGGTTTGATACAAGGCAACTCGTTGCTCCAGCGAAAGCATGGTATTAGCGACTTTTTCAGCGGTGTCGGCAAGCAACTGGCTTTGCTCAATTAACACGGTATTTTTGTCTCTTATTTCGTTAATACTTTGTTCTATCTGGTTACAAGCATCGGTTTGTTCGGTGGTGCTATTAGCTATTTGGGTATTTACATCGCGCATATCACTTACGCTCTGATTAATTTGAGAAAGAGTGCTACCGCCAGACTCAATTTTGGCTTTAGATTCATCGGAATACACCAGCCCTTTTTGCATTGAATCCACCACTTGCGAAGCGTTAGTTTGCAAGGTATCGATGATTTGATTAACCTCTCCAGTCGATTGCTGGGTTCTGGCTGCCAATGCTCGCACTTCATCAGCCACTACCGCAAAACCGCGCCCTAACTCGCCTGCACGGGCGGCTTCAATGGCTGCGTTTAAGGCCAACAAATTAGTTTGTTCCGATATCGCTTTAATCACTTCGATAACTGCATTAATTCCCTGCACATTTTCATTAAGTTGGCTGGTATAAACTTCTGAATCACTAAGCAAGCTATTTAGTGTTTGCGTGGCAGCTACCGATTCATCTACATCTTTTGAACCAGACTGAATTTGTGTCTCTACAGATTCCGCCGCATTTGCCGCATTGCTGGCATTGTCAGACACGTTACGCGCCGAATGAGATAACTGCACAGAGGCGCTAGCAACAGAATCACTTTGCTGCATTTGCTGCATAACAATTTCTTTGGTTTCGCTACTTTGTTGGTTAAGCCCACTCACTAAATCATTTATATCCACAATAGATTGTTTTAAGTCGCTAAACAGCTCATTGAATTCGGTTATTAAAGTATTAAAGGCAATCACCGTGGGGTGCTCAGTATTGCTGGTAATAGTGGCGGTAAGGTCTTTATTTTCGGCCAACTTATCGACGGCCAAAATAACCGAATTCGATACCTTCGCATCCTTAGCCATGTTGATCGCGTAAAAAATCAGTACCCCGCTTTCTACCACCACAAAAGCTGCATGCACAAAAGCCGTTCCCCAGGAACAACCGGTGCTATATAAAATCACTGGTATACCGCCCAAGCTCGCATCATTTAGCTGCAAAGCAGTAAACACCAAGTGATGCACTGCAATTAGTCCAGCTGCAGCCACCACCGGTAACCAATCTTTGTAGATCAATACAAAAGCTAGGGCCGCAAAGATATGAAAATGCATTTCTAATCGGCCCAATTGAGCCTGAATCATTACCATGGAATACACCATCAGCAACATGGCATTTATGCAAGAAGACAGGCGAGTGCCGCGCATATACGTATAGTTAAGCAAGGCTACAATAGAGATGAGCACCGACATGGTTAGCGCAAAAGAATGGCTTGCGTAACCAATAGGTACCAGCAGCCCTACTACTGGTAAATGAGCCAACAGAATATACAGCACCTGCTTGTCGGCTAGCTGTGCAGAGTTAGAAATCATAATAAATCACCTTGTTGCAATAACTTAAAATCGGTAACTACCTGGCCAATATCAAGGTTTTGCTGGGTATACACCAAGCTCACTTCACCTAAAGGATTAAGCAGGTACAAGTATGCTGAGTGGTCAACAACCTGCTGGTCGAAACTGGTTGAGACATAACCCGGAAAGCGTTGTGAAACCTCGATAGATTGCTGAAAATCAGCAACCTGACGAAACTCCACCTTGTTTAACATCGCAGAGCTAAAGGCCTGTTGAGGGGCGGACATCACTAAATCAATATACAAAAACTGGGCGCCTTGTAATGCCGTATCATCGGCTAAGGCTGCTAAATTGAGTAACTGGCGAGGGCAAGCCTGACTACAGCCCTGAAAGCCCAAAAACAAATAAGTATATTTGCCATGGTAATCACTAAGCTCACCCTGCTGATTTAGCAAAATATTGTAAGCCTGCGCTTGGCTAAGTTGCCCATAAAAATCGCCAGTTTGGGAAACTGGTTTTACAAATGGCAAAGCAAAAGCAAACATAACTGGGCAAACAAACAGTAAAAGTGCCCTAAATTTAACGAGATACTTGTTCATCATTTCAGCTTAGTTGCAGCCAAGCTAGTAACCCAGTTATCAGTAATCGAGTTTTTGAACTGTCTCTCATTTTTTAGCGAGGCAATAGCCATGCGAATAAAGGCCATAGAGAAAAGAAAAAGCGAATGCCCAGCACTCGCTTGTTAATGGAGACGTTGATTTAAACTATACCTGCCAAGCACCTGCTGCATGAGCTTCAGCTGCATAGCTAGAAAATGATTTAGGTTTGCGCCCCAAAGCTTGCTCTACCCCCTTGCACAAATGGCTATTTCGACCATCCATTACCGACCCAAATAACTCCTTCATTAGCCATAGCATATCTGCTGGCATGCCTTGTTTTTTTAGCGCTTCAACAAACTGACTTACGCTAATTTCGATAAACTCAATGGGCTTATTTTGCGCTTGAGCAACTTGCGTCACGCAGTCGCGCAGGGTTAATAATTCGGGGCCAGTTACTTCAAACAAAGTATTTCCTAAAGCGGGTTTAGTTAAACAAGCTACTGCTACTTCGGCAATGTCGTCTACATCAACAAAAGGTTCGAGCACGTCTGCGGCGGGTAAAGCTACTTGCCCGGCTAAAACAGACTCTATTAAAAAGCCCTCGCTAAAGTTTTGCGAAAACCAACTGGCTCGCACTACATTCCACTTCAAACCGCTATTAATGAGTTGCTGCTCTGCCTGCTCGGCGCCTTGCTCACCTCTGCCCGATAGCAACACTAGGTGTTTTATGCCGGCTTTTTTAGCCTGTACGATAAACTCCGCAATGTGTTGTTTGGCGGCGGGAACCGCCAGATCGGGTTGGTAAGTTACGTAAGCAGACTCGCAACCCTGCATTGCCTCTAGCCAAGTATCTGGTTTGAGCCAATCAAAAGCTGGAGAGCTTGAGCGGGAAACACCGCGAGTACTAATGCCTTTAGCTTGCAGTAGTGATTCTACGCGACGTCCGGTTTTACCTTTTGCGCCAATAATTAAGGTGGTTGCTGTCATCTTGTGCTCCTAAATATCTGTTAAAGACCTGGTGTGTTAATCACCTATTTAGTATTTGATAAAGCAACTGGATGTTTAATACCCCTAAAGCTACAATTTTTAACTATTCGTCCAAATTAACGAGGTTAAGGCTTATGTCCATCAATCCGGTATTTTTTCCTACAGCCAACGACCCTTTGGGAGAAACGTTGCATCAACTGCGGGTAGATGGCGGATTGTATTGTCGCTCGGTGTTGCGCGGGGACTGGTCAATTTCTATGCCTCTTTTGCCAGGCAAGTTGATGTTTCACATAGTGACTAAAGGCCAGTGCTGGTTGTGTATTGCCAATCAAGCCCCGCAACAACTAAAACAAGGCAGTTTGGTATTAATACCGCATACACTTGGTCATACCTTAACGAGCAATCCTCAACTAAGCCCCACCCCATTGTTTGAGTCAGGAGTAAAACGCCTAAGTGAGAGATACGAAACCTTAGAGATTAACCAAAGCGGCAAGTTAACAGAGGTAACCTGTGGCGTGCTCGGCTTCGACCAGCTGGCGGCGCAACAACTCATTCAGCAATTGCCGCCAGTATTAAGCCTGCACCAAAGTGAGTTAGAGCACCCACAATGGCTTACCAGTACCCTTGACCTTATTACCGCTGAAGCGCAGCAACTTAAACCTGGCGGGGAAACCATCATTACCCACTTAGCCGATATTTTGGTGATACAGCTCATTCGCCATTGGCTTGAACAAGCGCCACAAGCCAGTGAAGGTTGGTTGGGAGCATTACGCGATAAACAAATAGGCATCGCCTTACGGGCGATTCACCACCAACCAGAAAAAAGCTGGACAGTGGCAAGCCTAGCCCAAGAATGTGGTATGTCGCGCTCGGGGTTTTCTGCCCGCTTTAGCCAACTCATTGGCAACAGCGTTAAAAACTACCTCACTCAATGGCGAATGAACCTCGCTCATCAGCGCTTACAGCAACAGCATATTCCGTTAATAGAACTGGCCGAAGAACTCGGCTATAACTCTGAAGCGGCCTTTTCTCGGGCATTTAAGCGGGTAATTGGTGTCTCTCCCGGTAAAGTGCTTTAACTAAGTAAGGGGTTGTTGACTCTAGTATTACGTCACACTATCGCCAGAGATTAGGCAGGTTTACACATCTTTACACTGCAGCTGTTAGTTTAAAAAAAAGGAATTTTTAAGGTACACGTCAGTGATGATAAAACAGTTTACGACTCAACTTGGTTTGGTACTTTTACTCAGTGCTTGTGGTGGCGGTGGTGAAACAAGCTCAAGTGGTGACAATACCGAAGTTGCCCCTCCTATCACCGAGCCAGAATCAGCGCTAAACTTACCCGAAGAGCATTTTAATTACGCCAATATTGCCCTACCCTCTCACTACACTGAAAACAACTTTCCGGCGCAATCTCAGTTTCAACATGCCGCCATCGAGTTTGACAATACACCAGTAGACAACCCCGTTACCGATGCTGGCGCCACCTTAGGCCGAGTACTTTTCTACGATAAAAAGCTAAGCGCCAACGGCACCACAGCCTGCGCATCTTGTCACTTAGCGGAACATGGCTTCTCAGACCCGCGAGTGCAAAGCATTGGTTTTGATGGCGAACTAACCCGCCGTCATTCAATGAGTATTGTTAACGCGCGTTTTTATTTTAGTGGCACGTTCTTTTGGGACGAGCGAGCAGCAACTTTAGAAGAACAAGTGCTTATGCCATTTCAAGATCCGATAGAAATGGGGCTGATCCTCGCAGAGCTAGAAGAAATAGTTTCCAACCAAACATACTACCCTGCACTGTTTAACGATGCCTTTGGTGATGAGAGCATTTCCAGTGACCGTATTGCTAAAGCCTTAGCCCAATTTGTAAGAAGCATGGTAAGTACTACTGCCAAATATGATGTAGCCAGAAGTGAGGTGCTATCACCACGTGTTGATTTCCCAGGTTTTAGCGCCCAAGAAAACCTGGGTAAAGATCTCTTCTTGTTACCAAGAGAAAATGAAAATGGAGATAGTGCCAATTGCGCGGGTTGCCATGTTAGTGAGGCATTTGTAGGCCCAATACCCAATGGCCCAGTACTTAGAACTACCGCCACGGTAAACGGACTAGATGCGATATCCACCGATGATTTAGGTATTGCAGAAACAACCGGCAACAGCAACGACAGCGGAAAATTTAAAGCACCTTCACTGCGCAACATTGCTATTCGTCCGCCCTATATGCACGACGGTCGTTTTGCCAACTTAGAGCAAGTGATAGATCATTACAGCAACGGTATTCAACTACACCCAAACCTAAGACCCCCACTGTTAGACTCAAATGGCCAAGCCTTCCAATTCAACTTTAATGAAGAGGAGAAGCAAGCTCTCATCGCCTTCTTAAACACCCTTACCGACCATGAGATGTTGGCCGATGAAAAATACAGTGACCCTTTTAATTAGGCACTAAATGTTTACATGGTGCGCATTGTAGATATAAGCATTCTGGTATTCACAACATCACTCACTGCTATATACTGCGCGCCCTTATTGATTGACAACTGCCTTGGTAAAACAACTTATAATACCAATGCAGCTAATGGAGATTTACCTTTGAAAAGATTCATTTCAGCTATCGCGCTTAGCGCCCTAATTTCTGCTCCTGCCTTTGCCGAATCCCCCGTAATGTTCTCAACTATTAACGGCTACAACGCGCCTGATTCAGATGCTGTTGGCGGCGTACGTTTATCAGTACTTCATGGTCAAGTAGACGAAGTAAGAGGTGTAGACTTCTCGGTATTAGGTATGTCTGAAACCAAGCGCACCACCGGCATCAACTTTGGACTATTTTTTGGTGGCGCTAAAGTAACCGAAGAAATGAAAGGAGCATCTTTAGGTTTATTTAACTGGAATACCGGCTCAACTACCGGTGTTAACTTGGCCGCAGTAAACATTACTAACGATGTAAACGGCCTAAACTGGAGTGCGGTAAACGTATCAGAAGGGTACACAAAAGCAGACTTAGGCTTGGCCAGCATTTCAGAAAAGTCTAACTTCCAGTTAGGTGTATTTAACATGACCAAAGAAATCGACGGCGTTCAAATTGGCCTAATCAACTGTGCCGACAATGGCTTCTTTAAGTGCTTCCCAATTTTGAACTTTGCTAAATAAACTCTGCAAAGCTTAATTGCCAAGGTTAATCCTAGGCCAGCCTATTTGCTGGCCTTTTTATTTCCGCAAACTTCACATCACATAATCCAATAATATTCTGTATTACTTGTATTCCAATCAGTAACATACACGCTTGTGTAAACTAAAAACAACCCTCACTTGCCTAAGCACTAAGCGCCTTAGGCTCGGATAACGGCCAGCATGTACTTACACTTAGGGATTAAGAAACGAAACACCAAACGGATTGGCTACAGCCGAGATTACTGTAATTACTGTGAGAAACCAGTGATTGCCGAGCTGTGGCGTTATCGCGCTTGGCTAGGTTTGTTTTGGATCCCCATTTTACCGTTAAACAAAAGGCAGCATTGGCTTTGTAGCGAATGTAATAATCAAACCGATAGCCGTTACACCAATGGATTAGTCTCAAAAGTGGTGATTTTGTTATTTTCGCTGATCGTAACCGGCCTACTATTTGACCCAGAAGCATCGCAATACAGTGACTATATTTGGTGGCTGCGTGGCTTAAGCTTTGCCATCAACATCTTATGCTTTGTTTGGTTACTTAAACACAAAAAGCGCCCTAGCCACAAACAACGGCGAGCCAAGCTAGAACCACTAAAGGCTGCCCATTGCCACTTTTGCCAAGGCCCTTTGTACATTGGTTTAGAAACCCGCTGTGATACTTGCCAACTAAAGGTTTACAAAACCGTTAAAGACGCAACAAACTTAAGTGCTAAGCGCCCTTATTAAACCTGCTTAACAACACTTACAAAGTGACAATTGTTACACACTTCAAAGACTAGGCTTTGCTATTCTAAGCACTTGAAGTCATCGTTATATGAGCAGCACTATCAAGCTTATATTGGGCTTAAACACGCAGTACAAAATAGTTAGCGAAACGCTGGCTACAACCAAGGCTCAGCAATGCAAACGCAAACAAACAACCATGCGCACAACGCCACCCCAAACTCTGCGCAGCCACAGAAAAAAGCTAAAAACCTGCGCATTTTATTTGAGTTAATGGCTTTTATTCGCCCCTATAAAGTGAAAGTAGCAGCGGCATTGCTAGCACTTATTTTTACTGCGTCACTCACCCTCTCGGTGGGCTACGGGGTGCGCATTTTAATTGATGAAGGTTTCGCTCAGCAGTCGCAACAAGAGCTGGGTAATGCTATTCAGTTTATTCTTGTGGTCACCCTGCTCATTTCTATTGGAACCTTTTTTCGTTTTTACTTAGTGTCTTCGGTGGGAGAGCGAGTAAGCGCAGACATAAGGTTAGCCGTGTTTAATCACGTAATTACCTTGCACCCAAGCTACTTTGAAACCAACGGCAGCGGCGACATTATGTCACGCATCACCACCGACACCACCGTATTGCAAAGCATTATTGGCTCGTCATTTTCCATGGCTATGCGCAGTGCCTTAATGTGTGTGGGCGCAATAATCATGCTGTTTGCCACCAATATAAAGCTCACCCTTATTGTATTAGCCTCGGTGCCCTTTATCTTGGTTCCTATCCTGATTTACGGCCGACGTGTTAGAGCCCTCTCACGCCAAAGCCAAGATTCTATGGCCGATGTAGGCAGCTACGCAGGCGAAGCCATTGAACAAATAAAAACGGTACAGAGTTACAGTAACGAAGCCCAAGAAAGTGCGCTGTTTTCAAAAGAAGTAGAAAAGGCCTTTGAAGTAGGCAGACAGCGAGTTAAACAACGTGCCATCTTAATCTCCAGCGTCATCGTGATTGTATTTAGTGCCATTGCCGGCATGTTGTGGGTAGGCGGAAGCGATGTAATTAACGGCGTGATGTCGGCTGGAGATTTAGCCGCCTTTGTGTTTTATGCCATTATGGTTGCGTCTTCCTTGGCGACCATTTCAGAAGTATTAGGCGAATTACAACGCGCCGCAGGTGCCACCGAACGTTTGATTGAAATTCTACAAGTAAAAAGCCACATTACCGCACCTAGTCAAGACCTTACCTCAGCTAACGGGTTAAGCGCCGAAGTGGCCTTTAAAGATGTCACATTTCACTACCCTTCTAAGCCCGATATTGCAGCAACAGAGCAACTCACATTAAAGGCAGATAAAGGCAAAGTACTGGCACTAGTTGGGCCATCGGGCGCTGGTAAAACCACCCTGTTCGAATTGCTGCAACGCTTTTACGACCCGCAAATAGGCGAGGTAAGTTTAGGCGGCGTAAACATTCGCCAACTAGAACCTGCAGCGCTGCGCCAACACATGGCTCTAGTGCCACAACACCCAGCCCTGTTTAGCAGCGACGTATTCCACAACATTCGTTATGGCAATCCCGATGCCAGCAACGAACAAGTAATAGAGGCAGCTAAAAAAGCCCACGCCCATGAATTTATTAGCCAATTACCACAAGGCTATAACAGCTTTTTGGGTGAGCGAGGCGTGCGATTATCTGGCGGCCAACGCCAGCGCATTGCTATCGCCAGAGCCATATTAAAGAACCCAAGTATATTGTTGCTGGACGAAGCCACCAGCGCCCTAGACAGCGAAAGCGAACACCACGTTCAGCAAGCCCTGCAAGAGTTAATGAATAAGCGAACTACCTTAATTATTGCTCATCGCCTCTCAACCATTCAGCACGCCGACAAAATCGCAGTAATGGACCAAGGCCGCTTAATTGATGTTGGCGATCACCAATCTCTGCTGCAAAGCTGCCCGCTATATCAACGCTTAGTGGTGTTGCAGTTTAAGCACAATTCTTAGTCTTTTAAGACATAGCCCCAAAGAGTTTCACAAGCTCTATAAAGCAGCTCACCAAAAATCACTTCACTGCATATTTTTATTTGTCACCTAGCAAAACACTACAGTTACAAGCACTCAATTTACAAAGGTTTTTGCTCACAGTTGCTATATTGTTACGCACCGGCCAGATGTTAATTAATTGTTTCATTTCGGTTGCGGTCGATTGGCAGTGACAACAAAAGTGCTATTCTTGCCTTTATTGAAAGGGTAGATAAAAAGACAGCCTACTTAATTGAAAGGGTAGATAAAATGGCAGCCTCCTTAATCAAATAAAGGAGTTCCTCAACAAGCTGATAAAAACTACACGGGGAAGTTATGATAAGGGTCAATAAAATAGTCGAAAGCGTGTTTAGAAGGTTCAACCCTAATACAAAAAGCGTTGATTTCATCATATGCGGTACTCAAAAAGGAGGTACTACAGCCTTGGATATTTACCTCAGGGAGCATCTTGAAATTTGTATGGCAGCACGAAAGGAAGTGCATTTCTTCGATAATGAAGACAATTTCGCTAATGGAAACCCAGACTATTCAGAGTATCACCGTTTTTTTAAGCCAAAGAAAACACACAAATTATTAGGGGAATCTACACCTGTATACATGTATTGGAATGAATCCCCGAAACGGATATTTGAATATAACCCCAAAATGAAGCTTATTATTATCTTACGCAATCCTATTGAGAGAGCATACTCGCATTG
This sequence comes from Agarivorans aestuarii, assembly GCF_019670125.1. Classification (NCBI taxonomy): domain Bacteria; kingdom Pseudomonadati; phylum Pseudomonadota; class Gammaproteobacteria; order Alteromonadales; family Alteromonadaceae; genus Agarivorans; species Agarivorans aestuarii. The sequence goes on from NZ_AP023033.1 coordinate 3,249,352, forward strand.
GAATATGGAAAGATCTAGAGGAGCTGATAGCTTGTCTTTTAGTGAAGCGGTGAGTTCTGAAGAAGAAAGATGCCGAGCCGCACTGCCCTATCAACACAGACTGTTCTCCTATATTGATCGGGGACACTATATTGATCAACTGCGTACTATTTGGAAATACTTCCCCAAGCAAAATGTACTTGTTTTAAGAAATGAAGATTTAAAACAACACCCCAAAGACACTCTGAATAAAGTGGCTGATTTTTTAGAAGTCGCTCACTTTAACGATATAGAGAATAAGGATATTCACTCAAGACCTTATGTATCCCAAATCGATGTAAAAGAAAGGACTTTCCTTAAGTCTATTTTTGAAGCCGGAATAAGGGAGCTGGAAGCGGAGCTTCAGTGGGATTGTAGTGATTGGCTTGAATGATAACGTTATAATTTGCTAGGGGTATTTGTTCTGCGCAACTAAATCAGGGGACTTTGCTTAAGGAACGTTATTCATATTGTAACTGTTAAAAGTGCACCGAGAAACAAAGCAGACGATGATTTTTCGATTCATTTAAATCTAAGAAACGCTAAAGGAGAACTTACTTTAGAGTGTTTAAGCCAATAAAATGAAGCGCAAGCGAATAAGTCTCAAGTTATTCGCTTGCATAGCCGCATTCTAATTACAAGCTCACCTCATCTATCAAGTACAATATCGATTGATACACCACACCGCTGTGTTGTGATAAGCCTATTTCGCAGGTTCGGCTATTGCTGTAGCCACGGATGCAGCCTTCTGGTACTTGTGCTTTAAGTGGGGCTAGCGCGGCTTGGTTTAACTCGGGAGTAGTAAAGCCTTTGTCGCCTGCCCAGCCGCAGCAATAGATATGCTCAGGCAGTACCGCTTGTTTAGCACAGCGCTTGGCAATGCTTAACAAGGGATCGTGCATGTCCATTAGCCGTGAACTACAAGTTAGGTGCAGCATCACGGGCTCATCGAGTTGGGCAATCTTTAACTTGTCTAGCGCGTGCTGGTGAATAAAACCGATGGGTTCGTGAATATCCAGATTACGCTCAAACTTTTCTTTACTGCGTTTAGCACAAGGGCTGGTGTCCATAAGTACTGGCCAACGGCCATGTTCACTTAACTGCCATATTGCGTCTTCTAATTGCTGTGATTTACTGCTAGCAAGATCAAACATGCCTTTGCTGTGATAAGGCATGCCGCAACATAGCTCGTCACCATTACCGGGAATAAGCACTTCAAAGCCAGCTTTTTCTAGCACGCTGCATGTCACTTCCAGCAAGGGGCGCGGGTCGATAGCATTGGCGGGCGGTGCCATAGTGCGCGAGGCACAAGACGGAATATACACCACCTTTTGTTTATGAAAGCGTGCTTGAGGTGGTTGATACTTGGCCCGACGCGGAAAACTAGAGTTCCAAGTAGGCACCTTACCCGCCGATACCTTAGTAATGCCTTTGCTAATGGCACCTAGGGCTTTGTCGCCCAGTATTTTATGGCCAAGCTCTGCAGTGCCTAAACCCAAGCGTGTCATTGTAGCTACGCTAGAAAAATGCTCCGCTGTCCAACGGGCAATGTTTTGATGTTTAGCATAGTGTTTTTCGCGCAGTTTACGCACTAAATCGCCGGTGTTAATGCCAACAGGGCAACGGTCGGCACACAAGCCTACTGCTGCACAGGTATCTACGCCCTGGTACTTAAAGTCTTTTTCTAGCTCGGCCAAACGCAACGGCTTATCGCCAGTTCGGCGTAATTCGCTTAATTCTCGGTACAAAACGATGCGTTGCCGCGGGCTTAAACTTAGGCTGCGCGAGGGACAAACCGGTTCACAAAAGCCGCATTCAATACATTTATCCACTAAGTCATCGGCGGCTGGCATCGGTTTTAAGTTTGCTAAGTGGGCTTGGCCATCATCATTAAGAATAACACCGGGGTTAAGCAATCCTTGTGGGTCAAACAGTTGCTTAATTTGTTGCATGAGCGCAATGCCCTCGGCGCCCCACTCTAGCTCAACAAAGGGCGCCATGTTGCGGCCAGTGCCATGCTCGGCTTTTAGCGAGCCTTGATATTTAACCGCCACCAGCTGGCTGACTTCATCCATAAAACGGCCATAACGTGCCACTTCATCGGGGTCTTCGAAGCCTTGGGTGAATACAAAATGCAGGTTACCAGCTAGCGCGTGGCCAAAAATAATCGCTTCGTGATAACCATGTTTGGTGAACAATGCTTGCAGCTCGTTCACGCCATTGGCTAGGCGCTCTACTGGAAAAGCCACATCTTCGATAATTACCGTTGTGCCGGTTTCTCGCACTGCGCCCACGGCAGGAAACATGCCTTTACGAATGGCCCACAAGGCAGCCGTTTCTGAAGACTTAGTGGTAAACGCAACCTCACCGATGCGGGGGAAATTAAGCAAACTGTCCATCACTTGTTGGCATAATTGGCTTAATTCATCGGCTTGGCTACCACGCGTTTCCACGAGTAAAGCGCAGGCTTGATTATCTAGGTCGGCGATAAACTTGGGCATACCCGCTTGGTTAGCCACCGATGCTAGCGCGCGGCCATCCATTAACTCCACTGCCGCAACCGCTTGCTTGGCGAGTACTTCTACTGCTTTACAGGCCACATCACTATTTTCAAACACCAACAACGTTGAGGCTTTATGTGGATGCTCCACTACAGTGTTGTAGGTAAGCTCGGCGATAAAGGCCAAGGTACCCTCTGAGCCAATCATCAAGTGCTGCAAAATATCGAAAGGGTCGGTAAAGTCCACCAGCGCGTTTAAGCTATAACCCGTGGTGTTTTTTAGCCGGTATTTATGGCGGATTTTGTCGGCTAAAGCGGTGTTTTGTTGGGTGGTTTGAGCCAACTCGCTCAGCTGATTTAACAAGCTAGCATGGCTTTGCTTAAAGGCCGCTACACTTTGTGGGTCAGCGGTATTTAGCACCGTCCCGTCGGTAAGCACCAAGGTAATAGATGCCATAGTGTGATAAGAGTTTTGTGCGGTGCCGCAACACATGCCCGAGGCATTATTGGCCGCAATGCCACCAATTTTACAGGCATTAATCGAAGCCGGGTCAGGGCCGATTTTTCGCTGAAAAGGCGCTAAATAACGGTTGGCGTCGGCGCCTATCACCCCTGGCTGCAGGCTAATCTTATTGCCATTATCCAATATTTTATGAGAGCGCCAATCATCACTAAGCAGAATAAGCACAGAATCACTGATCGCTTGCCCCGACAAACTGGTGCCTGCAGCACGAAAGGTATAAGGCAGCTGCAAATTAGCACAACTGGCCATTACTAATTGCAGTTGCTCTAAGGTGTTAACTTTAACCACCAGCTGCGGAATTAGGCGGTAAAAACTGGCGTCGGTTCCATAAGCTAAAGTTTGCGCTTCACTTGTCATTAGCTGCTCGGGAGCAAGCGTAAGTGACAAGTGCTCAAACAATTGTTGGTAAGGTCCGTCTAACTCGTTATGTGTTTGAGTCATGTTTTTGGCTGCTCCACTGCTTCTGCTTGGTGTTAAAAATTGGCTTAATCTCGGCTATTCGCCGTTTATCACAATCACAATTAGCTGGCAGGGGCCGTGTGCACCATAAGCTAAGGTTTGCTGAATATCAGCGGTTTTAGACGGCCCCGATATCAGCACTACGTTACTTGGCAATCCTTTATGCCAATGTTGCTCGCTGATTAATTGGCTAAGATTATCGACAATTTGGCTGGCTTTAATCACGGCCACATGACACGGCGCAATCAGCGATAAACTACGGGGCTCATCGGCACTGGGTTTAAGCACTAAAGTGCCGGTATCGGCAATACCGGCGGCACAGCCAGTAAAAGTGACATCGGTACTATCAAACAAGGCAGTTTTGAGCTGCTCAAAAGGCTGCAAAAAGTGGTTTAGTTGTAAGTGTTCGGCAAGCGCTAAACTAAAAACTTTGCTCCATTCGCCACCTTCCCCATAAAGTGCAGTTTGCCATTGATGCTGTTGCTGTAACTCCAGCAAACAAGCTGATAATTGCTTGGCATTTTCTAGGATAATTACATCAGCATGGGCGGCCATTAAGCTTTGTTCAAAACGGGCTAAAGCCTGCTCTGGTGAAGAAGCCTGCCAGGCATTAGCACTGGTTTGGTTTGTTGGCGCTAAGGCCGAAACTGCGGCCAAGCGCTGCATAATGTTTTGCTTGGCATTTGAGTTACTCACCGCCATTAGCGTCCTCCACCAGTTGCTGAACGAGTTAGCGACTTGCTAGCGCGGCGCTTCATTGTTTGGTGAAAGGTTTGGCTGGCTAACTCAGGTTTATTGCGACAACGCGTCCACTCTCCCATTGGCATAGGCAAATATTTCGCAAGCTTTACACCAACAGCCATAGCCCAATTGTAGATACTAGGATGAGTACTCAACCAAGCCCACATTCGCCACGCGGTGTGCTCTGTCCAACTTGCGGCGCTCGCTTGACCTTTCAAACTTGGCGTCTGCTCGGCAGCGGGCAGCTTTGCATCATGGCGCAAGCGCTGCAACAAACTAGGAATGGGGATCTTAACCGGACACACTTCTTCACAGGCACCACACAAGCTTGAGGCGGTTACAAGGTCACTGGTTTGCGCTAAACCCTGTAAATGGGGAGAGATTATTTTCCCAATAGGGCCTGGGTAAGTGGTGCCGTAAGCATGGCCACCAACACGGGTATACACTGGGCAATGGTTCATACAGGCACCACAGCGAATACACTGCAGGGTTTTACGCAAGGCTTCGTCGGCATAGGCTTGTGAGCGACCATTATCGAGCAATACCAAATGTACTTCGTTTGGCCCGTCTCTCTCTGGCGCACGCCGCGGACCAGAAATCATATTGAAGTAAGTGGTAATATGCTGGCCCGTCGCCGAGCGAGTTAAAATGCTAAATAATGGTGGCACATCACTTAAAAACTCCACCACCTTCTCAATACCAGTAACCGCAATATGCACTGGTGGCACGGTAGTGGTCATGCGGCCATTACCTTCATTTTCAACCAAACATAAGGTGCCCGTTTCAGCCACCGCAAAGTTCACCCCAGATATGCCCACCTCTGCTTGCTTAAACTTGGTGCGCAAGGCCTCGCGGCCGGTTTGGATTAGCTTGTCTACCGATAAGGTGTAATCGAAGTCTTTAATATGTTGCTGAAATAAATCGGCTACTTGCTGCTTATTTTTGTGAATGGCCGGCATAATAATGTGAGAGGGCGTTTCTTTGGCCAGCTGCACAATGTACTCACCCATATCGCTCTCTACACATTCAATGCCAAGGCCTTCTAGGTGTTGGTTAAGCTCGATCTCCTCGGTCACCATGGATTTGCCCTTAACGACTTTAGTAGCGCCTTGGCTTTGAATTAATTCGGCAATTAGCTGTTGAGCTTGCTTGGCATCTTCGGCCCAATGCACTTGTATGCCATTAGCTTGGCAGTTTTTCTCTAACTGCTCTAGTAGCTGCGGTAACTTGCTTAAACAGCGTTGGCGAATGTTCTCAGCGTGTTCACGCAATTGTGCGAGCTCTTGCGGGTCGCTAAAGGCATCTTTGCGCTTTTGTTGCAAATAATCCATAGCACCGCGAAAGTTACTGCGTAAGGTTTGATTGGCTAAGGCATCGCTAGCTTGTTGTTTAAACTGGCTAGCTTGGTAATGCTGTACACTCATGCTTTAGCTCCCTTGGTGCGTTGCCATAAAAAGCTCGCGAGGTGCTGGCCATTAAAGCGACTGGCTTCTCCTCTATAGGCCAAATGCCCATTAATGTTAGCTAAGCAGCCCCAATCGGCACTAACTAAATAACTGGCACCAGAGCCTTGCAAATGCCTTGCTTTGTCTTCCACCATGGCTTGGCTTATCTCACTATGGCGCAGTGAGAAGCTGCCGCCAAAACCACAACATTCGCTTTCGTATTCGGCTTTTTTAAGTTCTACTTTATCTAGCTGTGACAGCAAAGCCTGCGAGCTGGCATGGATCCCCAACTCTCTTCGCCCGCTGCATGAGGTGTGTAACACAACCGAGGTTAAGGGCCCTTGGTCGTGTAATTTTGCCCGGCAAATATGGGCTAAAAATTCGCTAAACTCAAAAACTCGTTCAGCAAATGCTTCCGCTTGGTCGGCGTAAATATCATCATTAGCAAATAAGTGGGGATAGTGTTTAAACATCATTCCGGCACAAGAACCCGACATCACGACTATTGGATAATCTTTCGGAAATAGCCCCATTTGGCTTAAGGCAACGGTTTTTGCTTGTTCTTGGTAGCCAGAGGTATAGGCAGGTTGGCCACAGCAGCTTTGTTTTTCTACCCAAATAACCTCTACCCCTTCTCGTTCAATTAGTTCTATGGCGGCAAGGCCACCATCGGGATCGAGCAGGTCTAGCAAACAAGTTGCGTAAAAATACACCTTACTGGGTTTGCTGGGGTATATCCTTAATCCCGTTTCACTCATCCCTTTCCCTTACTAATAAACAACCAGCTATAAAACAAGGTTTAGCATTTCAGCTTTGATTTTAGTTAATCCTGCTCCAGCGGAAATCAGACCTTAGTGCAAGTAAACCGTGAAGTACCAAGCAAGCCTTAGCTAAAACCACACTTTTAATTAACATTTACTTTACACTTTGGTGATTTATCCATATATAGAAACAAAGAAATTAATTATTTCCAAAAAATGCCAAATGTAGATGATTTGATTTTATTTGCCGACGTGGTTGAGCAAGGCTCGTTCTCTCGGGTTGCAGAACAGCGTGAGTTAACCAATTCGGTAGTGAGCAAGCGCGTGGCTCGTTTAGAGCAGCAACTGGCGGTACAACTGCTCTATCGCACTACCCGAAAGCTTTCGCTCACCGAGGCCGGCCAAGCACTATATAACCAAGCCAAACACATTGCGCTTAGTGCACAAGAAGCCTTTGCCGAAGTAGGCGAATATGGCGAAAGCCTAAGCGGCAAGATCCGCATTAGTGTGCCAACTATCTCGGGGGAGCTGCTGCTTGCCGAAGCCTTAGCAGCATTTAGCGAACAACACCCAGAAATTAGCATTGAGATGTCGATGGATAATCGCTTTGTAGACTTGCTAGAAGATGGATTTGATTTGGTGATTCGCACCGGTAGCTTGCCTGACTCATCGTTAATTGCCAGGCATATTATCGACTCGCATTGGGTGGTGGTAGCCAGCCCAGCTTACTTAAAAAAGCATGGCACTCCCAAAGCCCCAGATGAGCTTAAACAACATCGCTGCCTAAGTTATAGCTATCAGGAAGGTGGCGCGGAAGACTGGTTATTTAAAGTGAAAGAGACCACTCAAGCCATTCGCATTAACAGTGGCTTTAGCACCAATAACGCACGGGCATTACGCAAAACCGCATTAGCAGGGTATGGTTTAATTTATGTGCCTCGTTGTTTGGTGTACCAAGATTTAGCCAAACAAGACTTACATGAAGTACTAACAGGCCAAGCCGCAAAGGTGCTAGGCATTTACGCCATGTACCCTTTTACCCGCCAGCAACCGAAAAAAATCAAATTGCTGATTGAACATATTCGACAGCACTACCTAGCCATTTCGGAGTATTTTTAGGCATTAAGCACAAAATGATCAAATAACAACCAGCGTTATTAAAATGCCCTCTATACTTTGCTTAAGCCAATAAAACGCTTGAGTAATAATGCCAACTCGATTGTTAATACTAAGCTTTTTGTTCACACCTTTTTTCATTAATGCAGCGGCATTGATGAAAGTAGCCGTGCTCGACTACGACCTTGACTCCGGCGAAGATGAGCCCGGTTTAGATTATTTGGTAGAAGCCGCCGCGCAAATAGATATTGAGCTGGAACTTATCCCTCTGCCGGAAGCGCGCGCCCACCGCTTAGTGCAAAATGGTGAGTTAGACGGCGAGGCTTTCCCCTACGAAATTGCTACTCGTGATTCCAGCCACATGATAAAAATAGATGTGCCCATCGAGAGCTCATCATTATGGATTTGGGTTCCGCACGACCAAAACTGCGTGAATGACCCAAACCAGCTAAGTAACTTTAAGCCGGTAGGTTTAAATGGAATACCCTACTTTGATATCTTTTATCAATTATCAGAAATGGGGTTTGAGAAAGTAGCTACTCCGCACATAATGGTGGAAATGCTTCGCCGCGGCCGCGCAGATTATTTCCCAGCAACCAAACGCTCCGTAGAGTTTTTGCTTGATGAAACCGACCAGACGCTAATAAAACCTTGCTTTAATGAACCCTTCATTACCATAACCAGCTACTTCTACTTGAACGAAAAACATCACGCTATTGCCGAGTTGTTTCAACAAGAACTCGCGGAGGTAGTAAGCCTTCACCCCGACGATGACGACGATTAAACACTTAAGCTAAGGCGCTAATTCCTTTTAGAAAAACAAGTAAATACCGCGCAAGACTAGAGCCTAAGCAAAAGTACTGGTAGTGTTCGTTTAAGCAATCACTTAACCATGCAGGAGCTTAGGTTTTGAGCCGTTCTTCATTCCAACAGTTTCATTGGCAGTCCCAGCAGTTTGGCTGTGCCAGCAATGACATTGATAGATTCTATTCATTACTTCATGAACAAATGCAGCGTTTAGGCATGCGACAGCAAACACTTGGTAAAATTGAAAGCTACCCTGTTGATTTATATCGCTCTGCGGCGTCCAAGCAACATTTACCAAATATTCTTATTAGCGCGGGCTTTCATGGCGAAGAAGCAGCTGGACCATGGGGAATGCTAAAGTTTCTTAGTCAGCTTAACAATGATGTATTTCTATCTGTAAACCTAAGCCTATTGCCGCTAGTAAACCCTACTGGATTTAAAGCCGGACATCGCTTTAACCAATATGGCGAAAACCCCAATCGCGGTTTTGGAGTAACCGATGGCACTGCGCTTGAAACCGAAGAAAGCTCTAAAGAAGGTAAGCTGCTTATTAAGCAACAAGCGCTGCTAAAAGCACTAAGCAGTGACGGCATACTGACCTGCCACGAAGATGTATTGCAACACCACTGCTATGTGTATTCTTTTGAACCAGAGCAAGATGCAGGGCCTTTTAGCCAAGGTTTGCGAGATAGTTTGGCGCAGTACTTTAAGGTGGCTGAGGACAACAGCATTGACGGTTGCCCACTGGACAATGGTTTGATTCACAACCATTACGACAGCTCCTTTGAATCTTGCTTAGTGCGTATTGGCGCTAAACGCGGCGCGTGCAGCGAAACCCCAGCACTAGAAGATTTTGACCAGCGCATTAATGCTAACTGCGCTGTGATGCAACAATTTGTTAGTGCAAGCCAATAACTAAAAAGCTGCTAACTAGCAGTCTGTTGATCTTTGCTGATGGTTTTTGCAGTTATTTATTAGCCATTTAGGCAAGGCAGTGAGTGTGCAGTTAAGTGGGCTTAATAATCACTCGCTAACGCTGAATAAATGGCTAAGAAATGCTGCCCGAAAGGTTCGGATAAGCGAACTTTACTCTTTGTTAAGCACTTCTTGCTTAGCCCACTAGGCTTCTAAGTGCCCGCCGCGATTAAAGCCCGCTTATCTCGAACAAAATTTCAACACCAAAGATCAACAGACCCTAGCCTCTGCTGGGGGATTGTTTTGTAGCTCAAGCTGCATTTCAATGACCCCATCTTCCAATTCAAACTTCACTTTAAAACCAAGGTGTTTGGCTAAACCCGCCATGCCACGGTTTTGGATCATGGTCATGCCACTTAAGGTTTGGGTGCCCATTTGTTGATAGTAGCGAATCATCTTTTGCAGCAAGTGTTTACCTAAACCTTGGCCTTGCAAATCGCTTCTCACCACCATGGCAAACTCGGCATCTAAGTTGTCGGGATCGATGCTGGCGCGCACTACTCCTAGTATCATCCGGTCGTCTTCGGCTTGCTCATCCACCGCAATAAAGGCCATTTCTCTGGCGTAATCAATCTGAGTGAGCAAAGCCATTTCTTCATGGGTCATTTGCCCACGCGCGCCAAAGTAACGCTTGTAGCGATCTTCTTCGGTAAGTGATGAATCGAAGGCTAAGTGGTTAGGCTCGTCTTCTGGCAAAATTGGGCGAAGCAATACCTTTGTGCCACTTTTAGTCTGGCAATATTCTTCCAGCTCTTTGGGATAAGGGCGAATAGCAAGACGCTGGCTTGAGCGCTGATCGGTTTTTTGCAAACGCATATTCACGTCAAGCAAGGTTATGTTATCGCCAGCGGCCAGCACCGGATTAAGATCTAAGCGGGCAATCTCTGGGCAATCGATAATCAAGTTTGATAGCCGGGTTAGCATGGTACAGAGCGCCTGCATTTTTAATCCGTTAGGTAAGCGCCTGTCTCGTATTTTTTCAGCTTTAAGTGCCGAAATAACTAAATAACGCGCCAAACTCATATTAAGTGGCGGCAGGGCCACCGCTGCATCTTGGGTTTCGTCCCACTCAGAGCCGCCTTCGCCCAAGAAAATAGCAGGGCCAAATACTGGGTCATTAATTACTGCCACACGCAGCTCTTGTGCGCCAGCAGTTAAGGCCATTCGTTGCAGGATCATGCCTTCAACCTTGGCTTGTGGATAGGCTTGCTTGACCCGGTCGAGCATCGATTCTGCAGCTATTTCTAGCTCATGCTGGTTATTAATATTTAAGCTCACCCCATGCACATCAGATTTGTGCAGTATATCGGGCGACTGAATTTTTAAGGCTACCGGGTAGCCAATTTTGTCGGCACAGCTGATGGCTTCTTCTACGTTATGCACAAACCAGGTATCGATAGTCTGCAAGCCATAGGCATGCAACAAGGGCTTGGCATCATGAGTTTCCAGCACAAGTATGTCTTTAGCAATCGCTTGCTGGAGCACTTGCTTGGCTGATTGATCAACTAAGGTTCTATCGGTAGTGCTGGGGGTTTCCGACAATAGTTTTTGGTTACGGCGAAACTCCACCATATGCATAAATGCTCCCACTGCCCCCTCGGGGGTACGGTAAGTGGGAATACCCGCTTTGGTGAAAGCCAATCGGCCTGAATAGGCAGTTTCTTCGCCCATCCAGTTGGTAAGAATATTTAAACGGCGCGCCTTGCTGTCTTGCTTTATCACATTGATTAAGGCGTCGGCAGTAGACTCGGCGCCAGCTAAGGCCGAAGGTGCATGCATTAATAGCAATGCGTCGGCTTCGCCGGAGCTGGCAACAATGTCTAAGGCTTTAGCGTAACGACTTGGATCCGCATCGCCGACAATATCCAAGGGGTTTTGCCCTGACCAAGCACTGGGTAGCACCTCGGAGAGCTTAGCTAGGGTTTCTTGAGAGAACTCTGCCAGTTTCCCCCCGCGCTCCATCAAGGCATCTACCGCTAACACAGCTGGGCCACCGCCATTACTTAGTATGGCTAGGCGTTCACCTTGCAGAGGGTTGGCGTAAGTTAGCGTTTCTACCGCCGCAAATAACTCGTGGAGATCTTTCACGCGCAACATACCAGCGCGCTTAAAGGCTGCATCGTATACCGCATCGTTACCCACTAATCCGCCAGTATGCAACGCTGCGGCTTGCGCGCCTAAGCGGCTGCGACCGGATTTAATCACTAATATGGCTTTGTTACGCGAGGCAGCTCGAGCAGCCGACATAAAGCGCTGGGTATCTTTCACTGAGTCAATATACAGCATAATCACTTGGGTTTTGGCATCTCTGGCTAAGAAGTCCAGCAGCTCGCCAAAGTCGATATCTAAGGCATCCCCCAACGAGATAAAAGAAGAGAAGCCAATGCCCTTGTTATTTGCCCAATCTAATACCGTTGTGCACACAGCAGCAGATTGCGAGACAAAGGCAATTTTTCCGGGCTGACTATTAGCATGAGCAAAGGAAGCATTTAAGCCTATGTTAGGCAGCATTAAGCCCAAACTGTTTGGCCCTAGAATACGCATGCCATAGCGCTGGCCAAAGGCCAGAACCTGCTCTGCAACGCTTTGCTCTTGCCCTTCCAAGGTAATATCTAAGCCACCGGCAGTAATAATCGCCGCCTTACAGCCAAATTGGCCGAGCTTTTCCACCACCTCAGGCAAGCGGCTAGCGTTAACACAAATAATGGCGAGATCTGGGCGCTGAGGGAGCTTCTCAATACTTGGATAAGCCAATACACCTAACACCGCTTTATATTTAGGGCTAACCGGCATCACGGGGCCATTAAAACCAGCACTCATCAGGTTTTTCATTACCACATTGCCAGGGCGTGAGGCACGATTAGATGCGCCAATAACCGCGATAGACTTTGGCGAAAACAAATCATGCAGCTTGCGTTGACTCATTAGCGGGATCTCTTTGGCTGAACTTAAGCAAATAAACTCAAGTGTAACGTGTATCGGCTAAGACTAAAGTATTCATTGTTCACACAATTTACATCGCTAGACCAAGGTAGTAGTTAGCTTAAGCTGAACAATTAGAGTGGCCAAGTACCTATTAATCTAATTACCCACAAAAAATACGACTATTGAGCAACATTACAACTACAATTAATTCAAAGTCACCCTGTTTTTTGTAACTCGCACTAGTTTTTTATACAAACAACTGGACAAAAAGCGTTTTTTTTATTCATATCTTAAAGAAACCCTGCAATTTTAAGGAAGAAAGTATGCCGTTAACCTCTATTCGTGCAATTGACTACATGACCAAAAATCCGGTTACGGTTACCCCTTCAAACTCATTATTTGAAGCTATCGACATCATGCTTACCGCCAAGGTTTCTGGCGCAACCGTCATCAACGAGCGACGCGAAGTCGTGGGTGTTATTTCTGAAATTGATTGCTTACAGGCAATTCTAAAAGGTACATATCACGGAGAGATTGGCGGCTCAGTAGCAGATTACATGACCGAGGAAGTGGATATCATCGGCACCGACATGGATATTCTAGCCGTAGCGGAAAAGTTGATTAAAGAAAAACGCCGCAGAATGCCGGTGGTGCAAAATGGCAAGTTTATTGGTCAATACAGTATTCGAAGCATTCTTAATGCAGTGAAGGAATTTAATCTTAAATAGCGACTTCACCGTTCGTTACTCACTAAAAAAGGGCAGCCTGCTGCCCTTTTTTGCTGTTTACAGTTTATTCTAGTGAACTTGGTTTACCACCATCTGAGCTTGCAAACCTTCAATCTCGGCAATAATCCCAGCGGTGTTTTCACTGTCTGGCACCATGAGATCAAGTTCAGCAGTAAATACACTGCCGCCAGCTTCGGGCACGCTCATTCGATGACATTCAAGCTTATTAACATTAACCCCATGTCCCACCAGCAAACGGGTTATGTCGTTAATTAGGCCAGGGCGATCTTCTGCATCAATCACCAAACTTAATGACTCACTTTGAGATAAGTGAGCGGGTTTGCAGCCGTTAATGCTTAAGTTTAAGTCGTCTACCGCGAGCAGCGCTTGCTGCAAGGCCTGAGTGTTTTTTTGTGGAACCTGCACTTTGAAGATACAAGCCACTTGCCCATCTAAATTTACAACCCGACTACTTAACCACTTTCCTTGATGAGAGTGGGTAATATCGGCCAAGCGATTTAATGTACCGGGTTTATCTTCCCCGGTGGCAGTAACTAAAAATAGATCGCTCATACATCTACCCCTTTATGCTAAAACCTAATTTAAGTTTATACCACCCAGCAGCAAAGGGTGTGACAAGACGCAGGGTTTGAGCGGGTCATCAGTAAAAGCTTGCAAAAATGCTAAGTGGGTAGAAAAGGCATATTTTTTAATAAGTTTGCGTAATAAGCCCTATAAAAAAAGCCGACTTTCGCCGGCTCTATTCATGCTTATTTGTTACTATAAACACCGACATTTTTGAAGCCAGCATCTTGCAAATACAAAGCCTGCAATTTACTCATTACTCCGCGGTCACAATACAGCATGTAGTGCTTAGATTGGTCTAAATCGCCAAACTGGGTTGATAGTTTAAAGAATGGAATATGCTTCACTTCAACACCGTCAATAGAGAAAGGTTGTTGCTCCTGTTCTTCTATCGAGCGAATATCTAATACTACTGCTTCTTTGTCTTTCGCTAACTCTTCTTCGCTAGCGACTTCGGTCACTTGTTCGTCAGCTTCTTTAGTCACGTCGCGAATATCAGTAATACGGCAGTCTTCGACTACTTTATCGAGTATTGCGAAATCGAAATTTTGCTCTTCAGCAAGTAATTTCGACTCAACCGCTTTCACTGTAGGTTTATTAGAAATAACGCCACAGTATTCCGGCATAGTTTCGGCAAAATCATTAGTGCCGATATGTTTAGCCGTATCAATAATGTCTTGTTTGTCGGTGGCAATTAGCGGGCGCAGAATCAGGGTTTCTGAGACTCGGTCAATCATGCTTAAGTTAACCAAAGTTTGACTAGAGACCTGCCCTACTGCTTCTCCGGTTACTAATGCAGGAATATCCAGCTGCTGCGCTACTTTAGAGGCTGCTCGCACCATCATACGCTTGAGTACCACGCCCATTTGGCCGTTATCAACGTTCTCAAGGATTTCGTTGACGACTGGGTCAAAGTCGATTGCTACAAATTTAACGCGGTGTGATGAGCCAAAGCGCTTCCATAGGTGATGCGCCACTTGCTTCACGCCCAATTCATGAGCTCGGCCACCTAGATTAAAGAAACAATAGTGTACTTTAGCGCCACGCTTGATGAGTTGATAACTCGACACGCCCGAGTCAAAACCGCCAGAAATAAGCGACAATACACTTTCTTGGGTGGCGATAGGGAAGCCGCCTAAACCAGGATGCTTCTCTTGCACCAAATACATTACGTCGTCAGCAATCTCGATTTTCACCGTTACATCAGGATTTTTTAAACGCACCCCATTGCTTTCACAATGTTGGTTTAAGCCTCCACCTACATAACGCTCTACCTCAATAGAAGAGAAATCATGTTTACCGCTGCGTTTAACTCTTACACAAAAGGTTTTGCCTTCTAAACGATCTTTCCAAGCATCAAAAGTTAGTTCATAAATGTTATGCAAATCGGTATAGCTATGCTGTTTTACTTCTAAGAAGTGCACGATACCAGGTGTTGAAGAAAGCGCTTGAATCACCGCTTCGCGATTTTCTTCGCTGTCGTTACGCGAAGTAACCACCATGCGGTCCCAGTCTAAACGCACTCGAATAGTTTCATCGATTGGACTAATTACATTACGAATATTGCTTT
The DNA here is from genome assembly GCF_019670125.1 of Agarivorans aestuarii. Taxonomy (NCBI): domain Bacteria; kingdom Pseudomonadati; phylum Pseudomonadota; class Gammaproteobacteria; order Alteromonadales; family Alteromonadaceae; genus Agarivorans; species Agarivorans aestuarii. The sequence goes on from NZ_AP023033.1 coordinate 3,264,505, forward strand.
GAAGAATTTTACTGAAGCGCTTACGAACCGGCTTACTCTTCATGGCAATTTCTGGAAATAGTTTAACGATGAACTTCATAACTCAAGGGCCTTGATAAATTTGGGCGCGAATTATACCGCGAGTTAAGGCGGTGAGCCAATACTGTTTAGTTTAGCTCGCTTTGGTGCTTATTTATCAAATGAAAAAAGAAGGAAGTGAAGTAGAAAGGAAGCTAAGCTCGCTTAACAGAGTTAAGCGAGCTGGTTTATTTACTCTTCTCCAGATACGGCAATTTCACCAGATTGAGAGGCCTTACCTTGCATAATGCCAATTTCTACCCGGCGATTACGCCGACGGTTCTCAAGGGTGTTGTTTTTCAATAGCGGTTGAGTATCGGCTAAGCCGCTCACAACAAGTCGTTCTTCAGCAAAGCCGCGTACTTTAATCAACTCATGAGCCACCGACACGGCGCGCTGGCTGGATAGATCCCAGTTAGAACGGTATAGCTCTGACTCTGCTTGCTGGTTATCGGTATGGCCAGACACGGTAACAATGCCAGGAATGTCTTTAATCACCTCACCGACACGGCGAATAACCGGACGAAACTTAGGTTGTAAGAAGGCGGAGCCTGAAGGGAAGGCGCCTTTTTCTCGCACCCGAATAATTATTTGCTGACCAAGTGACTCCACTTCAATAGCGCCATCTTCAATCTGATCGCGAAGTTGCTGGGCAATTCGCTTAGCCGTTTCATTTTGTTGGGCTTGGGTTTCTGATTGGCTTTGTGAAGACTGCGCTTGAGTTGCAGAAGCTCGGCCACCGGTTTGCTGACCAGCCGCTTTTTGCTGACCACCGGCGTCGGCTTCTTCACCATCATGAAACTCAAGCTTAGCCTGAGTCATATCAATGGTTTGCTGCATGATGGTTTCAATAGGTGTTGGCTCAGGACGGCCAGGTCTAAACTCTTGCGCAATCACCGAGGTCCCTTTTGGAATGTCTTTTACTTCCAGTAGGTTTTGCACACCGAAGGCGTACTTCATTGAACCGGCAATTTGCTTAAACTTTAATACGTCCATTTCCGAGAAGGCCAACAGCAATACAAAGAAGCACATCAACAGAGACATGAGATCGGCGAAGGTGCCCATCCATGCGGGCAGTCCTTCGGGGGGGCACTTGCAAGGTTCTTCCATACTGCGCTACCTACTCGTCTGTTGTGCCTAGTGAGCGCTTGCCTTCTGGCAAGTAGTTTTTCAACACGCCTTCAATCACCCGTGGGTTCTGGCCATCTTGAATGCCCAAAACTGCATCTAGAATCAAACTGCGATTAAGTTTTTCTTCGCCAGCACGCAACAGCAGTTTTTCGCTAATAGGAATGGCCACCATGTTGGCAAGAATTGCACCATACAAAGTAGTCAACAAAGCTACCGCCATGGCAGGACCAATGGATTTTGGGTCATCCATGTTCGATAACATGGCTACCAGACCAATCAAGGTACCAATCATCCCCATGGCTGGTGCTACGTCACCTAAGGCCTTGAAAATACCAGCTCCAAATTCATGGCGCTCCGAGGTAAGCAAGATATCCTTTTCCATAGTGGCGCGCACTACGTCTGCGTCGTGGCCATCCACCAGCATATCAATGCCTTTTTGCATAAAGGGGTTGGTGATCTCGGCTTCTTCTAGGGCCAAAAAGCCACCTTTACGGGCGGCGTCGGCCATTTCTACAGAGCGTTCGATAAGATCATCGGGCTTATCGGCTTTAAACATAAAAGCCTTAGCCGCAATTTTAATCGCTCCCAAAAACTGACCTAGGTTGTATTTCATCAATACAACAAACAAGGAGCCACAAAAAACAATTAGTACCGAGGGAATGTCGATAAAAATCTCAATTCCGCCACCCATCACCATCGCCATAACAACAAAGGCGAAGGCGCCGATAATCCCAATCAGCGTTGCTAAATCCACTGCTTTTTCCTTTTAACCTGTAGCCTAGAGATTCTAATTAAACTAATACTAGTCTACTCGCAAAACAGAATCGAAGGTAATTTTGTGTTCTCATTTCAATATCTTGACCTACCAAGCTCTTCTATATTTATCGGCCAATATTAAAATACTTGAGTCGCAAGTTTGACCTACCCATACGGCTAAGGTAACTTTGCGCCAGAATACGCTTGATAGAGGCTCTAGCATGGTTGCAAAAAAACCAGAAAAGATGAAGTTTGAAGAAACCTTAAATGAACTTGAAGACATTGTTCAACAGCTTGAACAAGGTGAGCTAAGCCTCGAAGATTCTCTTAAGCAATTTGAACGTGGTATCAGTTTAGCCAATGCTGGCCAAGCAAAACTGCAACAAGCTCAACAACAAGTAGAAATACTTCGCCAAGGGCCAAATGGCGATTCACTAGAACCTTTAGTGCAGGAGCCTTCTGAGTGAATTCTAGTTTAGCTAGCACCATTGCTGACTACCAATCCCAAATAAACACCCATTTAGACAGTGTTTTAGCCAATCAAGTTGTTAATGACCCAAAGCTACTGGCAGCCATGCGTCACGGCCTACTGCTAGGCGGTAAGCGAGTTCGCCCGTTGTTAGTTTATTTGGTAGGGCAATTAAACAATGCGCCCAAAGATATGCTTAATGCAGCGGCGGCGGCGGTAGAGTGCATTCACGCCTATTCGTTGATTCATGATGACTTACCCGCCATGGATGATGATGAGCTGCGCCGTGGTCAACCTACCTGCCATATCGCGTTTGATGAGGCCACCGCTATATTAGCGGGAGACGCCTTACAAAGCCTCGCCTTTAGCTTAATTGCCGAAGCCCCCGCTAGCGATGCCCAAAAAGTGGCGATGTTAAAAATACTAAGCCAAGCGGCCGGTTATAACGGTATGTGTGGTGGTCAGGCATTAGATATTGCAGCTACCAACCAACAGGTTAGCCTTGAGCAGCTAGAAAAAGTGCACCAACATAAAACCGGTGCCATTATCAAAGCAGCGGTAATGTTAGGTGCGGTTTGTGGCAACATTGATCAAGCAAATGAGCAGCAGGCTTTAGCTCGTTATGCAGATGCATTAGGCTTAGCCTTTCAAGTTCGTGATGACATTTTAGATATAATTAGTGATACCGACACTTTAGGTAAGCCACAGGGCTCAGATCAGGCCCTAAATAAAAGCACTTACCCTAGTTTACTGGGCCTACAAGGCGCCATAGACAAAGCAGAAAAACTAGGTGAAGAAGCACTTCAAGCCTTAGAGAGTTTGCCTTACAATAGTGAGTTGCTAGCCTTATTAGCTGATTATGTCGTACATCGAAACAACTAGTCGTCAACAATAAGAATAATGATAAGCATTTTATATGACACTGAATATTAAAGATTACCCTACACTTGCTCTGGCTGACTTGCCTCCGCAACTTCGCCAGTTAGAGCAGCAACAGCTACCAGAGCTGTGTGATGAACTTCGCCAATACCTTCTTAACAGTGTCAGCCAATCGAGTGGCCATTTAGCATCAGGTTTGGGTGCTGTTGAGCTCACCGTAGCCTTGCATTACGTATATAACACCCCATTCGATAAACTGGTTTGGGACGTAGGCCACCAAGCTTATCCGCACAAAATTTTAACTGGTCGCCGTGAAAAAATGTCGACCATTCGCCAGTTTAAAGGCTTACATCCTTTCCCATGGCGTGGCGAGAGTGAATACGATGTACTCAGCGTAGGCCATTCAAGCACTTCTATTGGTGCCGCCTTAGGCATGGCAATAGCTGCAGAAAAAGAACAGCAAGGCCGTAAAGTAGTGGCAATTATCGGTGATGGCGCAATGACCGCAGGCATGGCCTTTGAAGCGCTAAACCATGCAGGTGCGATTCACAACGACATGTTAGTGATTCTTAATGACAACGAGATGTCGATTTCTGAGAACGTTGGCGCACTGAACAACTCTTTAGCCAATATTCTTTCTGGCTCTTTGTACTCGTCGCTACGTGAAGGTGGTAAAAAAGTACTGAGCGGTATGCCCCCCATTAAGGAATTAGCGCGTCGCGCCGAAGAACACCTTAAAGGCATGGTAGTACCAGGCACCTTATTTGAAGAGTTTGGTTTTAATTATATTGGCCCAATTGATGGTCATGATGTAAAAGGCTTAGTGCGCACGCTAAGCAATATGCGCGACCTAAAAGGTCCGCAAATTTTGCATGTGATGACTAAAAAAGGCAAAGGCTACCTGCCTGCTGAGCAAGATCCCATTGGCTATCACGGAGTGCCTAAATTTGACCCGAGCCAAGACAACTTGCCTAAAAGCAAAGGCGCCGCCCCTACCTTCTCTAAAGTTTTTGGTGACTGGCTATGCGATATGGCAGCCAAAGACAAAAAGCTGATGGGCATTACTCCAGCCATGCGTGAAGGCTCAGGCATGGTGCGCTTTTCTAAAGAGTTTCCAGAGCAATACTTCGATGTGGCTATTGCCGAACAGCACGCGGTAACCTTTGCAGTAGGCTTAGCCATTGCAGGCTACCAGCCAGTAGTTGCCATTTACAGTACCTTTTTGCAGCGTGCCTACGATCAATTAATTCACGATGTGGCGATTCAAAACCTGCCGGTTTTATTTGCCATTGACCGCGCTGGTATTGTGGGTGCCGATGGCCCTACTCACCAAGGTGCCTTTGACTTAAGTTACTTACGTACCGTGCCAAACTTAGTGATTATGGCACCAGCCAATGAAGATGAATGCCGTCAAATGCTATACACCGGCCACCTTCATCAAGGCCCGGCAGCGGTTCGCTACCCGCGTGGTGGTGCCGACAATACTCCAGTAAATAGCGAAATGACCGCTATGGAAATTGGTAAAGCTAGAGTCATTCGAGAAGGGAAGAAAGTCGCCATTCTTAACTTTGGTAGTTTACTGTGTAAAGCTGCACCAGTAGCTGAGCAACTAGATGCAACCTTGGTTGACATGCGCTTTGTTAAGCCTCTAGATGAAGCTTGTATCAAAGCCTTAGCAGCTGAGCACGATGTGCTAGTGACCCTAGAAGAAAATGCCATACAAGGCGGTGCTGGCTCTGCTGTAAACGAGTTTTTGTTTGCTCAGCAGCTTAACCAAGTAAAAGTTTTGAACATTGGCCTACCCGACAACTTTGTGGAGCAAGGTAGCCAAGAGCAAATCTATGACTTACTGGGTTTAGATAGCAAAGGTATTCAGCATAAAATCGAAAACTTCTGCCAAGCTTAAGCGGCTATTCGAGTACCTGTAGCTGCTCAAACAATGGGAATGGACTAGCCCGATTCATATTCTTAATATCAATCCGCTGGTTCAATGCCCAAACTTTTCGCTGCCAGTATAAAGGCACAAATACCGCTTCTTGATAGATTTGCTGCTCTAGATACTGAATAATCTTAATCCGTTTTTCCTCATCTAACTCTTGCTCACCGGCCAGAATAAGTTGGCTAATTTTGTCATTTTGATAGGCCTTACACGGCCCACCCTCATCGGTAATTGGCTCACCTTCACTGAGAAACATTGCCCGCGCAATCGACAATACATTGCCCGCATCACCTTGCCTGCGTGTTAACACTAAGTCACTTGAACAGCTATCCAGCGCTAACTGGTAGTCTTGCTCGTTTAACCATTGCGGCTGCAAGGAAATATTCACTCGGTCCAGCATAGACACCAGTTGAGAAACCACTTTAGATTGGTCACCAAATAATGACTCTGGCACCGCCATGGTAAGTTTAAAGCCTTTTTCATATCCAGCTTGCTGCAATAGTTGGTGAGCCAACAGCAAATTATAACGCGGCAATAGATCAGCATTGTAACTGGCTTGCCCGGGAATACTTAGCTGGGTAGACGCTAAGGCGTAAGGCCCTAAGACTTCGGCCAAACGAATATTGTCTATGGCGAGATTTAAAGCTTGGCGAACCCGCCGATTATCTAAGGCAGGGTTGCGCTGATTCAATTCAATAGCTAACCACTTTAGCCCTTCAGTTTGAATGACCGACAATTGCTTATCTTTGTTGAGCAGCTCTACGTAGTTCTCTGGCACGTGATCAACGATATCTACATCGCGAGAAAACAAGCTAGCCATGCGCATCTCAGCTTGTTTAATCGGCACCACTTTAATCAAACTTACGTTACTGCGATTGGTGCGCCAATAGGGTTCATGAATCTCAAACTCGGTAACTATACCCGGCACATAACGGCTCACTTTAAAAGGCCCTGTTCCCGATACTGCAGTTGGTGAGTTTAAGTTTTCTTCAGCGGTGTAAAACTGCTTATCCGCTGGGAAAATAAAACTTAAGCGTTGAATCAACTCTGAAAAAGGCCGATAAGTGCGAACTTCAAACTGCAGGGTATTGAGCGCCTTGAGACTTTTAATAGGCGCAAACAAAGCATGTAAATGCGCTTGCTGAGAAACTTGTTGGAAGGTCCACTCTACATCTTCCGCAGTAAGTGGATTACCAGAGTGAAACACTACGTCACTACGTAATTCAAATTGGATTTGAGTTGGTGAGATAATTTTCCACTTGGTAACTAAGCGCGGCGCAATACGCCCTTGTTGATCCAAAAGAAACAAGGGGTCAAACAACAAGTGATTAATAAAGTTACTATTTGCATCCAGTTCATCAACAAGTTGCTGCGGCTCGGCGTGAAAAGCGGTTCCCCAAACCAAAGTATTCGCCTTAGCTGATTGCCAAGCGCCAAGGCTTATAAGCAACAACAAAGTAAAAGGCAGGGATTTAATTTTCAACTTTCCTAACAACGCCAACGTCTTGAACCTTAAAACGATTAATGCTGCTAACTTACACGTGATGGCGCAATAAAAAAAGCGGGACAAGCCCGCTTTTTGATTGGATAGCATGCTAGTTAAGCGATTCGCCCTTCTTCTCGAGCAAAACATGCAACTTGCGCATTAGCTTCACTAACTAAAACGGGTTGCTCTTTATCGCATCGCTCATTGGCATAACGACAACGCGCATGGAAAGCACAACCTTTTGGAGGATTAAGCGGGGAAGGCAGTTCACCTTCTAGCTTAATTTTCTCACGACGATGGCTAGGATCTAAGCGAGGAGTGCTCGATAAAAGCGCTTGGGTATAAGGATGTTTAGGGTTAGCAAACAGCTCCTCACAAGACGCGTATTCAACCGCCTTACCTAAATACATCACCATCACTTCATCGGCAATATGCTCTACTACTGATAAATCGTGCGAAATGAAAATGTAGCTTAAGCCCATTTCATCTTGCAGGTCCATCATCAGGTTTAGTACCTGAGCTTGCACAGACACGTCTAGCGCCGATACTGGCTCATCGGCTACCACAACCTTAGGGTCGAGCATTAAACCGCGTGCAATAGCGATACGTTGACGCTGACCACCGGAGAACATGTGTGGGTAGCGATCGTAATGCTCGGGGCGCAAACCCACTTTGGCTAACATGGCTAAGGCTTTTTGCTTTCGCTCGGCCTTGCTCATATCGCTGTTAATCACCAAAGGCTCTTCGAGAATTGAGCCTACTTTTTTACGCGGATTTAACGAACCGTATGGGTTTTGGAAGATGATTTGGATTTTTTGACGCAGCGCCTTAGCCGCATCTTTACCCAAGCTCAGAATGTCTTCGCCATCAAAACACAACTCACCTGCGGTGGGCGTTTCGATCATAGTTAATACCCGAGCTAGGGTCGATTTACCACAACCGGACTCCCCTACTACCGCCAGAGTCTTACCCTTCTCTAACTTAAAGCTCACACCATCTAAGGCTTTAACCGTAGCGTCTGGTTTAAACATACCGGCTTTTACGTGGTAGTGTTTTTTAACACCATTCACTGCCAATACCGATTCTTGGGTAGTTTCTTCTACTGGAGCAGCATCTAAAGCCGCTGCTTTCATAATGCTATCACTCATGCGCTTGGTCTCCCGCTTTCATCCAGTGGTGTAAAGCATCGCACTTGACGCATTCCTTCTCCCTGCATTGCAGGCTGTTCGTTTTGACAACGCTCAGTCGCATAAGGGCAACGCGGGTTTAGCAAACAACCAATCGGTCGGTCAAACGCTCCTGGTACCACTCCTGGTAAGGCGTCTAAACGCTCTTTGCCTGCAGACGACTCCGGTAATGAGCGCAACAAGGCTTGGGTATAAGGATGTTTCGGCGTTGAGAAAATCTCTTCGGCTGGACCCGTTTCTACCACTTGTCCTGCGTACATCACAATCACTCGGTGAGCCGACTCAGCCACTAGTGCTAAATCGTGAGTAATCAACACCAAGCCCATGTTTTTCTGCTTTTGAAGATCCAATAACAAATCGACGATTTGTGCTTGAATGGTTACATCCAAAGCGGTGGTTGGTTCATCGGCAATCAATAGTTTTGGATCACAGGCAATCGCCATGGCAATCATCACCCGCTGACTCATACCACCGGATAACTGATGCGGATACGTTTTTAAGCGCGATTCAGGGTCAGGAATACCCACTTGTTCAAGTAATTCAATTACCCGCTTACGACGCCACTTTTTATCACCGCTTTGGTGAATTTTAAGCGCTTCGCTAATTTGGTATTCAACGGTATAACACGGATTTAAGCTCGACATTGGCTCTTGGAAAATCATCGCGATTTCAGCACCAGTAATCGCGCGACGTTTATCCTCTGGCATGGCCAATAGATCTTGCCCTTCAAAATTAAGGGTGTCGGCACTCACTTTTCCCGGGTAGTCAATCAACCCCATAATGGACAAAGAGCTAACACTTTTACCTGAGCCTGACTCGCCTACAATACCTACAATCTCGCCCTTTTCTACGCTGTAACCTACTTGGTCCACCGCACGAAATGGATTATCTCCATCACCAAACTCAACAGTAAGGTTTTTCACTTCTAATAAAGACACAAGGCTTCTCCTACTGCTTCAACTTGGGATCAAGGGCATCACGTAAACCATCGCCCATTAAGTTAAAGGCTAATACCGTTAACAGAATCACTAAGCCTGGGAAGGTAACTACCCACCAAGCACGTTGCACAAACTGCAAGGCATCGGCCAGCATGCTTCCCCATTCTGGCGTTGGAGGCTGAGCACCTAAACCAAGGAAGCCCAGTGCGGCCATATCCAAAATAGCGTTAGAGAAGCCCAAGGTAGCCTGCACGATAAGCGGTGCAGTACAGTTAGGTAGAATTGTAATAAACATTAAACGCAGTGAACCAGCACCGGCCACCCGCGAAGAGATCACGTAGTCTTTGTTCAACTCGGCGATGGTTGATGCGCGGGTTAAACGCACATAGTGCGGCATAGATACAATGGCAATTGCCATGGCTGCGTTAAAAATGCTTGGACCTAAAATAGCCACAATCGCGATTGCGAGTAGTAGGCTTGGCATGGCCAACATAATGTCTACCGCGCGCATGATGATGGTTTCAACATAGCCGCGGAAGAAGCCAGCGACTAGGCCTAAAATCACACCAATGCCCAAAGATAGGGTTACGACCAAGCAACCAATAAATAGTGATAGCTGCGCACCATGAATTAAGCGCGATAAGATATCACGGCCAACATCGTCAGTTCCCAATAAGTGAGCGGTAGTGCCACCTTCTACCCAAAATGGCGGTAGCAGTAAGGCATCACGATATTGTTCAATAGGAGAATGCGGCGCAATCACACTGGCTAATAAAGCCACCACAATCATTGTTGCGATAAATACCAAGCCAATCACAGCTCCGGTATTTTGACTAAAGTAGCCCCAAAATTCTTGTAACGGCGTTTGTACTTGTGGTCCAGTGGTGGCTGGAGTCGTTGTTTGTTCAGTCATTATACACTCCTCCTTATTTGCCGTGACGGATCCGTGGGTTTACCACGCCGTAAAGAATATCGACAATCAAATTCACCACAATAATAATGGTAGCCACGATCAGAATGCCCCCTTGTACCACTGGGTAGTCGCGTCGGCCAATAGATTCAATCAACCATTTACCAATGCCCGGCCAAGCAAAAATTGTCTCGGTAAGAATGGCACCCGATAACAAAATGCCCACCTGCAAACCAATAACGGTAATCACCGGAATAAGCGCGTTACGCAAAGCGTGCACTACAATTACTCGCATTGGCGCCATGCCTTTTGAGCGAGCGGTACGAATGTAGTCTTCGCCCAGTACTTCTAGCATTGAAGAACGGGTCATTCGAGCGATCACCGCCATCGGGATGGTTCCCAACACAATACTTGGCAAAACTAAGTGATGTAGTGCAGATAGAAATGCGCCGTCTTCGTCGGAGAGCAGCGTATCAATCAACATAAAACCGGTGACCTCATCTATCCAGAAGGTCACATCGAGCCGCCCGGAAACGGGGGTTACCCCCAAGTTTACCGAGAACACCAGCATTAACAGCAAGGCCCACCAGAATATGGGCATGGAATAGCCGGTGAGAGAAAAAGTCATGACCGAGTGGTCAAATAAGGAACCCCGTTTCACAGCAGCAATAATCCCGCAGGGCAAGCCTACTAATATCGCAAAGATTGCTGCGCAGGTAGCCAACTCTACAGTGGCAGGAAACAAGGTCATAAATTCTTCGGTTACAGGCGTCTTGGTGATTAATGAACGTCCAAGATCGCCACTCGCAATATTCTTCACATAATCAAAGTATTGGACCAACAACGGTTGGTCTAAGCCCAACTCGGCACGCAAGGCTGCGTGACGTTCAGGAGACACGCCCCTTTCACCTGCCATTACTTCTATTGGGTCGCCAGGAATCAAGCGAATCAAAGTAAAGGTTAAAAGAGTAATGCCGATGAAGGTGGGTATCACCAACATCAATTTTTTTATAATAAACTGGAACATAACTACAGCTCTGTGTCTGAAGGAAGGAAAGGGGCTGTTGCCAGCCCCTTAAGTATATTTATTTTAGCGACACGCCATAGAAGTGGTGACCACCTAATGGATCAATCTTAAAGCCTTGAACTTCTTTACGAACTGGCTTGTAAGCCACTGAGTGAGCAATTGTTACCCACGGAGCTTGTTCTTTAAAGATTAACTGTGCTTCTTCGTACAGTGGTGCACGTTCAGCTTGAACAGAAATCTGTTTAGCTTTAGTGATTACGTCGTTAAATGGCTTATGACACCACATAGCACGGTTACCACCACCAACAGCATCACAGCCTAGCAATACGCTTAGGAAGTTATCTGGGTCACCATTATCACCGGTCCAACCAAGTAACACGGTATCGTGCTCACCTTGCTTAGAACGCTTAAGGTACTCACCCCATTCGTAGCTAACGATTTCAGCTTGTACACCTACTTTTGCCCAATCAGCTTGAATCACTTCCGCCATACGACGTGCATTAGGGTTGTAAGGACGCTGTACTGGCATTGCCCAAATGTTGGTCTTAAGATCAGTTACACCTGCTTCAGCCAGTAAAGCTTTTGCTTTAACCGGATCGTAAGGGTAATCAACGGTATCTTCGTTGTAAGACCACATTGTTGGTGGAATTGGGTTTTTAGCAATTTTACCGCTGCCTTGGAATACCGCGTCAATAATCGCTTGCTTGTTAACCGCTAAGCTAAGTGCTTGACGAACTTTAACGTTATCAAATGGCGCTTTTTGGGTATTAAAGGCCAAGTAACCTACGTTTAAGCCCTCTTGACTCATTAGGTTGATGTCAGCATCTTTTTGCATTTGCTCAACATCAGCTGGGTTTGGATAAGGCATTACATGACACTCGCCTGCTTTTAGCTTGGCGTAACGTACTGATGCATCAGGTGTAATTGAGAATACCAAACGGTCAATAGCTGGAGCGCCTTGCCAGTAATCTGCATTACCTACGTAGCGAATAATTGAATCTTTTTGGTATTGTACTTTTTGGAAAGGACCAGTACCCACTGGGTCTAAGTCTAGTTTCTCAGGCGTACCTGCAGCTAGCATGGCATCGGCTTGCTCAGCAGAGAAGATAGATGCAAAGTCCATCGCCATGTTTGCAATAAACGGAGCTTCAGGTTTGCTTAGTACAAACTTAACCGTGTAATCGTCAACTTTAACGATTTCTTTTACTAGGTCGTTCATACCCATACCACTGTAGTACTCGTAAGAACCACCCGATACTTTGTGGTAAGGATGCTCTGGATCATCTTGGCGTTCAAAAGTGAACACTACGTCAGCAGCATTAAAGTCGCGAGAAGGTTTAAAACCTTTCTTCTGACTGTGGAATTTTACGCCTTTGCGTAAATGAAAGGTGTACTCTAGGCCATCTTCAGAAACTTCCCAAGACTCTGCCAAACCTGGAACAACATTGGTTGTGCCTACTTCAAATTCAACCAAACGGTTGAAGATGGTCTTAGAAGACGCATCAAAAGTGGTTCCTGCTGTATATAAGCTTGGGTTAAAACCTTCTGGACTGCCTTCTGAACAGAAGACAAATGTTTGCGCTTGAACGCCCACAGCTACCGCACTAGCTACAAGTGCAAGTGACAGCTTCGCCAATCCTTTCTTCATTATGATTCTCCGTGTGACATCTTGTCATGTATGCAACCGTTGTGGCTGCATTTCCGGTGTGTTTGCGAATAGACTAATAATTATTGTTCTTGATAAATCTAGACCCTGTACTAGCAAATGTCGCTATTCAAACAACAATTGTGAACTGAGTAAGACTTAAACAAGCCTGATCCGCTTTTTGCCCGTAATAAATTAGTATTTTTATCTGCCACTGTAAATAGCATAAACAGGATTTTATAATCCAAAAAACACAGAATACAGTGATAGTGATTAAGGATTCGATATATCGTCATATTTATGCAATAAAGAATAAGCTTATGCAGTGCTTGCATAAGCAGATTTAACTATATTTTGGGGAGAACAAATTTGGCAAGCAGAGAGAATGCTCTGTTAAGCGAAGACAAACAGCACAATTTGCAACGATATTGCGGCAAACACCCCAGCTAATACGTCATCTATCATTATACCAAAGCCACCATGGACTTTTTTATCTAAAACTTTGATGGGCCAAGGCTTCAATACGTCAAAAAAGCGAAACAACACAAAACCGAGCAAAACGTTAAGCGGTGATAGCGGCACCATAAACATGGTAATCCAGTAGCCAACAAACTCATCCCATACAATGCCACCATGGTCATGTACACCCATCGCATCGCTGGCTTTTTGACAGCACCAAACACCAAAAACAAAGCTTACCAACACTACTGCCACATAGGCCCAAACAGGTAATGGCGCTAGCAACAAATACAAAGGAATAGCAGCTAAGGTGCCAAAAGTACCTGGCGCTTTGGGGGCCAAGCCACTACCAAATCCAAGTGCGCATAAGTGCAGAGGGTTACGTAAACTTAGTTTGGCTAAAGCCTTATCCATTACCTTTCTCGCTACTCGCTAGGACTAATTGAAGTGATCCCACCCAGTGGGCTCGATTTGATAGGGTTTATCTTGATATTTTAGCTTTATCTCGCCGTGGCCAGGCGCCAGTTGCCCAATACAGGTATAAGACACGCCACTATAAGATAAGGAGGTATCAACCGAGCCTTTATTTGACTCTGGCACGGTAAAGCATAGCTCGTAATCTTCGCCGCCATTTAAAGCTAGCGCGATACTTTGATCCACACCAACCGCTTCGTTCATGGTTTCTGAAAGCGGCAGACTGTCTAACTTTAAGGTCGCCGAGCAATGGCTCTTTCTGAGGATATGCTGTAAATCGTTGTATAGACCGTCTGAAATATCAATGGTTGCAGAGGCTATGTCACGCAAACCATAGCCAGCAAGCACTCGTGGTTGCGGGTAGTAGTGCTGCTTTAAGCTTAGCTCTAACTGCTGAGGGTTTAAGCTAATTTTGTCTTGAAGATGCGCCAGTGCAAGGCCAGAGTCACCAATATTGCCAGTAACATATACCCAGTCTCCGGGCTTTGCCCCATCGCGACGCAAGGCTTTGCCATTGGGCACTACACCATGAACCGTCACGGTAATACTTAAGGGGCCTTTAGTGGTGTCGCCACCAATTAAAGCCACATTAAAGTATTCGGCTAAGTCATAAAAACCTTTGCTGAATTGGGCTAACCACGCTTCGTCAATTTCCGGCAAAGTGATCGCTAAGGTTACCCATCGCGGCTCTGCGCCCATGGCGGCCATGTCACTTAAATTAACGGCAAGCGCTTTATGACCAAGCGCGCGAGGTGGGATATCAGAGAAAAAGTGTACGCCTTCTACCAAGGTGTCGGTAGAAATAGCGATTTGGTTATTCTCGGGAATAGTTACCAGCGCTGCGTCATCACCAACACCCAGTAATACATCGGGGCGTGAAGCACTGCGCTGGAAGAACTTTTCGATGATATCAAATTCACCCAAAGGAGGCAGAGATGACATTTAACTAAGACTTAAACTGCTGTAAACGTAGTACTTTATCTAGCACGCCATTAACAAACTTGTGGCTATCTTCAGCGGCAAATGACTTAGCTAATTCAATCGCTTCGTTAATCACAACTTTAGGTGGTACATCGCTCACCATTAATAGCTCGTAAACACCAATTAATAAGATTGCGTGTTCAACAATATCCAATTCTTCTAACTTACGAGAAAGCGAAGAGCTCATCGCTGCATCTAGCTTTTCACTGTTTGCTACTACGCCAGACAGCAGAGTAGAAAAATATGGAACATCGGCTTTACTCATATCCTGTTCGGTTAAGAACTGATGCTCGATGTTAGCAACGCTGTCCTTGGTCACCTGCCATTGATAAATTGCTTGAGTAGCAAATTGCCTAGCTTTACGACGTGCAGCTGGTTTCACAGAGAATTCCTCAAATTAAACTTCTATCTGATCAATCAAGTTGATCATTTCCAAAGCGCTTAGGGCAGCTTCGGTACCTTTATTACCCATTTTCGTGCCAGCGCGTTCAATCGCTTGCTCGATAGACTCAGTAGTAAGCACGCCAAAGGTGACTGGAATATCAAATTCCATCATAACTTGAGCTAAACCTTTATGGCATTCGTTGGCCACTAGTTCAAAGTGATAAGTACCACCACGAATTACCGTACCTAAAGCAATAATAGCATCGTACTTTTTGCTTGCTGCAATGCGTTTAGCAGCCAGTGGGATTTCTACTGCACCCGGTACGCGAACAACAGTAATGTTGTCATCGCTAATTCCACCTTGGCGAGTCAGGGTATCCACTGCGCCAGATAACAAACTTTCATTAATAAAGCTGTTAAAACGAGCGATAACAATAGCCACTTTAGCGTTTGGTGTAGCTAAATTTGCTTCAATTACTTTCATACTTAATTCTGCCTTTTCTTTGAGTCCATCAAAAAAATCGCGCTATTCTAGCACAACTAATCTGCTAGGCCCTTAATAAAATTATTTGTCACTAAATCTATAACTATTCTTGGTCGATGTACTCAACCACTTCCAAGCCAAAGCCCGATAAAGCATGGTAGCGTTTCGGCGAACTTAACAAACGCATTTTACTCACACCCAAATCGGCCAATATCTGCGAGCCCACACCCACGGTACGTGATGCGCTTTGCGCTTGTTTTTGCGCTGGGGTTTCACCACGATCTTGCAAAGCAAAGGCTTTAACTTGGTCAATCAAATTATCAGCTTTATCATCGGTACTAAGTAGCACCAGCACGCCATTTTCTTGAGCAATTTTTTCTAGCGCTTTATCCAGCGGCCAGCTCATCTTCCCAGCCCGGTCACTACCTAATAAATCACTAAAGGTATTATGCAAGTGCACACGTACCAGAGTGGCTTCATCTTCTTTTATCTCACCGGCTTGCATCACAAAGTGAACTTTTTCATCGATGGTATCGCGGTAGGTAATCAGCTTGAAATCACCGTGGCGGCTAGGCATTTTACATTCTGCTACTCGCTCAATAGTGGTTTCATTGTTATTACGGTATTCGATGAGATCGGCGATAGTGCCCATCTTTAACCCATGTTCTTTACAAAACACCTCAAGATCAGGGCGACGAGCCATGGTGCCGTCTTGATTAAGGATCTCAACAATCACAGCTGCTGGTTCTCGACCAGCTAACCTTGCCAAATCAGTTCCCGCTTCAGTATGTCCAGCGCGAGTAAGTACCCCACCTTCTTGCGCCATTAGCGGGAAGATATGCCCAGGCATAACAATGTCACTAGGCTTAGCATCACGGGCAACGGCTGCTTGCACAGTGCGCGAGCGATCTGCTGCAGAAATTCCGGTAGTCACGCCTTGCGATGCTTCAATAGATACCGTGAAATTAGTAGCAAACTGCTCGGTATTTACATCTACCATCAGCGGCAACTTTAGTTGCTGACAGCGCTGTTTAGTCATGGGTAAACAAATCAATCCACGCCCATAGGTAGCCATAAAGTTAATGGCCTCTGGTGTTACCATATCGGCTGCCATGATGAGATCGCCTTCATTCTCTCGATCTTCATCATCCATTAGCACCACCATTTTTCCATGGCGTAAATCTTCAATAATTTCTTCGATACTGCTTAGTGACATAGCAAAACCTTTCTTACCTTTGGGGATAGTATTTATTGTTATTAGCGCATCTTAATTGGGCGAGCTATTTCATAAAGCCGTGCTGCGCCAAAAATGCAGTATTTATTTTTGAATCGTTAGTGTTCTCATCAGCATAGCCGATTAAACGCTCCACATAGCGAGCGATAACATCAACTTCTACGTTAATTTTTTGCCCAGGCGACCAAGCACCAATGGTTGTTTGCTGGGCAGTATGGGGAATAATGGTTAAACGTAGCTGTTGCTGCTGTACTTCGTTCACCGTTAAGCTAATGCCATCTACGGTTACGGATCCTTTATGGGCTATGTAACGCGCCAGATCATTAGGAACCTTTAGCCAAATATTAATCGCACGAGCGCTGGGGCTAATGCTTACTACCTCTGCTAAGCCATCAACATGGCCACTGACAATATGACCACCAAAGCGATTAGTCGCAAGCATGGCTTTTTCAAGGTTAACCTTGTCACCTTGTTTGCATTTAGCCAGTGAAGTTAAACTTAACGTTTCGGTAGATACATCGGCGCAAAAGTGCTCATTGCTGAAGTCGACCACGGTTAAACATATACCATTTACCGCGATGCTATCGCCAAGCCTTACATCCGACATATCTAGACCAGTGCTGGCGATGTTTAATCGTACGTCACCGCTGCGTTTTTCAATGCGAGAAATCTTGCCTAGGGCTTCAATTATTCCAGTAAACATTAGTGTGTGCCCTGTGCTTGCGGGATCCAGATAGTTTTAATGTCGGGGCCAATTCGGCGAGTTTCAAGGCATTGCCAAGAATTTAACGCACTCATCGACTGATACCCCTCTAAGCCCACCAAACTGTATGCATCGGCTCCCATCAATAAACCCGCTTGATAACAAATAAGTTGATCAACTAAGTTGGCTTGAATTAGAGCCGCAGCAAAGTTTGCCCCAGCCTCAACCCAAATATCATTTACTTCTGCTTCAGCTAGCTGCTGCATTAATTGCGGCAAAAAGCTTGGCGTGTCTTCAATCACCAGCTGTTTTGCGGCTGGCAGTTGCGTTTGTGATTGATGGCCAGCCAACCACAAAGACTCACTATTTTTAAAAATATTAAGGTCTTGAGCAGCTTCTGCTAAGCGTTGTTTACGGTCAATAATCACCCGTAATGGCTGACGCAGCAGTGTTTCATCAAGTTGCTCTGCAAGGCTGCCCAGCTCATTAAATCTCACGTTTAGGCTGGCATTATCGCGAATAACCGTAGTAGCGGTGGATAAAATAGCATGACTGGCTGCTCGCTCTCGTTGCACATCGCTGCGAGACTGAGCGGAGGTAATCCACTTACTTTCACCATTGGCCAAGGCTGTTTTAGCGTCTATGGAACCCGCAAGTTTTAAGCGTACAAAAGGACGCTTGCGCTCTACACGACTGAGAAACCCTGGGTTAAGTGCGCGCGCAGCCTGCTCCATAAGACCAGTTCTAACCTCAATACCAGCCTCCGCTAAGCGCTTAATGCCACGCCCAGCAACCTGTGGATTGGGATCTACCATAGCAATAACTACTTCGGCCACTTGCTGCTCAACTAACATAGTGGCGCAAGCTGGCGTTCTGCCTACATGGCTGCAGGGCTCAAGGGTGACATAACAAGTTGCCCCTAAGAGGCTAAAACCGCGTTGCTTAGCGTCTGCCACAGCATTCACTTCAGCGTGCCCTTCGCCGGCTTTACGGTGAAAGCCTTCACCGATAATCTGACCGTCTTTCACCAATACACAACCCACATTTGGATTCGGTGCCGTGGTATATCTTCCGCGCTTGGCAAGAGCAATGGCCTTTGCCATAAACTGGCAATCTTGAACACTAAAGCTCACTTACTTTTCCAACTTAGCAATTTCGTCACTAAATTCTTTGATATCCTCAAAGGAGTGATAAACCGAAGCAAAGCGCACATAGGCAACTTTATCTAAGCCAATCAATTGCTCCATTACAATTTTCCCAATGAACTTAGTGGCGACTTCGCGTTCGCCAGTCGCCCGCAATTGCGATTTGATTTTATTCACAGCCTGTTCTACTTGATCCACACTCACTGGGCGTTTTTCCAATGCTCGCATCATGCCTGCACGCATTTTCTCTTCGTTAAAGGGTTCTCTAATGCCGTTGCCTTTAATCACTCTTGGCATCACCAACTCAGCTACTTCAAAAGAGGTGAAACGCTCATGGCATTCTAAGCATTCACGACGCCTTCTTACTTGATGACCATCGGCAACCAAACGCGAGTCAATAACCTTGGTTTCATGAGCAGAACAAAATGGACAATGCATGGGCGATCCCTTATTCGAATATCCGGCAATTTTATCTGCTAAACCGCCAGAGGTACAGGTTAGCTAAAGCGTAACTATCGAAAATACCAATAATTCCCTTGATAGAATGGGGTCTTGGCCAAAGAGAATAGCGCCAGCTCAGTGAAGGGAGAAAAAATGAGAAATAGCTCTCACTTTAGCCACAACGCCAAATACTTATCGTTTGGCAATTAGCCTGTTAAGCGCCTGATTAGATTAACCTTAAGCTCATTATATCAATCTACAGCGCTTGCGTAGTAACCAATTACTACCGCTTAGCTCACAGCTCAAGTTAGGCTGCACTTTAAATGTAAATAACTTGTTAAGGAAAGCATCATGGCGAAGGTACTAATTATTGCAGGTGATTTTGTTGAAGATTATGAATTAATGGTGCCCTTTCAAGCACTGCAAATGGTAGGTCATGAAGTTATCGCTACTTGCCCAGAGAAACGCTGCGGTGAACAAATTAAAACAGCCATTCATGACTTTGAAGGCGATCAAACCTATACCGAAAAACCGGGGCACAACTTCACCCTAAATGGCAATTTTGCTGACATCGATACCGAGAAGTTTGACGCGCTATTATTGCCCGGCGGACGGGCCCCGGAATACTTACGCTTAAATGCTAAGGTATTAGAAATAATTCAAGCCTTTGCCGCTAAACAACAGCCGATAGCGGCAATATGCCATGGCGCACAACTATTAACAGCGGCAGGTATTGCCTCTGGCAGACACATTTCTGCCTACCCGGCTTGTGCGCCTGAAGTGACAGCCGCTGGCGGCGACTATGCCGATATAGCCGTTGACCAAGCCCTTACCGATGGGAACTTGGTCACCGCGCCAGCTTGGCCTGCCCACCCGCAATGGCTGGCTCAATTTAATAAGTTACTGGCTTAATACTAAAGTGAAACGGCAAAAGTTGATTTTATATACCATGATTAGACTTCGGTTTAATCATGGTGGGATTGGCTATGTGTGAAATTTATTCTGGCACCGAAGCAGAGCTGTTTGAATTGAAATCTCGTTCAGTGCGTTTAGATGGGGTAGTCACCAGTATTCGCTTAGAAGCTATTTTTTGGCAACTACTGGAACAAATAGCCGAAGAGGCCAACCTTAGTTTGGCAGGCTTTTTAACTCAAATTTACCATGAGGTATTACAACGAGAAGAAAAGGTAGGTAATTTTACATCTTTACTAAGAGTGGCTTGCACCACCCACCTTAATCAAGGCAAGCGATTATCATTAACTAAGCCCTCACTTAATCAAGCAGATTCAGGCAAATCCGTTGCCCATAGTTTTGTTTAATGCGCGCAAACTAAGCAATGATGAACAACATAAAACTGCCCCATATTACAAACTGCATTATCATCAATCTTTTTGCACTAGCCACAGGATTCATATCCATGGTGATTCTCTCTTGTTAGTAATTACCTTCTACCGCTGGTAATTTGACTTATCAATTAGGTCTTAAAAGCTGAGCAATTTCAGTACCAACTGTATATTTCTCATGCTAAGACCTAGCCTATCCCTCCCTGGTTTGTGTTCCTATTCACATTTAGTCTTAAATATCCGTAGTTTGACTAGCAAGCAAATACAAAAAAGGAGGCTTAAAGCCTCCTTTCTATTATTCCGTCAATCCCTGACTTTTACATGCTTACTTAAGCGTAGACCGGGAAACGTTGGCAAAGTTCTAACACTTGGCCTTTAACACGCTCGATTACCGCTTCGTCTTGTAAATTATCTAATACATCACAAATCCAGCCAGCTAACTCTTTAGAAGCAGCTACATCTAAGCCACGACGAGTAATCGCTGGAGTACCGATACGTAAGCCACTGGTTACGAATGGTGAACGCGGATCGTTTGGAACCGAGTTTTTGTTCACGGTGATGTTAGCGCGGCCTAAGGCTGCGTCAGCGTCTTTACCAGTAATGTCTTTGTCGATTAAATCAACCAAGAACAAGTGGTTTTCAGTACCATTAGATACAATTTTGTAACCACGCTCTTGAAGCACAGCTACCATTGCTTTGGCATTGTCTAATACGTTTTGCTGGTATTGCTTGAATTCTGGCTCCATAGCTTCTTTGAACGCTACTGCTTTAGCAGCAATAACATGCATTAAAGGACCACCTTGACCACCAGGGAATACCGCAGAGTTAAGTTTCTTCTCTACTTCTTCGTTGGCACGCGCCAAAATCAAACCACCGCGTGGACCAGCTAGGGTTTTGTGTGTGGTAGTTGTTACTACATCGGCAACAGGCACTGGGTTAGGATACAAACCAGCAGCCACTAAACCGGCAATGTGGGCCATATCTACGAACAGGTAAGCACCTACTTCGTCTGCGATATCGCGGAAGCGCTGCCAATCAACCACACCAGAGTACGCTGAGAAACCAGCAATAATCATTTTAGGTTTGTGTTCTTTAGCTAAACGCTCTACTTCTGCATAATCTAGCTCACCAGTTTCAGGGTTAATCCCGTACTGAACGGCGTTGTAGATTTTACCTGAGAAGCTAACGCTTGCACCGTGAGTTAAGTGACCACCGTGGGCTAAGCTCATGCCTAGTACCGTGTCACCTGCTTTCAACAAAGCCATGAAAACAGCAGAGTTAGCTTGCGAACCAGCGTGTGGTTGCACGTTTGCGTAGTCGGCACCAAATAGTTGCTTGGCACGCTCAATGGCTAGCACTTCTGCTTTATCTACATACTCACAACCACCATAGTAACGCTTACCTGGGTATCCTTCGGCGTACTTATTAGTAAGGTAAGAGCCTTGCGCTTCCATTACTCGTGGGCTGGCATAGTTCTCAGAAGCAATCAGCTCAATGTGCTCTTCTTGACGAACTTCTTCTTTAGTAATGGCTTGCCATAATTCGGCATCGTAATCGGCGATATTCATATCACGCTTTAACATCAGTATCTCCTGACTCTTTTGTTACATGTTGGTGGGTGATTTTTCGAAGGCGCATTCTAACCTGAGTCCTTTTCAGATCACAGCAAAATTTTTCACCATTAACACTATTCAAATGAACAAATGTAACAATAAAACGCTAGCTGCCTTGGAGGCTGTAGTGTGCGTTTAGCCTATTAAATTTGCAATTTTCTCACTAGCTGCTTTGATCTTTATGAAATAAATTCACGTTAATTTAAGCATTACATCTCAGCCCAACAAAGGTTAAGATGATAATGATTATCATCTACAATTAGAGTTTATATTATGTCACTTCGCCTCTCAGGCCTCATGTTGTCACTTTTCTTTCTATCGGCTTGCAGCGCTACTCCACCTATAGAGCAAACAACGCCATCTGCAGATATTCAATTGCAGACTTACTATGACTACGCATTGTACAACCCAAACGACCAACAAATTGTTGAAAACACCCAATCACTTGCCAAGCAACTGGCTGATTCTCAGGTGATACTGTTTGGCGAATACCACAGTCACCCCGCGATCCACTTAGCGCAGCTGCGTTTATTGGAAGCCCTATATCAGCAACAAAACCAAATTAGCTTATCGATGGAGCAATTTAATCGCAGCCAACAAGCTTTATTAGATAGCTACCTAGCCAACGAAATAGGTGAAGAATGGCTTATCAAACAAACTAAAGCCTGGGATAACTACCGCTCTGATTATCGGCCGCTAGTTGAATTTGCCAAAGATAAACAACTTACGGTAGTAGCAGCCAATGCGCCTCGCGAGCATGTTCGCTGTATTGGTCAGCAAGGCTTAGGCTATTTAGAGGGCTTAGAAAAATCTGAACGCAGCAAACTTGCCCAAGACTTTACAACTAACGATCCAGCTTACCAACAGCGACTGTTTGGCAACGCCCACCATGGTGATAGCGAACAAAGCAAAAATCACTTTTTTGCCATGTTAGCTTGGGACGAAACAATGGCAGAATCTATCGCTCTACAACTGCAGTCTCAAACAACTCAACAGGTGATGCACACTGTGGGCAACTTTCATATTGAACAACGACAAGGCACCTACTCAAGAGTAGAACAACGCCTCGAAGGTAAAAAAGTTAGTTCTTTAGTGGCGATAAACCACAGTGAGTTTGTTGAGTTAAGCGAGCAACAAAAACAAGCATTGGGTGACTACTTAATTGTGGTAAAAAGCCTGCCTGTGCGTTATCAAAACAAAGCCAATCAGCAAGCAGAATTTAAACATATTAAGAAACAATCTAGTAAGCAGTGTAAAAGCGCTAACTAACAATTAGCTAGCGGTTATTTTAAATGTCTCTAGGCGGCGACGCCATTTGTTAAATAAATGTTAACAAATCAACTTAAATAACTGTATTCGCCTTATTTTTTTTTGGTTTTACTAACAAACGCTTGCAGCTTGCTCATATTGAGCCATAATCATACCAGCGGCTCACTCAATTGCAGTGAATAGCTTTGCTTAAACGAATCAACGATTGCTAACAATCGTTAGAATTGAATATAAAGGACGGACTTACCATGAATAAGTTTTTAGTTGCAGGCGCTATTGCTTCTACCATTTTACTAGCGGGTTGTTCTTCAAACACTACCGCTTT
Source organism: Agarivorans aestuarii (assembly GCF_019670125.1). Lineage (NCBI taxonomy): Bacteria > Pseudomonadati > Pseudomonadota > Gammaproteobacteria > Alteromonadales > Alteromonadaceae > Agarivorans > Agarivorans aestuarii. The sequence goes on from NZ_AP023033.1 coordinate 3,287,784, forward strand.
AGAAAACAACGTACAATCTCTAAGCGACAAAGTTGATGCACTATCAAACGAAGTTGCAGCTCTTCGTGCAGAGCAAAGCTCTTTGAGTGGCGACATTAAGTCAGCTCAAATGAGTGCTGACCAAGCTAAAGCTGAAGCGATGCGCGCTAACGAACGTATCGACAACATTGCATCTTCTTACACTAAGTAAGTTTAAAGCGATGTGAAAAAAGGTGATGCTAAGCATCACCTTTTTTTTATCCTTGTTTTTCTCCTACCGACAAAGCAATGCCTTGCTGGTTTTTCAGCGCTTGATTCACCACCGACGAGTCAACCCCTGCTTGAGTAATAAACTTAATATCATCACGACTCAATTGTAAGGTAGTTGCTTGGGTCACTTCTTCTTCAGAGCGATTAAGCGGCTGGTGCACTTCTAACAAGTACTCCCCACTAGGTTCAAGCGAATGTTTAATCGATTGATTAATGATCCTCACTGGCGTTTTCAGATTAACCTGCGAAAACAGGTATTCGATATCATCGGGAAACAAGCGTATGCAACCAGAGCTAACACGCAGGCCAACACCAAACTCTTTATTGGTGCCATGAATTAAATACTCACCATTACCGTAAGCCAAACGCAGGGCATATTCACCCAGTGGATTTTCTGGCCCTGCCTGTACAACCGGTGGCAAAACAATCCCCTTAGCTGCATATTCATTACGAATATTTTGAGTAGGTGTCCAAGTAGGTTGCTCACGTTTTTGACTAATGTAAGTGCTCATCTCTGGCGTTTCGCGGCCAATTCGGCCAATGCCAATGGGTAACACATCTACTTCGGTGCTATTTGGTCGGAAGTAATACAAACGCAATTCCGCAAGATTTACCACCACCCCTTTGCGCTCCACATCGGGCAGCAAAATTTGAGTGGGAATAAGCAGCTCGGTATCTTCTTCTGGTAAGAAAGGGTCTACCCCTTTATTCGCCGCCATTACCGCTAAAAAACCTACACCATAACGCTCGGCGATAAGCGCAATAGTTTCGCCTTTTTGCACTCTGTGCCATTGGTTTCCGCCCAGCAGGCGACTTCCATCTTCGGGTAAATCGTAAGTTAAGGCTGAAACTGAAAATGCCATAGATAAGGCAACACAGGCCAATAAAATCTGTTTCATTTAATCTGCAGTGTCAAATAGTGATGATTCCAACATACCACTATTACTTTAGAAATTCGACAAGCCCTGATGGCTATCTCTGTTAAAAACAAGCAGATAGTACCGCTTTATGCTGCTTCACTAGGCAACATCAAAAAACCACCGCATAAACTGCCTAACAACGCTAGCTTCCGTCTACGAAGCCAGTATCATAGCGGTAGATAACTTTTAGCGGATTTGCGTGTATGCTTTAGCGACATGAAAATTCGAAGGTAGACCTTTTAAAGGAACGGCAAATGGCCCAATTTATTTATACGATGAACCGCGTTGGTAAAATCGTTCCCCCTAAAAAACATATTCTTAAAAACATTTCTTTAAGCTTTTTCCCTGGCGCTAAAATTGGCGTACTCGGTTTAAACGGCTCAGGTAAATCTACCCTACTACGCATTATGGCGGGTATTGATACCGAGATTGAGGGGGAAGCACGTGCTAACCCAGGAACCAAAATTGGTTACCTTGCCCAAGAACCTCAAATGGACTTAGACAAAACGGTTCGCGAAGTGGTTGAAGAAGCAGTAGCTGTGGTAAAAAATGCCCAAACTCGCTTAGACCAAGTTTATGCCGAATACGCAGAACCCGATGCAGACTTTGACGCCTTAGCTAAAGAGCAAGGCGAACTCGAAGCGATTTTAGCTACTCATGATGCACATAGTTTAGAGAATCAACTAGAGCGTGCAGCCGATGCCTTACGCCTACCAGAGTGGGACCAAAAAATTGAGAAGCTTTCTGGGGGTGAACGTCGCCGCGTAGCGCTGTGTCGCTTATTGCTTGAAAAACCAGACATGCTGCTACTTGACGAACCAACCAACCACTTAGATGCAGAATCTGTAGCTTGGTTAGAACGCTTCTTACATGATTATGAAGGTACTGTTGTGGCGGTAACCCACGACCGTTACTTCCTCGATAACGTAGCAGGCTGGATTTTAGAACTAGACCGCGGTGAAGGTATTCCATGGGAAGGTAACTACTCTTCTTGGCTTGAACAAAAAGAAGACCGCTTGAACCAAGAAGCCTCTCAAGAAAAAGCTCGAATGAAATCAATTCAGAAAGAGCTGGAATGGGTTCGTTCAAATGCGAAAGGCCGTCAGAGTAAAAGTAAGTCTCGTATGGCTCGCTTTGAAGAGCTTAATACTCAAAGTTTCCAAAGCCGAAATGAAACCAACGAGCTATTCATTCCAGCTGCGCAACGCCTAGGTGATAAGGTTATTGATGTTAACAACCTAAGCAAGGCTTATGATGGACGAGTACTAATCAATGACCTGTCATTTAGTATTCCTAAGGGAGCGATTGTAGGTATTATTGGTCCTAACGGCGCGGGTAAATCGACTCTATTTAAGATGATTACTGGAGCAGAGAAAGCAGACTCTGGTAGCGTAGAAGTTGGCGAAAGTGTTCAAATAGCTAGCGTTGATCAGTTCCGTGATGCGATGGATGATAAAGCCACCGTATGGCAAGAAGTGTCTGGCGGTTCCGATATTCTAAAAATTGGTAATATCGAAGTACCAAGTCGCGCTTATGTAGGTCGCTTCAACTTTAGAGGTGGTGACCAACAAAAACGTGTTGGAGAGCTATCAGGTGGTGAACGTGGCCGCTTGCATTTGGCTAAGTTACTTCAAACTGGTGGCAACGTGCTGCTACTAGATGAACCAACCAACGACCTAGATGTTGAAACACTACGAGCGCTAGAAAACGCACTCTTGGAATTTGCTGGCTGTGCCATGGTCATCTCGCATGACCGCTGGTTCTTAGATCGTATCGCAACTCACATTCTAGATTACCGCGACGAAGGGCAAGTAAACTTCCATGCAGGTAACTTTACCGAGTACGAAGCTTGGTTAAAAGAAACCATTGGTGAAGAAGCCGCTCAGCCTCATCGCATAAAATACAAACGTATTAGCTAAGTATGAGCGACAAAAAAGGCCACTTATGTGGCCTTTTTTATTCCTCCAAGGAGCTTAGCCTAAGCTCTCCAGTAATGCTTTAGTGTCTTCATACTCAGAGAACTGCTGATCTAACTCCACTGCTGCTTCTGCTTCCGCTTTAGCCTCGGCCTTACGCCCCAACTTACTAAGAGCAAATGCCAAGTGATAGCGAATTGCGGCATCTGATGCGTTCATTGTGTAGGCTTCTCGTAAGTAAACTAAACCCTGGTCAACATTGCCACGCTGTACTTCAATCCACCCAATAGTGTCCAAAATAGCGGCGTTTTTAGCACCCTGCTCTACTACCTGTGCGACAGTTTGATAAGCTTTATCTAAGTCTTGGCCGGAGTAGATATTTGCTAAATTATTCAAAATACCAGGATCTTGCTTTAATGCAGGTAAGGTCAACAAATCTTCATAGTGTTGTTGAGCTTTATTCAGCTGCTTATGGTGTAAATAGCTGTCTGCCAGAATACGTTTATGCCAAGCCAGCTCAGCAGCAGTTGTGACCAAACCTTCCATCTGTTGGTGAAAAGCATCATCGGCAATGTCTTGTTTGGCCAGTTGATACAAACGCACCACCGCTTCTCGATTGAATGCATTCAGCTCCACAGCTTTACTGTATTTTTGCTGCGCTTGTTCCTTTTGGCTTTTGCGCATCTGAATATCGCCTTGCAAGAGAAACAACTGGCTACTTTCACCAAATTTGTTGGCTAAATCTGCCACCGTCTTTTCCGCAGCTTCCAAGTCATTTTGTTCCAGTTCTATTTTAGTTAACAGGATCAAAGTTGACATATTTTCCGGTGCCAACTGGTGAGACTTCAATAAAGAACTCTTAGCATTTGCTAACTGCTTGGCTTGGGCTTGCATTCTGGCTAAGCCTATTAACTTATTTGGCTGCTCTTTCCAAATACTGTCCAATAAGCCTAAGGGGTAATCTGCGTCTTCATATCGCTCTAATCGAATAAGAATTTCTGCATAAACACTTAAGTAACGCTCATTCAAAATATACTCTCGATTTAGCTTCTCAACTTCGGCTAAGGCATTCGACCATTGTGCTGTTTGCATATATGTATCAAGTTTTAGCTCTCGCGCCTGGCGATTGTCTTGTTCGTATAACAAAACTTTATCAAGCTGTTCAGTCGCTTCTAGATAGCTTTTTTGCTCAAGGTGAATGCGAGCAGCCAAAAGGTGACTTGGCGTGTGCTGTTTGTTTACTGCTGACAAGGTGTCTAAGATTTGTAGCGCTTCTTTAGTGCTGCCCTGCGCTCTCAAGACCACCGCTTTGTTAAAGCTAGCGCCTACATTATTGGGATTGTTTGCTAACACTTCATCAAGATAACGCAGTGCCAATTCTGCCTGTTCTGTCTTGATGTAATAAGCAGCAATCAAGTTTTGAGCATTGGCATTGTTTATGTTTCTGGCAATTAAACTCTCAATTACCGGGCTAGCTTGGTCAAACTTGTTCAGTTCTAAAGCTAATTCGCCTTTCAACTGTAACCACTTTATCGGCGCGTTATCCTCGGTAAAAGGAAGCTCGTCCAACAAACTTAAGGCCCGCTCGGACTCTCCACTCGCCCTAGCCAATTCGGCGTCCAAAATCACCATGTAATTAGAGTCACTATGGTAGGCACGAATTTGTTCGAAAGCTTGCTGGGCAGCTCGTAACCTACCGGAATCGATGTACAAATAAACCAATTGAACCGACAAAGCTAAGTCGCGAATAATGTAGTCAAAATGATCTTGCAAAAGTAGCTGCAGCTTGTAGGACTCGTTGTTGCGAAAATACAGTTTAGAAAGCATTCGGGTAGCCCCGAGATCACTTGGCTTTTGACGCAAGTACTGGCTCAAGTACTGTTGGGCTTTTTCGTCGTTTTCTAGAATAAATTCCGAAGCACCCTGAATGAACAGCAAGGTATTAGCGTCGGTTAGCTCGTCAGTTTCTGCCGCAGAAACCTTTTGGGATAAATCCGCTAAGGCCTGTTCTGCCATTTCGGTATTGTCTTCACCCGCAAACAAGGTTGCGCCAATTAATATTGCAGTTGGGTCATTGGGTGTTTGTTCTTGAATTTGCTTCAAGTAGCGCTTAGCTTGCTCTGTTTGATTAAGCTTAAGGTGAGTCATCACTAAGCTGCGCAAAATTTTGGGGTCTTGAGGGTCCAGCTTATAGGCAGTTTGATAATGTTCTAAGGCAAGTGTTAGGTTTTTCTGGTTCGCAGCCAAATCCCCTTTCAATAACCAAGTTCTCTCATTGTTCTTAGCTATTTGTAAGGAACGTTCTATCCATTGCTCAGCAAGTACATACTCTTTTTGTCTCAAATATAAAGTGGCCAAGGTATTCATAGCGCTAGGTTTATTTGGTATAAGCTTGGTTGCTTGCTCAAATTCACTACGTGCTAATTCGGGCTGAGATTTCTGTAAGTAAATTCGACCGCGCAATAACTTCCATTCAAATAGTGTAGGTTTTGAAAACTCGTTGATTCGCTCTTCAAAGGCCAGCAACTCGTTAGTTTTACCCTGCAACATCAGAATATTACCTAGAAGTGGCAATACCAAGTTAATGTCAGCGCCTAAAGCTAAGGCTTCTTCTAACTGCTTTTCAGCAGAGCCTAAGTTATTCGCGTTAAAGTATACTTTTGCGAGTAACAGTTTTGAGGAGAGATGTTCGGGGTTAGCTTTTAGTGCATTTTTTAAATGGATGAAGGCTTCATTCTCTTCTCCACTATGGAAAGCTTTAACTGCAAGTTCGTATTCATTAGCCTGCTGATCAGCAAAGCTAAGATTTGTGGCACACAGTAAACACAGGGCTACCAAAAATTTGTTCATTATCAAAGCTAATTCCTTGTTGCTTCAAGGGCTAGTCAATTAAGCCTTAAACAGTATCTAATGAACAGGTGGTAAAAAAAAGACAAAAAAATACGAAATACACAGTATTTCGTATTTTTGTTTATACAGGAAAAGGAAGTATTGCTTAAGCTTGGCGCTTTCTGCTGCGTAATGCGATTCCAAATAGGCCCGCTGCAAACATTAGTACAGTGCCTGGCTCAGGTACGCTTGTTACTGGTACTTGCGGGCTGTTAGTTGATACACCTGCCAGCTTAAAGCCATCATTGTTACTAGACCAACCCAAATTTCCGAAGACTGGGTTGTAAGCACCAATCAACCAATATTTTGAAGCCGCACTAGAGCTAATAGCTTGATAAGCAAAATCATCTGCATTGCTAACCTCTGCTTCAGTGGTCCAACCCAATCCGGCTAAATCAGCCCAGGTATTGTTGTACAAAGCAGGAGCGTCATTGCCAGAGTATGCTAATACTGATACATCAGCATGGCTTGATTGACTGTTAGTGCCATAGTCTTCGCTAGCCCAACCTAAGGTAAAGCCAGCTAGGTTAACTGCTTCATCAAAGCTTAGAAGCACCATGTCAAAGTCATTGCCATAGCTATCAATTGAGTGCTGAGGTGTACCGCTTTCATTATCGCGGTTGTAAGACATTAAACCCCAGCGGCTACTATAAGTTAGTTTAGTTGTTCTTAAGGTTGAATCTGCAGGACGCCCTGTATCAGACCAGCCTTGAACACTAAGGCCATCTAGGTCAAGCGTGTTGCCATAACCGTTACGGTTGCCACCGTTTAATGTGCCGTCATCAAAATCCCAAACTTGTTCAGCTGAGAACGCAGACAACGAAACCGCGCAACTTGCTACTAATAAAATTTGTTTAAACACAGTGCCCCCAAAATAGCAGTATGTATATCTTTAATATCACTAAGCAGATTAAAGCAAAAAGCAAGCCAAGATAAATAACTCTTTATATACAGCAACTTAAATAATATATTTAAATTATTATTGTCATATTGTAAAAAATACCGACAACAATTGCTGAGTTTTTGTGCTTATTGCTAATCAATGCATCAAATAAGTGACAAAACTTCTATACGAAAGAGTAACATTTGCGCTCAAAAAACACACTACCAATAGCGTTCTACCGTCACTTGTCCTGGCTTTCGTCGAAGGTTTTTCTTTAAGCCTTTATTCTCAAGTATGCTTTGAGCATCAGTGATCATTTGCGGATTGCCACACATGATCACCTGAGAGTCTTGTGCATTAAGACTAAGCCCTACTGCATCCTCTAGTTGATTCGCTTCCAGTGCAGCTGGGATCCTGGCCCTGAGCGCGCCGGCGCAATCTTCTCTGGTTACCATTGCTTGAAAGACAATTTTATCCGCTTGCTCCTTTAAGTACTTATCAATCAGCTCTTGATAAGCAATGTCCTTAGCTTTTCGTACACCGTAAACCAGCACAATTTTTTCGAACCGCTCCCAAGGCTCTGGAGTTTCTAACATTGAGAAAAATGGGCCTATTCCGGTGCCCGTGCCAATTAACCAAAGGTGCTTAGCCAGAGGGACTTCGTCTAGTACCATAAAACCTGCTGCTGCGGTTGAAACTTCAATGCTATCGCCAGCTTGCAACAAGTGTAGATTGGGTGACAGCAGCCCATCTTCCACCTTAATAGCCAGTATTTCTAAATAGCCTGTGTTGGGAGGGTTAACCAGCGAGTAAGCACGGGCAATACGCTTTTCGTCTCGCATTTCAGACAACTTGATAAACTGCCCCGCCACAAAAGGATCTATCTCTGCTTTAATGCGCAAGGAAAACAGTTCATCGTTCCAATCAATACGTTGAATTACTTTACCTTCAGTCCACATAGTTGCTCCTGTTGTAAAACGTCTTTCACTCTTTTGACGCTATCACATCACCGTGGTGTTCTACAAAAATCAGTTCACTAGTATCAAAGCCGAGTGCTTTAGCTTGATGTACTAAATCGGTACGAATGGCGTGTGATAGCTCGGGGCTTCTGGCCAACAACCACAAATAATCTCGGTTTGGCCCTGCCACTAGAGCATATTGATAGTCTTTTTCATCTAAAGCAAACACCACGTAAGCGCCGTAAAATGGCCTAAAAAAAGAAACTTTGAGATGAGCTACGTTTGGCTCGCCGACGAACTGCGCTACACCTTCTGCTTCAAACCATTGGTGGTCTTGCTCGGAAAAGCCTTTATTGAGAACCGATACTTTACCGTCATCACGCAGGGCATAAGTCGCGGTAACATGGCTCATGCCGCGTTCAAAAGAATGATCCAAGCGCGCTATTTCGTACCAAGTGCCTAAGTACTTATCTAGATTGAAATTCTGAACAGGTTCAATCCCTTCAGGCTTAGAACTGCAAGCACTCAATGCTAGCATAGCAATGATAATTAACACTTTTTGCATACAACCTTCCTTTCAGTTTGGCGCTTTAAACCCTAAAACCACAATGCGGCTACGCAGCCTACTAAGGTCATCACAAACAAAAACCACTTAAGTGTATTAGCGGCAGCTTTTATGGCAAATTTAACCGCGTAATGTGCGCCAATAATGTAACCTATGGCCAATACCAACCCCGGTAGCCATAACACTTGGTCCCGTGCAATAAACACCACCAAGGCCACACTAGTAAAGGCGATGGTACATACTAATTTAAGCGCGTTAGCCCTGACTAAATCGTAGCGCAAACTCCCAGCCAACGCGGCGACCAAAATAAACCCCACCCCAGCTTGTACAAAGCCGCCGTAAAAACCGGCGATAGCCAAACTCCATTTAGCCGAGGGAGTATCTTTCATTTTACGCGCTTCAGTTCCTGCCTCGGGAGCAACAACACTAGGTTTAATCAGCATTAATGCCGCCATCGCCAGCATGGCGCCAAGCAACAAATATTTAATGATCCATGAAGGAGCATAGGAGGCCGCTACTGCGCCAACCAAACCACCCACTAAGGTTGGCCATAAAATGGGAGCGACATCATCAGTATCCAATTTACCGTGTTTTTTGAAGCCCAATACCCCAGTTAAACACTGCAAAAAAATACCCACCCTATTAGTTGCATTTGCAACCTCTGCTGGAATCCCCATTACCATTAACGCAGGAAGTGTTAGATTCGATCCCCCTCCCGCCAAGGTATTGATAACTCCAGCAAATAATCCTACTGTGAGTAATAACAATCCATGATAAATTGTGAAATCCATTTAGCGCCTCATTAGCCCTTTGGTAAGTTTGACCTTATCACTGACGCAAGCTTTATTCAGTAGCAGATTTTTATCTTTAGTCTAAGCTGAGATTTTTCTATGCCAGAATTAAGCTTAACGTTATATGGATATAAGTAGTAAAAGGAATGGTTCAGTGAACTACGATTACAGCATTATTGGTGGAGGCATCGTAGGCCTTGCCAGCGCTTTAGAACTGATTAAGCGAAAACCTAGCGCCAAAATAGTGCTACTAGAAAAAGAATCCTCACTCGCCTTTCATCAAACAGGCCATAACAGCGGCGTAATTCATGCTGGCGTTTACTACCAGCCAGGCAGCCTAAAAGCCGAATTCTGTAAGCAGGGTTTATTAGACACCATCAGCTTTTGCCAACAGCACGACATTCCCTACTTGCAATGCGGCAAGCTACTCGTGGCCACCAATCAACAAGAATTGAGTGATATGCAGGCGCTCGCCACACGCTGTGAGCAGAATGGCATTGAGGTAAAACCGCTTAACGCCAAACAACTGCAGGAAATAGAACCTAACATCGTTGGCCTAGGTGCTTTGCAAGTAAAAGACACCGGCATCGTTAGTTACCCTCAAATCTGCCAAAAACTGGCCGAGTTATTTCAACAAGCGGGCGGCAAAATTTTGCTGTCTCACCAAGTGACAGGCTTGAGCGAACAAGCCGACAAGATATTGATCGATACGCAGCATGGTCAAATAAGTAGCCAATACCTTATAGCCTGTGGCGGGCTTATGGCAGATCGGCTATGCAGCATGCTTAAGCTAGATATCGACTTTCAAATTGTTCCTTATCGTGGCGAATACTATCAATTACAACCTCGTCATAACCAACTGATTAAACACCTTATCTATCCCATTCCTAATCCCGACTTACCGTTCTTAGGTGTTCACCTCACCAAGATGATTGATGGCAGCGTGACCGTTGGCCCCAATGCCGTGCAAGGCTGGTCAAGAGAGGGTTATAACAAGGGTTCCTTTAACCTTGCAGATACCAAAGAAATGCTCGGATTCAAGGGGTTCTGGAAGGTGGCTAAACAGCATTTTCGTAGCGGCCTTAGCGAAACTAAAGACTCCATGTTTAAATCTGGCTATTTGCAGCGGGTTAGAAAATATTGCCCTGGCTTAAATATTCATGACCTTCGCCCTTATCCTAGCGGCATTCGGGCTCAAGCAGTGTTAAGAGATGGAACCTTGGTTCACGACTTTTTATTTGCAAGCAGCCCGCGTAGCTTACACGTATGTAATGCGCCCTCGCCTGCGGCAACTTCTGCTTTTCCTATAAGTCGCTATATTTGCGACAAAGTGGAACAAGAGTTAGAGGCCAAAGCTTAGCGACTTAATCTAGTTAAAACGTCATTGCGCCTAATGTTGGCAATAAGAATCACCGAACAGGCAGCAGTATTGAGTCGATAACTAAACTCCACGGTACTTCAACAATCAGAATCAAGCGAGGCCGTTTACCCACTTAATAAGCGGCCTTTATTGCATTGCTGCTACCTGCCAAGAGTTACGCTCCGCCCACACCACAACTAATACCCGCTTGCGCTAAGCCCTATTCCACTCTAGGCTAAAACCTCCAACCAAGCGGTGATACCGTTTACTCATTACTAGGAAGTGCGAAATGATAGAAGTAGGACAAACAATCCCTGATGCTCCGCTGTCTGAGCTAAGTCAACAAGGGATGCAAAACCATACTAGCCACCAGCTTTTTGCTGGCAAAAAAGTGGTGCTATTTGCGGTGCCTGGCGCATTTACCCCTACTTGCTCCGAAGCTCACCTGCCGGGTTATGTGGTGCTTGCAGACGAAATAAAAGCCAAAGGCGTAGATCTTATAGCCTGTGTTTCGGTGAATGATGCCTTTGTTATGCAAGCTTGGGGCGAAACCCAAAATGCTGAGCATATTCAGATGCTAGCCGACGGAGATGCAAGCTTTACCAAAGCACTTGGCTTAGACATGGATACCGCTAGTTTTGGTGGCGTACGCTCCCAACGCTATGCGATGATTATTGATAACTTAACAGTCACTCAGCTAAACGTAGAACCGCCGAAAACCTTTGAGGTGAGCAAGGCCGAACACATCCTTAGTCAACTATAAACGTCTATAAGCCAGCAATGCTAAGTCGCCTAAATACTCTACATCTAGCCGCTCTGCGATTTAGTATTGTTTTGGTCTGCCTATTCTCTCTTTCACAAAGCTGTTTCGCCTTTGGCATGAAAGGGCATCAACTGATTGCTTTTTTAGCTCAGCAGCAGCTCGAGCCGCAAAGCCAACAACACATAGATCAAATACTTGATGGGAAAAGCATGTTGGTACTTGCAACATGGGCAGATTATGCAAGAAAACAAGATGCTTGGAAGCACACAGGTCCTTGGCACTATATTAATATTCCCAATGGGCAGTCACTTGAACAGAGCCAGAGAAACCCTAAAGGAGATGTACTCAGCCAACTGGAGTATTTTGAACAGCAGCTCAAACAAGCACACCTCAGCAAGCGGGAACGCCAACAAGCCCTAAAATTCTATATTCATTTTGTGGGTGATATTCATCAGCCCTTACATGTAGCTTATGCCAAAGATCGCGGCGGTAATAAAGTCAAAGTAAACTGGTTTGGAAAAACTACCAACCTGCACCGGGTGTGGGATAGCCAACTGCTTGATAGCAACAAGCTATCTTTAGGTGAATATGCTGAGCAACTTCAGCGCCGATACCCAAGCAACGACCCGCTTTATCACTATGATGAATGGTTGAATCAAAGCCGCGCCCTATTGCCTGCCATTTATCAACTTGGCGATAAAAACTTATCTAATGACTACGCAAATCAACATCGCCCCACCCTAGAGCTACAAATAGTTCGCGCCGGCCAGCGCTTGGCTAAAAAGCTAAATCAAATATTTAGTAGCAGTCCTTAAAACGGCTCCGTTGAAGTGATCCTATTTCGCTGAGCAACGTTATACTCTATATAACGCAAAGGAGCTGACAGCATGAATAAATTTTCTAGTGACAAAATTTCTGTAGGGATTAGTAGCTGCTTATTAGGCGAAGAAGTACGTTACGATGGAGGCCACAAACAATCTCGCTTTTGCCGCATAGAATTAGCCAAATATTTCGACTTTGAACCCACCTGCCCTGAAATGGCAATTGGTATGGGTACCCCTAGAAAAACTATTCGATTAGTTCAGCAAGACGACATTATTAGCTTGCAAGCCAGTGATGGCAGCTTTGATGTGACCGAAAAGATGCAAGAATATGCAAAACGCCGCTTGCCTCAACTAGCCCACCATAGCGGTTACGTGGTATGTGCCAAATCGCCCAGCTGTGGCATGGAAAGGGTCAGCGTATATTCACCAGCTAAAAACAATGCTACCAAAGATGGCGTAGGCACTTTTACCGCAGAGTTAATTAAGGCTTATCCCTTACTGCCTATTGAGGAAGATGGTCGTCTCAACGACCCAATTCTGCGCGAGAACTTCGTCAATCGTGTATTTGCTTATCACCAATGGAAAACGCTTGAGCATGAAGGCTTTACCGTAGCAAAAGTGCAAGACTTCCACGCCAAATATAAGTACTTATTAATGGCGCATCACCCAGCCAAATACCGCGAGCTTGGCCCTCTTTTAGCCAATATTAAAGGCAATGATGATAGCCAAGGTTTCGCTAGCTATATCGAAGGCTTCATGGGCATTTTGAAGCACAACTGCAGCCGCAAAAACCACTGTAATGTATTGCAACACTTGCAGGGCTATTTCAAACGCGAAATTACCGCCCAGCAGCGTGAAGAATTAGCCAAGCGCATTCATGAATACCGCGAAGGTTTATTGCCTTTGCTAGTGCCTATTAGCCTTATTCAGCATTATTTGCGTGAGCACCCTAATCACTACGTTGCCAAGCAAGCTTACTTGGCCCCTCACCCCAACGAACTAAAGCTGCGCTACAGTTTATAAGGTTTCCTTACTGCAATTGTTTGCCCAATCATTACTGATTGGGCTTTTTTAGCTAACCCAATCAATACAAGACTCAATTTACATATTGTTACTCATTGCCAGTAAATACTGTGCTAAATTAGCGGAATTCGCCATAAAAACTATACTAGAAGGCGAAATACTAAAACTAGACGACGCAAAATTTAGACTAAACGCTAACAAGAGAAAAATATGCATAAATTATTTAAGTTATCACTAATTGCTTCGCTAACCCTTGGACTTACCGCCTGTGGCAGCGATGACTCCAGCAGCCAACCCTCTACAGCATTGGTATCCTTTTCCATCGCCGACGCACCTGTCGATAGCGCCCAAGAGGTAAATGTAAGCTACGCTTCATTAACCTTACAGCGCGCTGACCAAGATGATATTGAGCTGCCGATTGAAGACGAAAATGGTAACCCTATATCTATCAATCTACTTGACTATCAAAATGGTGATAGCTTACTGGTGTTAAGTGATGCAGAGTTGCCAGTTGGTGAATACAGTGAGCTAATCATAAATACTTATGAGTGCCCGCAAAATCAAAACGGCGATACTCAGTATTGCAACGTAGTAGAAGATTCAAACGCGGTATTACCTCTTAAAACCCCCAGTAATAAACTCCGCTTAGGTGGCTTTACAGTAACCACCGAGGGAACGCAGGCCTATACTATCGACTTCAATTTAAGAAAATCTTTAGTGAGCACCGCTGGTGGCGCTAGCTACAACTTAAAACCTCATGGCGTAACTATTATCGACAATACCACGGTTGGCAGCGTCTCGGGCACCGTAGACCCGAATCTTCTCTCCGCTGGTGAATGTGCCGCTGACACAGGTAATGTTGTTTACCTTTACACAAGTCCTATAGCTGAAGAGTCGCTGCTAGGTGATGAGTTTGATCCAGAAATAGACACCGAGGTTCCCGCTAATGTCGTTCAGCCTTACGCTTCGAAAATGGTTCAACTAGATAGTGAAACAGGAGAATACGCTTACAGTTTTGCTCACTTACCCGCTGCAGATTATTTATTGGCATTTAGTTGTAGTGCCATAGATGATGATCCAGAAATTTATGATGCTGTAATGATTGCAGACCCAAGTGAGCAGCAGGCCACTATCTCTGTAGTATCAGGCGAAACAGCAGAGTATAACTTTGTAGAAAACATCTAAACCCCAAGAAATGCACTTATAAGCTTCACCGAGGCTTGTAAGTGCACCGCAATTTAGCGACTGACCTCCAATAAGCTTTAAACTACTGGGTTGAGATTAACTCTTCTAATTGCTGATGGCTTAAAAAGCCGCAAGCAGCACCTGCTTCACCTATTTTGTAAGAGGCAAAAGTTATTGCCCGCTGCAACGCTTGTTCAGCATCCTTGTTAGCTACATAGTAATGTAAAAAGCATGAAAACAAGGCGTCTCCTGCTCCAATGGTATTCACAATTTTACGTGTGCTTATGGCCGAAAAATGTTGAATATGTCCAGACTGCTGGGTATACAACAGAGCGCCATTGCTGCCTAAACCCATTACAATTACTTGGTTTTGATAGCGCTCTACCAGCTGCCAGATGAACTGGTGATAATCTCCTTCTACCTGCTCATCACTGAGAAACAATACATCAGCCGCAGTTAGAAACTGTTGGTTGTACTCATCCTCAATACTCCCAAGCGTATGCACATCTGTGGCAATCAACTTTCCTGCTTGCTTGGCTTGATCCAGCATCGGTCGCGCGAAATTAATGTTACACATTACTACTGCATCAGCCTGCGACAGGCTGTGAATTAGTAGCGGAGATGAATAACTGAGTTGCTGTATATCTTTAAGATCAACATGAATTTGCCGCTGCCCTTGTGGATCATACAAAATCACTGACTGCGGCGTACTTTGCATGCTCATATCTAAACAGGCATTTATTCGCGGTATTTTTGCTAGTGCTTGCTGTACTTGAACCCCGGCCATATCCGGCGCTAACAGGGTACATAAGTCTACTTCATCACCCAAGATTGCTAGGGCTTTAGCCACATTGTATGCCACCCCGGAGACACCGCTCTGAATGCCGTCAAAGGGATAAGTCACTGGGTAATAGTGTTGGGGAAAGCCTTCTATTTTAAGTGTGGTTTCTATATTCACTAAACCCGCAACTAGAATATGTGCCATAAAGCTAACTCATTGAATATGCATGATGAATAACGCTAACACATCAATAAGCAACAACAAGCTTAAATGCTCGATAGAGCGACCCGCGTATTTTTTATTGCCTGCAGGCTTAATAAAAATCAGAAAGTTTTGCGTCTTTTAGTGAATTGCTTAGTCTTACTAAAAGTAATCAAAGATTTTAAACCTTGAGATCCTGTTTGTATGATATCTGAATGGCAAAACCACAAAGCCCAGCTTAGAAGCTATGTTAGCAAGCGGATAAATGACACTCACGCTGTCGATGACATCTTGCAAGATGTTTACATCAAGGCCAGTAGCAATTTGCATCAACTTAAGTCAAAGGGCAGCCTAAAAAGCTGGTTATACCGTATCGCCCATAACACCATTATGGATTTTTATCGCCAGCAGAAAGCTTATGAAGAATTGCCTGAAGACTTGGTCGCAGAAGATCACGATAGTGGTAACCTCGCTCGTAAAGAGTTAGCAGAGTGCCTGCGCCCTCTCATTGATGAACTGCCCGAAAAATACGGTACACCGCTTCGTTTAGCCGAGTTAGAAGGTTACTCACAACAACGTATCGCAGAACAGCTAGGTTTATCGCTCTCTGGCGCTAAAAGCCGAGTACAAAGAAGCCGAGTGAAATTTAGAGAACAAATGATGGCTTGCTGTGACTTTGAAGTAGGACAAGAGGGCATCACCGACTACTCACCAAAAAAGACAAGCTCATCAAGTAAATGTTAAATGCTGTTTGTCTGCAACAAAGCGGTTATCAAACAAGTTAATGCTCACTCCCACGAGTACTCTGGAGAATACATGCCCAATACAACGCGCCCTATTATTTCAGCTCAAATGATTCAAGAAATAACTGAATGGGCCCTTATGCATGGCGTAGCTTTTCGTCAAACTGATAACTCTGCCAGGCATTGTCCGTTTAGTATTGCGCCAATAACCATGCCGCGTGAAGTATTCGAACACTTGCGTAGAGCCACATCTCTTATTACAAGGCTAATTAACAATGTGTCAGAAGATCACGACTTTCTTCAGTCGTCGCTCGCTAAAGTGGCAAAAGCGGAGCCCTTTTTTGAACGTTTATTAGCCCTGCACCACCAAGCCCATGGTGACTCAACACATCGCTTATCACCTGCTAGAAAACCGTTGCTAATAATGCGTACCGACTTTATGGACGATCGACAACATGGCCCAAAAGTTATCGAATTTAATGGTATTGCTGCAGGCATGGCGCCGTTTGGCCAACGCGCAACAGAGCTACATGCTTTTATACAAAATCAATGGCCTCAGCTTTACCAAACCTACCTAGAAGATAAGCACGCCACACCAGCAGAAAACCAAGCCATTGAGCAGCTCGCCCTTGCGATCGCTAAAGCAGCCAACAGCATTAAAGCAAGCTTTGAATCACGTGCTCAAGCATCTTTAGACGGTTTAGCGAGTAAACCAACCTTCTTAATGGTGGTACAAGAAAATGAAGACAATGTGTACGACCAACACCTTCTGGAACTAGCTCTACAGAAACAAGGGATTCGCACCCTAAGGCGCACCTTCGAGCAACTTAGTACCCAATTATCCAGCGGCGATAATCAACGCCTACTGTTAAAGGACGTAGGCGCTATTGATGTGGTATATCTTAGAGCCGGTTACCAATACGCTGACTACTACTCAACAACACGCAGCGAAAGAGTTTGCTGCGAAACCCTTAGCCAAACTAGGCTATTTATCGAGCAACACAAAGTAGCCGTAAACGCCACGTTTAGCCAGCAACTCGCCACCAGTAAAACCATGCAAATGCTCCTAACAAGCATGCCAGCAGAAGACTATGCCCGCTGGGGGTTAAACCTAGAAGATGCCAAGCTAATCAAAAGTGTCTTGGCAGATATGAAGCCAATAAACCAAGCAACCATCGGCTGGTTTAATAGGCAGGCAGATAAGCAAGAATGGGTACTAAAAAACCAAGGAGAAGGTGGTGGACATTGCGTTTTTGGTGAAGAAATAGGTAATAAACTTCAACAGTTAGCCCCTCATGAGTATGACGCTTGGGCTTTAATGCAGCGCTTATATCCACACGAACGCGAAGTCCCCACCATCGCAGTGCGTAATAGCACTCAAACCCACGTCGACGATCTGGTGAGCGAGGTAGGCTTATTTAGTGCTTATTACGATGAAGAACCAGCAACACCGCTAAACGGATATGCTGGCTATCTTATTCGTAGTAAACCCGCGAGTGAGAACGAAGGCGGGATCCACAGCGGTAAAGGTATTTTAGATTCCTTGGTTTTAAGTGATGCATAAGCTAAAAACTTGCGTCTTTTTTGTTAAGGCTGCGTCCTAACACTATCAACCTAAATCGATGGAAAACTTAATGTTTCAAACCACCCCGAGCCACCAAGGTATTAGCGACAAATTTATTAAGCATGATAGTAAAATGCTAAAGCAAATTTATGGCAGCGACCAGCTGACACCTTATTGGATGCTGATATGGATTTCCCCATTGCCTATCCAATCAGCCAAGCTATGCAGCAATTAGTAAACCGTGAGCAATACTCTTACGAATTTGATTCAGAAACCGTATTTAAGGCGATTGCTCATTGGAATCAACAGCGCCACCGGCTTGACCTAAACCCCAAACATTTTGTGCAAGTTCCTGGGGTACTCAGTGCAATAGCATTGCTAATTCGCGACTTTACTCAAGAAGGCGACGGCGTATTAATTCAAACTCCGGTGTACCACCAATTTTGCCGTTTAATTGAATCTGCCGGGCGCAAAGCTGTGACTAGCCCGCTTAAGCTAGAGGGTGATCGTTACCTATTTGATTACCAAGATTTTGAGCAACAGCTAAGCAGCGGCGAAGTGCGCATGGTGTTGTTATGTAACCCTCATAATCCGGTAGGTAGAGTGTGGACTAAACAAGAGTTGCAACAGTTAGTTACCATTGCCAAAAAGTACCAGGTAATGATTATAAGTGATGAAGTTCATGCCGATATCGTGTTTGAAGGTGCAAGGTTCACCAGCATGGCCTCGTTAAACTACGACAACAGCCTCACCATTATTGGCTCCCCCGCTAAAAACTTTGGCTTAAATAGCATTGCTAATGGCTATATCTATAGTGATAACCAAGCCTTACGAGAAAAAATCAAAGCAAGCTCGGTGTCTATGTCACTCGACCACGGCAATGCATTTAGTTTGTATGCCACCATTGCAGCCTACCAGCATGGCAAAGAGTGGTTCGAAGAGTTTTTGGCTTATACCCAAGAAGTAAGAAACTGGATTATGGCATTTATGGCCAAGGAACTCCCCCAAGTTAAAGCCTTTCTACCCGAAGGTACCAATCAAATATGGTTTGATTTCTCCGGCTTAAACTTAGCCCCAGAGCAATTAAAAGAGCTATTAAGCCAGCATGCTAAACTCGCGCTAACACCCGGCACCTGGTTTGGTGAAATAAACGAAAATTATTATCGGATGAACTTTGCCTCACCGTTAGAAAAAGTCCAAGCGTCACTGCAGCAACTCAAAACATCAATTAGCCAATATCGCTAATCATTTAGATAAAGGCAGAGGCCGGCGATTAAAATTACCAAGCTCTGCCTTTATGATGACTAAATAGCCAAACTGGCAAACTGGCAAACTGGCAAACTGGCAAACTGGCAAACTGCTAGAGAGGAAAGCTCTGAGCGTTTAAATAGTATTTTCTTTTTAATTAATAGCTTAGTGGTAGCTTTATTCACATAAAAAAGACGCAAGCTCACTTAGGAATGAAAATGGAAGAAAGCAAACTCTTCAAAAAAATATGGCGATTTAATGCCATTGTAATTATGTTAGTTGGAATTGTAGGTCTAGCGCTAAGCCTATTCGCTGCCATTACAATCTACCAAGACATTACACGTGATAGAAACGTAAGAAACATTGTTAATATTGAAGAAACACAGGAAGATAAAGAAAAGTGGCGGCTAGGAAATCTAATAAGCATTAATGGATCTAGCGTAATAATGGTCCCACTCTATTCAGAGCAAAATATAAGCACAGCGTCATACAGCAAGTCGGCATCGTCAACCAGAAACTACCTCTTCATTAATGTAGAAACAAATAGTAAGTATTGGTTATTTGATAAAAATGACTACTTGATAACAAGCATTCATCAGTTACCAAATACCTCTTATTCAGAGCAAACCAAAGAAACTAAAGCCATTCTTTATTACGTGGTTAAGTCGGACACTAATAACAATAATTCGTTAACATCATCTGATCTAAAAACCGTAGCTATATCGAAGCCAAATGGCCAAGAGTACCTTGAATTACTAAAAGATATCGACTTTGTAAATGGATACAAAACTGTCGGCGAGCACTCTGTAATCATCGTATTTCAACGCGACAATATCGCTTATTCGGCAACTATTAATTTAGACAATTTAACAATCTCTAACGAGGAGCCATTGCCTAGCATGGAGCCCAAGTAGAACCCATCTTCGTATAAAAAAATACTTTTGCTCAACGCTATATGCCAGCTACAAAAAAGCCCGCTAAGTGCGGGCTTACCTGACTAATGAAAAACGCTCACTATTCTTTGTCGTTTAACACTATGCCAGTTTTACTAATGGTGATTAAACCTTCTTTATAAAGCTTACCAATGGCTTTTTTAAAGGTACCTTTACTTACACCAAAGATAGCAGAAATGGCTTGCGGGGTACTTTTATCACTCAACGCCAAGTAGCCTTGCTCTTCGCGAAGCTTAGCTAAAATGGTGTCGCCAATATCAATGGCTTTTTGTATGCCGATGGGCTCTAAACTTACGTCTAGCTTTTGGTCTTCTCGTACTTTTTGAATATAACCAGTACCTGCATAACCCGCGCGAATACGCTTAAACACTTGATCGTAATACACTACGCCCCAGTGCTTGTTATTTACCACTGCTTTGTAACCTAGCTCGGTACGCCCAGCGACCAATAACTCAACTTTGTCGCCACGCTTATACTTGTGGTCTGACTTATCGATGTAACGATCAAGCTTGTTGCTGGCGGTAATGCGTTGCTCGTTGTCTAAGTAGACATACACTACGTAATGACGATCAACTTCCATTGGCTGCTGTTGCTCACCAAAAGGTAAGAACAAATCTTTGTCTAGGCCCCAATCGAGGAAGATCCCCACATCATTAATGTCTTTTACCTGCAAGTTAGCGCACTCGCCAACTTGCACTAAAGGTTTCTGCAAGGTGGCCAGCAAGTTACCTTGGTTATCGCGGTAAACAAATACTTCGATTTGTTCGCCAATACTCAACTCAGCCGGGAGCTCTTTGCTCGGCAGCAAAATATCACCAAACTCGCCACCTTCTAGGTAGGCACCTAAGTCAGCCATTTCAATCACGGCTAGTTGATTAAGGCGTCCAATTTCTAGCATTTTCTCTCTCTTCTCACATTCGATAAGCTCAGCATGAGCTAATGCGCGAGTATAACATGCTAAAGTCAAGATGCGCTTGGCTTAATTGGCTTAGGCTGGTTTTAATGCGTTAACAATAGTAGAGACTTGCTGGCTTACATCCGATTCAATTTTAGTCGCTAATTTGTAGGCCGACTCTACTTGCGTTTTCACCGTGCTCATTTTGGAAGTGAAGCTACCTACATGCTCACTTTGTTCGCGAATATACTCACTGGCTTGATGGGCAACTTGGGCTGAGGTTTCAGCCTGCTCACGCACTTGATGAGTGGTTTCCATTAGCTTAGAAGAAATAGTCTGTTGGTGCTCACTGGCTTCTGCTATGCCACCAATGTTTGATTCTAGGCTAGTAGAGGATTGCTTTAACTGATTAAGAATACCAGTAATCTCTTCTAAAGAACTTTGGGTGCGCATTGACAGTGTTCTTACTTCATCGGCTACCACGGCAAAGCCGCGACCATGTTCTCCGGCGCGGGCTGATTCGATAGCAGCATTTAAGGCGAGTAAATTAGTTTGCTCAGCAATGCTGCGAATCACATCCAAAATTGCGCTTACGTCTGTCACTGCTGTTACCAAGGTCGCCAGTGATTCTCGCCCTTCGGTAACGGCGGTACTGGTGCGCTTGCTGGCATTCATTACCTGCTCTACATTTTGCTGCGATTCATTCATCGCGCTCTGGGTAGCGTTGGCATTGTGCTCTACGTCGCTAGATACCTGATTAAGCTGCTCTGTTAATGAACGCAGTTGTTCCATCAGCAATTGAGATTCAGCTACTTGGTGATCGGTTTGCTCTGAGGTTAAGTACACTTCACGTACCTGTTTAGTCACCGAATCGAGTGAATTAGATACAACAGATAACTGCTTGTTCTTAAGCTCTTCTAAGTCTTCTTGCTTGGCCAATAGCTGGTTGAAAAAGGTAGCAATTTCGCCGATCTCGGTATTATTTCGGCGTACTTTTAATCGCTCGATGCTGCCGTTTTCAACCAGTGAGGCAAAGCCATTTCGCAGTTCACGAAGCGGTTTTAATACGGTGCTTTGCATCACAACTTGCATTACGATGGCAATTAGCAAAATTAAGCCCGCAACACTGTATAGGGTGATTTTAACCGTTTGAGTAACCCCATCTCGCTGCTTAATAACACCCTGCTCTGCTTGAGATATTTGCTGGGTAAGTAACTCAATGTCGGCCGCTAATGCGCTGCGTAATACCATCCGTTGTTCGATTAAAGCATTAGTCGATTGCAGCTCCCTTGGGTAGCGCAGAGTTAAACTTACTAGTTCGCTCTTTATCTCTTCGGCTAAATCGACAGCTTCTTCAGGGTCGCCTAAAGCAAACTCATCAACTTCAACTTCGCTCATCACCCCCAGCAATGGTAAAGCATCAATTGCTTTTGCATGTTTGTTTACCCGCAAAAATGCATCGTCGTAAGCAGATTTGCTGTTGGCACTAGGGTCTGCAAAATAGCGACTTCGCTGCATCGACAAGTTAACTAAAGCATTAAGTAGTTCTGTACCTTGTTGAATATAGTCACGTGAACTGGCTGCTTGAGCGCTTAAGCCGTAGTCAACGGTACTGTCTGCCCAACCAAGCATTTCACGCTCTGCATTTATCAACAAGCCTTGCTCATTACCGCTGAGTTTGCCCAGTGCTAAATAACGATCTTGCAAGGCACTATGTAGCTGATTTAACAGCTCAGCCAAGCCAGGCAAATGCTGCTGATTGGAGCGCTCTACCAGTTCCAGCAGCAAACGCTCAGCTTCACTAAGCTCTAACGCATTACCGGTATTTAAGTAATTGTTTACCTTAGCCACCAGCTGGCTATTAAATTGAGATTTGAGAGATTGATAATTTTGTAGCTGCTGATTGGAGCTCGACAACTCAACTAAAGAAAAAAATAAGGCTGCAATTAACACCGCACTTACGGCAAATAATGCTATCGCAGATAGTCTAGAGAATCGTGATACTCGCATAAAAACTCCATTCGCAGATTAGCTAAAGCTAGCTCTGCGGCAATCCCTAACAGGCCTATTAGGCGCTAATTTGGGCGAAGATTTTATGACTAAAATATGACAATAATATTACATTGATAACTGTATTAAAAATAGCAAAGCATTTGATATATAAATGAAAACCAATAATTACAGCAACTTAACTACAATGTTATCGGTATACAAAGCTGTAACTCAAAGCGTTCATTTTGATCCATAAATTGACATCGAGAGTAGCGCACATAAGCGGGCGTATCTCCTAAACGATAACCGCTATTGGGCAGCCATTGCATATAAAATTTATGCAATATTGGTAACAAATCCCCATATTCTCCAGCGGCATGTAAGGTTGCATGCATGCCTTCGGGAATCGTTAAGGCACTAACTCCACCCCGACGCACTATTGGACCATCTACCGCTAAACAAGCGACATAGTGACAGAGCGGAGCCGGAACAATATCAGGATTAGAATGATACAAACCTAATAGCTTGTTTACTTGCCACTCCACACCTTGGCTATCAGCCCAAACATGCAGTTTTTCATAGGCTTGGCGAATAGAACGATCGTAGCCTTGGTGCCTCACATAAGCGACTGGTTGGGCAGGCAAGCGCTGCACCTTAACCTCAGGCATATGCAGCGCCTTGGCATTTAAGATTCGCTGTTGTAAGTCATCGCTCCAATGCTGCTGATAATTGGCTTGGCTAAACTGACTATATCCTTTGTCTCGCCACTGGCTAGGTGAACAAGCAAAGTGCTTTCTAAAGGCTTGAGAGAAAGATGCGGGAGACAGAAAACCACAACAGTGTGAGGCTTCTTGAATAGTTAGACCGGGCGAGAACATCAATAAATTAGCACAGCGTTCCAAGCGCGCCCTACGAATATATTCATTCACATTTTCTCCGGTAACCTGCTTAAAACAACGGTGAAAATGATGGGGCGAATAAGCAGCTACTTTGGCTAATAACTTGGCATTTAAAGGCTCAGCAATATGCTGATGAATATAATACAAAGCATCGTTGATTCGATTAACTCGCATTCCATCTGAGCTTAAAGACATTCAGTACCTTAAAGGCCTACCATCAATTCCTCAAAATAGCACATATGGATAAGTCATTGCACATAAACGCTAAAGCATCCCCGTAGTTGTTTTTGCAATGATAGTCAGCAGTTTTCACTAAGTAGGTAAATGACCATGGTAACGGTGAGTAATCGAGTACAGCAAACTAAACCCTCGTACATACGCAATATTCTAAAGGTAACTCAGCAATTCGATATGCTCTCTCTTGCAGGCGGTTTACCCGATGCAGAACTGTTTCCCTTAGATATACTGGCACAGGCAGCTGCCGAGTTGGCTCAATCTCCTAGCATATTTCAATATGGTGCTACCGAAGGCTTAACTGAGCTTCGCCAATGGCTACTTAACGACGACAACTTAAACGAAGATGTATTGATTACTACGGGCTCACAACAAGCCTTAGACTTAATAGCCCGCAGCTACCTTAACCCAAGAGATAAAGTACTCTGTGAAGCGCCCAGTTATTTAGGCGCCTTGCAAGTGTTTGATTTGGCTGAAGCCGAGATACATACAGTGATAGCGGAATCTGACGGGCCTAATCTAGCCGAGCTTGAGCAACAACTAGCCAAACACAAAATAAAGCTTTTTTATGCAGTGCCAGACTTTCAAAACCCTAGCGGCCATTGCTGGAGCCTAAGCAAACGCAAGGCCGTTGCCAGCCTCTTAGCCAAGTATAAAGTCGCGCTGATTGAAGATGCCCCCTATCGCCAACTTCGCTATCAAGGTGAGCCCCTTCCCACGGTGAGTGAGCTATCGAGTTATGCAGCATTTTACCTCGGCTCTTTTTCAAAAATAGCCACACCTGGAATGCGTGTAGGCTATGTAAGAGCCAATCAAGCCTTGCTAGAACCACTAAAAAAAGTAAAACAAGCAAGCGACTTACACTCTGCCCAGCCCATGCAAATGATGCTATTAGCCACCGTTCGCCACCCATTGTTTGCTGAGCACTTAACGAAGTTGACCAATACTTACCGAGCGCGGCGCGACTACTTAGCAGCGCTTTTAAAGCAGCAACTTAAGAATGAATTAGAGTTTGATGTGCCCGAAGGAGGCATGTTTATCTGGGCAAAACTCACCCGCCACAAGGCAATGCCTTTAGCGGAGGCGGCATTACAGCAAAAGGTAGCGGTAGTGCCGGGAGATGAGTTTTGGCCAAGCAATCACACTGTTGACTACCATGCGATTAGATTAAACTTTACAGCCTTAACAGAAGCACAGCTAGAGCAGGCAGTTGCCCGTTTAAAAAGGGCGATTAAAAGCTGTTCGCCAAATTAGCAGGGTAAAGGTTAAGCGATTTGTAAGCTGCATGTTCAAAGCTAGGAGGCGGTAGAATTCCGCCTCAACTAGCTACTTTTCATCAAGCATATGGGTGTCTATGTAACGGGCTTTTTTCTTCTCTTTTAACTGATGTAAATCGACTAATACCAAGCCATCGATACACTGGTTAAATTCTGGGTCTACGTTGAAATCAATAAACTGAACGCCACCAGCCTGACATAGCTCGGTATACTGCTTATAAAGCGTTGGCACCGCGGTGCCCATTGCTGCTAATGCGCTTTTTAGTTGGGCAAAATCAGCTTTATAGTCATCACCGCTGAAAGACATATGAATACTGTTTTTGATTTGCTTGGCTAGCTGGTAGGGCTGACGCGAACGCGCATAACTGTTGTTCGAAGGAAAGTAAGTTTGATAAAAGTGAATCAGCAAGTCTCTGCCAGCCTCTGGCATTGCGGCGCTAATGCTCACTGGGCCAAACAAGTATCGATAATGTGGATTGCGCGCTAAAAAAGCGCCAATACCCAGCCACAGGTAGTCTAAGCTGCGTTTGCCCCAATATTTCGGCTGCACAAAGCTGCGCCCTAACTCAATACCCGAAGCTAAAAAGTCACAGTTTTTCTCATCATACTCAAAGAGTGACTGGCTATACAAAGCGCCAATACCCTTGTCTTTTATTATGCGTTTGGTATCAGCAAAGCGATAGGCGCCAGCAATCTCAAGTTGCTCTGCGTCCCACAATATAAGGTGCATGTAGTTTGCATCGTATTTGTCGGTATCGGTGCGTCGACCAGTGCCTTCACCTACGGCACGAAAAGCTAATTCTCGTAGGCGACCAAGTTCAGATAAAACTAAAGGTTGGGAGTTACCATAACAAATGCAAATCTGCTTTCCGTCTGGCGTCTCACCTATTTTCTCTAACTGCTTAATCGCCTTTTTTAAAGCTAGACGCTGCTCTGGATGAGCAATCGCAGCCTCTGTTTGGAACAGACCTTTTTTGTTACTACCAATACGATAAAGGTGCTTTTTGATTAATTGAGCTTGGGTAGAGCGGTCAAGACCACTTAAACCAAAACTCTTTACTGGGATCTGCTCGCCCACCACCATCGAGAACACTTTATTGCGATGAAAGAATAACTCTTTAACTAATAACAAGGTGGATAAAGGTCGATAAACAAAAGAGCAAAAGTAAAACAACTTGCTGTTTTTAGCCTTCACACAAATGGGCAATAAAGGAGTATTGGTTTTCTTGGCAATGCTAACAAAACCCTTGGTCCACTTTCCGTCTTTTACCTTAACGCCTTTTAAACGAGAGACTTCACCAGCCGGGAAAATAATCACCGCCCCTTCTTCATCTAATAACGCTTTAATGGCATTAAGCTGCTTACGCTGACTATTACCATGCATGTTGTCTACTGGCAGTAAAAGATCGTCAAGCGGCTTAATTGCGGAGAGAATTTCATTAGCAACAATTTTCACGTCTTTACGTACCTGGCTAACCAGGTGCAGCAAAGCAAGGCCATCTATCGAACCGATTGGGTGGTTAGCAACAATAATCACTCGGCCTTCACTAGGAATGCGCTCTCGCTCATTTTGACTGACCCGATAACTAACATTCAGCTCCGTGAATACTTGATCGATAAAAGCCACCCCTTTTAAGTGAGGATGCTTTTCGCCGAAGGCTTGAAATTCGTCTTCAAACAACACTTTAGAGAAAAACCATTTGGCCAAGGAATAACGACGCGGATGCTGTGCTAGGCTGGGGTAATGTTGGTTGAGTACCTGCTGTGCTGAAATCATTGCTCTCTCCCTGTATTCGCCGTTAGGCTAGAAGCAGAAGATGACAAATAAGCAACAATTTTGTGTCAGTTGCATGACACACCCACAGATCTGCAATGGATAAATAACAAGGATTATTAAGTGCAAATAGGCAGCAAACACCCACAAATAGTGCTCTACCTCAATACCCAGCCCCCCTCGCTACCAAACAACTATCACGATCTAAAGGGAGCCGAGTTAAGCCACGCTATTTTAGACAACAACAATAATAATTGGCGCAAAGTGCTGACTATATTCGCCAAGCTTTGTGCGCCTGATGAAGATTGGCGAAGCTATTTACATCAAGAATTACTACTTAAACAGCAAATTAATTTTAAGCAGGTTTTAGTCAAATCTGCACAATTTCACTTGGTTGCGGGAAAAGCGAACTGGCAACGGTTTGACGTAGCACGTGGAGAAAACAGTGCCTTAAATCAAAAAAAATGGATTTATTTAAGACCAAATATTTTATTTACTCCTTACCCAGACTACCGACAATTCCCTAATAGCATGATTAGCGAATGTAGAGAGCATTTTCATCAAGGTTAACTAAAAGTTCAGCTAGTTAACTGAATTACAATAAGTTTATTTTTCGAGCAGCGAGATAAGAACTAAAGCCAAGCCTCAATTGATAAATCCAACAAAAACAAAGTCATAGCTGATTATTGCTGCCTTAGCTAGCTGTTAGGTTTAACAGTTTAAAAACTATGCGCACTGGATTGTACTCATAGCATCATCACTAAGGGAGAGATGCTAATGGACTTTGTTAACGGCGTTGCAGAACAACTTTCACCTACTACATTCCAGCACCTAAACAACTACCGTCATCAAGTGTTTGTAGAAATGCTTGGCTGGGAACTCGATACCCCTGATGGCATAGAGCAAGACCAATTTGATCGCGACGACACCGTTTATGTTATCGCTAAAAACGACCAAGACCACATCAGCGGTTGCGCGCGTTTATTACCCACCACCGAACCTTACCTCTTGGAGGAAGTATTTCCGGAGCTACTAAACGGTCTTCCCTGCCCCAAACAACAGGACATTTGGGAGCTTTCGCGCTTTGCAGCGGTAGACTTTGATAATCATAATCAAGCGCCAACGCAACTTATGTCGAGTGAAGCCTTAGCCTTGCTCACCGCCTCAATCGAGTGCGCCAAAAAACAAGGGGCTAAGCGCTTAATTTCTGTCTCACCACTAGGTATAGAGCGCATGTTACGCAATGCAGGCTTTCGCTATCATCGTGCCGGCCCACCTAAAATTGTGAATGGCTACGCGCTATTTGCCTGCTATATAGATATTACTTAACTCATTACCATTGGCGACTCGCGGTAGCGATTTTTTATCGCTCCCGCCGTTGTTGCTTGCCAAGCCATCGCTTCAATAGCCTCTAGCAACAACTCATCGTTGCGACGCGGGCTCACATCAAAGCCCTCTTCTTGCAACTGAATATTACTGCGTGGCAGGCCTTTTACTCGGCATTGCATCCGACCATTATGCCATTGCCAATGCCAGTCCCACCCTAGGGTGATAGCGCACACATTTTCAAATAGCCATTCGGTATAGCCACTGAAAATAGCCTGTTCACTATTAAATTCTTCACTACTAATATTGTCTAAGCCAGAAATAATATGGCTAAAAGCGAGCACATTAAGCTGCTCAATTGACAACCTCACCAAACCATCACTACAGGGAACAACCTGATAGCGATGTGATTCGATTATATTCTGTACACTTGCCTGTGTTTTCATAATTTTATTTTTTAATTATTTGAGCTTCCCCTCAATGAAAGCATTGTGAGGTCTAAGCATCAATTGTCAACATTAACAGTTGCGCTATACTGGTAATTCTACGGGAAAAATGATTATGCGCAGTTTTTGCATAACTAGGAGAAGATAAAGCTGTCATGGAAGCTTGGTTAGAAGAACAGTTCTGTTTGTTGGAAACCCAAGGCTCTAGTGAGGCCTTTTTCCAAGAATTATCTAAAATCACCAACGCTTTAGGGTTTGACTTTTGTGCTTATGGCTTGCGAGTTCCATATCCCTTGTCTGCTCCTCGCACCGAAATGCTCAATAACTACCCCACCATTTGGCAACATACCTACCAAGAGAAAAACTACTTGGCGGTTGATCCTACGGTGCACCATGGGATGACCTCCCAACTGCCGATTGTTTGGAGTGACCAAGTGTTCTCCCAAACGCCAGAGCTAATGGAAGACGCCCGCGCCTTTGGCCTTGAGTATGGCTGGGCGCAATCGTCTCGCCAAGCCAATGGCACGGTAGGCATGTTAACCCTAGCGCGTTCCTCTGAAATGCTAACGCCAGCCGAGCTAGTGCGTTATCGCTATCAATTACTATGGCTAACCCAAGTAACTCACCACGGTCTTGCATCTCGAATTACCGAAGAGAAGCTTGAGATGCCAGAATTAAGTTTACGAGAGCTAGAAATGTTGAAATGGACAGCCGATGGTAAAACTGCCGATGAAATAGCTACCATTCTCAATATCACCGCGCGTACAGTAAACTTTCACATCAGCCAGGCGATGCGTAAGTTAGATGTTGTGAATAAAACTGCTGCTACCGTTAAAGCGGCACTTATGGGGTTAATCTAAGCCCCAAAAAAAGCAGCTCAAACGTTAGAAATCAAAGTCTCAAGGCTAATATGCACTATAATCTAGCAGTCTCTCACCAGCCTTAACTAGCATGACTCTTGATTTAGATTTTCACTCCACTTTATATCTAATAGGCTTGATCGCAGTATTTGTTTTTGCGCTAACAGGCGCGCTGGCTGCAGCTAAGCGCGAGCTAGACATCCTTGCTTTTGTATTTGTTGGCATTGTCACTGGCATAGGCGGCGGCACAATTCGCGATTTATTGCTTAGAACTGATCAAATCTTCTGGATTGCCGATCCCAACTACCTAACGGTGTGTATTTTCGCCTCAGTGATGACCTATTTCTTTGCTCATTGGGTGATCAAAATTGACCGAATACTATTGTGGATGGATGCGGCGGGCATCGCCTTGTTTGCAGTGCTAGGCACCAGTAAGGCCTTAAGTTACGAGGTAGCGCCGCTTATTGCTATTTTAATGGGGGTAATTAGCTCCACTTTGGGCTCGGCTATTCGCGATTTAATGTTACAAGTGAAGTTGGTGATATTTGAGCCTGAGATATATGTAACAGCTTGTTTATTAGGAAGCTTGTCTTACGTAGTGCTAAGTCACTTTGGCATTAACGAGGTCTACAATATCTTGTTATCCAGTGGCGCGGCTTTTCTATTACGGGTACTCGCTATAGAACTCGATTTGAGATTTCCCAGCTTCACACTTAGCAAGCTACAAAACCGGGAAATTCGTAAACAACAACATAAATCTTAAGCGTGTTCACCAATGGCGTTCACATGAAATACATGCTCTACATTGGCAATGGCCTCTAGCAACTCGGTGGTGGCTGGAGTGGCGATATCCATTAAAGTATAGGCAATATCGTTACGGCTCTTATTAAGCATATCGATAACGTTGATATCCATGTCGGAGAGCAGCGCCAACACATTACTTAGCACCTTAGGCACGTTATCGTTAGCAAAGGCAAGACGAAAGCCCTCCGTTCTGCTTAGCTTGATATTGGGGAAGTTAACTGAATTATGAATGTTGCCATTTTCTAGAAAATCAATAAGCTGGCGCGCCGCCATTACTGCGCAGTTTTGTTCAGCTTCGTTAGTGCTCGCACCCAAGTGTGGCAAACTAAGCACTTTAGGATGCTTTAACAATGCAAGGCTAGGAAAGTCACTCACATATTGGGACAACTGTTGTTTAGCTAAAGCCGTGAGTAAGGCATCTTCATCAACAATGCTGCCACGGGCAAAGTTTAAAAGCACAGCCCCTTGTTTGATGGAGGCTAAATTATCGCTATTGATGAGGCCTAAAGTGTGTTTATTGGCTGGCACATGAATGGTCACATAATCACTGGTCGCTAATAAATCTTTTAGCTCGTCAGCGCACTCCACTTCAGAAGATAAACGCCAGGCGGCTTGTACACTTAATGCTGGATCAAAACCCACCACATTCATGCCTAAGCTAAGTGCGGCGTGCGCGACTTCTGCGCCAATTGCACCTAAACCAATTACCCCGAGCGTTTTGCCAGTAAGTTCAGAGCCAACAAAACGCTTTTTCTCGGCTTCAACTTTAAGCTGCAGTGCCTTAGCTTCCAAATCATCACTCAAGCCTTCAATAAAGCTTAAGCCAGCTGCAATATTACGCGCGCTTAACAGCATACCACCCAATACCAACTCTTTTACCGCATTGGCATTAGCGCCCGGTGTATTAAACACAACAATGCCTTGCTCACTGCAACGCTGAATTGGGATATTGTTTACCCCTGCACCACAACGAGCTAAGGCTTTAACTTCACTTGGAAAATCGTAGTCATGCAAATTGGCGCTGCGCAGCATAATCGCATCTGGCGCGGCTTGTTCTTCTGCCACTTGGTAACGCGAATTAAAACACGCCAGTCCTTGCTGATGAATGTTATTAATAGTCCGAATATTCGGCATACAGTTTCTCCCTAAACAACAATTACGGTGTTTTCGTGACAAACTGCAGCACGAAAATAGAATATTAAAATCAGGTCAAATTTATAAGCACACCTGTTTATAAGCCCAGGCTAACCAAGGCATAAAGCGCTCTAGATCTTCTTTCTCAACAGTGGCACCACACCAAATACGCAAGCCTGCTGGTGCATCTCGGTAAGCGCCAATATCAAAGGCCACTTGCTCTTGGTCTAACAGGCCAATAATGGTTTTAACCTGATCAGCCGAGGCATCCAAAGTTAAACAGACACTGGTGTTTGATAGGGTTTCAGGCTGCTTAGCCAAGAAGTTGATCCACGCGTTGTCGGCAACAAACTGTTTTATGACTTCGAGGTTTTGTTGGGATTTGCTGATGCTTGCCGAGACTCCGCCCAGCGATTGAACCCATTTGAGGGCGTCGACATAGTCCGCCACACATAACATCGACGGCGTGTTAATCGTTTCGCCTTTGAATATACCTTCAATGAGTTTCCCTCCTTGGGTTAATCGAAATACTTTAGGCATTGGCCAGCTAGGTTGATGACTTTCTAAGCGTGCTACAGCGCGCGGGCTAAGAATAATTACGCCATGAGCTCCTTCACCGCCTAGGGCTTTTTGCCAGCTGTAAGTCACTACATCAAGCTTTTCCCAAGGCATTGGCATGGCAAATACCGCAGAAGTAGCATCACAAATGGTTAAACCGCTGCGTTGCGAACTAATCCAATCGCCATTTGGCACCGCTACGCCAGAGGTAGTGCCATTCCAGGTGAAGATGCAATCGTTATCTGGGTTAGCTTGGCTCATGTCTGGCAACTGGCCGTAATCGCTGCTGTAGTGATTAACCTGCTCGAGCTTGAGCTGCTTACTCACATCAGTGAACCAACCTTTACCAAAAGACTCCCAGCTAAAAATATCTAATGGCTTAGGCCCTAATAGAGACCACATCACCATTTCCATCGCTCCAGTGTCAGAACCCGGAACAATGCCCACTCTGTAACCTTCTGGTAACTCTAATAATTGCTCGGTAAGTTGAATCGCTTCGCCTAGTTGAGCTTTACCAATTTTGCTGCGATGAGAGCGCCCCAGCGCATCAATGTTCAGCTGGCTAAGGGCATAGCCCGGACGTTTTGCACAAGGCCCAGATGAAAAGTTTGGACAATTGGGTTTTAACTGCGGTTTCATTAACGATCCTTGTAAGTAGCTGCCTAACTAGGCAATTGAATAATAACTAAAAGCAGTATATGCGAGAGAGCTAGACCATAAAATGACCTGACACCAATTTTAAACGCTGACGAAAACTTCAATACAAACAAAGGAAAATCATCTAGTACGCAAGATAATTGCGGAGTATATGCAGTTAGCTATAACGCTTAAAACTAAATGGCAGCACTAATCCACCATATAACTCCAAGACCTAAAGCCTTGACTTCATTTAAGCCTTAAAGCTGGGTAGTATTTAACTAACTCTCACCCTTAAAAAGCGAACATAGCTTGCCAACTCTTAGTTATTGCCCCCAATGCGCTAGTACAAAGTTTAAGCAAATAGATGTTAAACAATGGGCTTGCGAGCAATGCCAATTTAGCTACTTTCACAATATGGCTTCTACCGCCGGCGCCCTACTCATTTATAAAGGAGAACTATTACTGGTCGAGCGCGCTATTAATCCGCAAAAAGGCTACTGGGACTTACCGGGTGGGTTCATCGAATACGGCGAAAGCTTAGAACAGGGCTTACAACGAGAGCTAAATGAAGAACTTGGGCTTGAATTGGTGGCCGAAAACTTTCGCTATTTTGGCTCGTTTGCCAATCAATACTCCTACAATCAAGTGCTTTACCACACCTGCGACAGCTTCTTTATTTATCCATTGAGCAGCAAAGTATCACTACAAGCGAAAGACGACGTTGCCGCTTGGCAATGGCACAGTCTAAAAAACATCCCTTTTGAGCAGATTGCTTTTAAGTCAGTAAAACAAGGGCTTATTAAGTTATCTCAACAACTCTAAAACACCATTCACAAATAAATCACATAAAGTTGATATAGAACATGCCCTTTTAACCATATTTTTACTATGGTTAATTTGCTTAAAAAGCGAACAACAAGAACTTCTAGCAGGAAGCAAACAGAGGGTACAAATATGGATAACCATCCCCGTAGTTCTAGTGTTATTACCGCAATACTCACCATGGCAGCAGCTTTGTGTTTGATCCTGTCATTTTCGAGTAGCGCAGAGCCAAAAGCCTTAGTGCTAAAACCCTTCAAACAACTCAGCCAAGAAAGCGCCGAGTGTGCCGGGTGTCATAAAGATAAAAACCCATCTCTTTATGCTCAATGGGGACGCTCTAAGCACTACGGAGCCAACGTTGGCTGTTACGAGTGTCACCAAGCAAATCCCGAAGATAAAGATGCCATCACTCACGAAGGTCACACCATTTCAGTGATTGTCTCACCTACCGATTGTGCCAATTGTCATACTCAAGAAGTGGATGAGTTCGCTAAAAGCCACCATGCAAAAGCAGGTCAAATTATTGGTTCGCTAGATAACTTCCTAGCCGAAGTGGTTGAAGGTGCACTCACCTTTAATGGTCAGTCTCCTGCTGCGGTTAATGGCTGTTGGCAGTGTCACGGTTCAGAAGTGAAGGTGCTGGAGAACGGGGATTTAGACCCAACCACTTGGCCAAACACAGGTATTGGGCGAATTAACCCCGATGGCTCGGTAGGTGCATGTACAGCCTGTCACCAACGCCATGAATTTTCTATGGTGCAGGCTCGCAGACCAGAAGCCTGTGGTAAATGTCACCTAGGCCCAGACCACCCTCAAAAAGAGATTTACGAAGAGTCTAAACACGGCATTAACTTCTACGCCAACGTTGACCGGATGAACCTCGACTCGGCCAAATGGATTGTTGGTGAAGATTACGATGCCGCGCCAACGTGTGCTACTTGCCACATGTCGGCCACTCGCGAACTACCCGTTACTCACGATGTGGGCAATCGGATCTCATGGACATTGCGTCCCGCCATTTCTGAAAAAATAGATGCCAAAGCTAAGGCTCAAGGCAAAGAAGTTAAGTCGTGGGAAGCGCGTCGCGCCGACATGATGAACGTCTGTGAGTCTTGCCATACTAAGTCAATGATCGACAGTTTCTACCAGCAATTTGATTCACTGGTTGTGTTATACAACGACAAATTCGCCCGTCCCGGTAAAGATCTAATGGATGTGTTGAAGAGTGAAAAAATGCTCACCGAAACCGCCTTTGATGAAGAAATTGAATGGACCTGGTTCTATCTATGGCACCACGAGGGTCGTCGAGCTCGCCACGGCGCCGCCATGCAAGCGCCAGACTACGTGCAATGGCACGGCATGTATGAGGTGGCAGAACGCTTCTATATCGAGTTAGTTCCACAGTTCTTAGAAGTGGTAGAAAAGGCCGAGCACAATGGTAATACCGAAGGAGCAGAAAAAGCTCGGGCTATTCTGGCAGAAATTTTAGACCGCCCAGAGCACGCCTGGTTTAGCGGCAACGAACCAGAAGAAGTGAAAAAAGCCAGAAAAGAAGCACAAGCGGCCTTTAAAGCCCGTTACCTAAGCGAAAGTAAATAGCCACCGATGGGAGCAGTAATGCTCCCCTCTTTTAAAAGAGGATGCTGATATGACAAATAACCAGCAGAAAACTCGGTGGCAAAAGCTATGGGCTTGGCTTAAAAAGCCACTCATCGTTGGAATCCCCATTGGTGTATTTGTATTGGTGTTAGGATTAGCGACTGTGCAAGGCAGCTTGGTAATATCGAGTACTAACGAATTTTGTTTTAGTTGCCACCTAAAAATGGACACCATAGTGCAGGAGTACAAAGCGTCTAGCCACTACGGAGACGGCAGCAACATCGCCGCCACCTGTGCTGACTGCCACGTGCCACATCCATACTTTGAAATGCTACAGGTGAAAATTGCCGCCACCGCCGATATTTATCACATGATGGTGGGCACCATAACCAAGGAGAATTTCGAAGAGCACCGGCCGGCCCTAGCGGAAACAGTTTGGCATGATATGCAAGCCAATGACTCGGCCAACTGCCGACACTGCCACCAAGGTGACAACTTTGATTTAAGCAAACAACCACAGCGCGCGCGATTAAATCACCAGCAAATAGCCGCCCGCGGAGAAACCTGCGTAGACTGCCACCAAGGCTTAACCCACAAGCGGATCGTAATCGAATAAGACCTTTACTATTAGATATAAAGTCTTCAAAGTAACTGCTTTGAAGACTTTTGTTTTTCTACCCTTTACTCATCCGACCTCTCATGTTAAAAACTTGTAAAAAACCACAAAGCAAATTATGAATCACTACTTCCGCCTATTAAGCATGTTTATCCGCCATTGGTTTAGTGCCAAAACTCACCTAGATCCCACGGGAGATTTTGTTATTAAGCTACGTGCCTTACCCTTTGATTGCGATGCCAACATGCACCTTACTAACTCTCGCTATTTTAGCTTTGGTGATTTAGGGCGCATCGATATGATGTTAAAAACCAAACTGGGCTCGGTGGCACTTAAAAAGCGCTGGTTAGGCGTAGTGAATGCACAGTCAGTGACTTATATTCGCCCGATTAAGCCTATGGCCAAGGTGGAGCTTCACAGCAAGCTATTAGGCTGGGATGAAAAGTATTGGTATTTTGAACACCGCTTTATTGGCAATAATACGTTGTACGCCACCATCTTAGTGCGAGGAGTATTTTTAAAAGGTAAAAAGCCAGTGCCAATGAGCGAGCTACTGTCTTTGGTGGATCATGACCATCCTTCTCCAGAGTTACCGATGCGGGTAGCTCACTGGAAGCAACTACTGTCGACTAAAAAGCAAGAATCTCCGGTGCTAAGCTAATTGCCTCACTTTGCTGGAAATCTGTAAGCAATAAAATATCCGCCAATGGGTAATCAAAAAGTCGTTCTATCTGCCATAATTTAGATAGAACGGCGACTTGGTATACCCATGAATAAACACCCAAAGCCTATTTGGCTTACTGCTTTATTAACTCTTCTTGTTAGCTACATGGGCTTCACCCAAGCCCAAACCATTACCTTGGCCACCAGCAAATCTATCCCACCTTATATCATCGAAGAACAACAGTCTGGCATTCAGCTAGATATTATTAAGCAAGCTTTTAGCAATGCAGGCTATCAAGTAAAGCAGGTTATTTTCACTTCTAATTTACGTGCAGAACGGATGCTAGAACAAAATGCCGTAGACGCCATTGTAAATGCCCCCAACAACGGCACACACGCTCACCTATCAGAACCTGTTATCTTCTATCAAAATGTTGCTATTAGCCTGTCTGTTCGTCAGCTAAACATCCAATCCATTGATGACTTAACTAAGTTTCGCTTGATGGCTTTTCAAAATGCTAAGAAGTACCTTGGTGAACACTTTGCCAAAGCTACTGAGCAAGCCAAATTCTATACCGAAGTGGCTAACCAAAGTGCCCAATTAGAGCGTTTATACCGCGGACAAGTGGATGTAATCGTTTTAGATAAGCGGATCTTCCACTATTTAAATCAACAACTTATTGCCCAAAAACGCCCTACAGCGCCAGTGACCAAGCACCTCATTTTTCCAGAGTCACCGCGACTATTAGGCTTTCATGACCCAGAGCTTCGCGATAAATTTAACGCAGGCCTGAAGCAATTGAACGATCAAAAAGTAAAGCATTCGGAATGAACTAACTGGCTAAACCAGTGAAAACAGCCATTTTGTGTTACAAATTATATCAAGCAGCTATTTTCGATAGTTTTTACAAGAACAATTGGGCTTAACACTGATAACAAAAATTTAACAGTCCACTAATTGAGCAGCTTTAAAATAGTAGCAATGCCCACTTATTCAGGCCTACTAGCTGTTTAAGATCACTTTTTAGAAAAATCATCTTTTTTTTACCTAGCGAATAAAAGATTTAAGCCAAAACTGTCATAAATGACAGTTACATTCAGCATGAAAACGCTATCATAGACTTTCTATTACGCCCATGAGGAAATTTTCGATATGTCCGAAAACCGCTATTCCCACACTTCCAGTAATCGCTTAGTAAGACGTTCAGTTGCTTTGGTTCTTGCTGGAGGAAAAGGCACTCGTTTAAAAGAGTTAACCAACAAGGTTGCCAAGCCAGCTGTTTCTTTTGGTGGCAAATATCGAATTATTGATTTCACCCTATCAAACTGTATCAATTCAGGGGTGCGTAACATTGGGGTACTCACGCAGTACATGGCACATGACTTAATCATGCACCTACAGTCAGGCTGGCAAATTCTTAACCCTGCCTTAAACGAGCGAGTCTCAATTATTCCTGCCCAACAACGAACCGGTGAAAACTGGTATCGTGGAACGGCTGATGCGGTATATCAAAATCTAGATATCATTGACCATGAACATTATGACCGGGTACTGATTCTAGGTGGCGACCACATTTACAAAATGGACTACTCTCGCATGATTAACTTCCATGCAGAGAACGATGCTGACGTTACCGTAGCTTGTATTCGTAAACCTTTGTCTCAAGCTTCTTCATTTGGCGTAATGGGCTTAGATGAAGAAGGGCGCATCGTTGATTTTGAAGAAAAGCCCGACAACCCAAAATCAGATCCCAGCAATCCTGAAAAAGCGCTAGTATCCATGGGCATATACATCTTCAACATGGATGTATTAGATGACGAACTGCGCAAGGGCTTATTGAAACCGGGTTACTCTCACGACTTTGGTCACAATGTTATCCCTAGCATGCTAAAAGACCGCAAAGTTTATGGCTATGTATTTGCCGACAAAGGTCACCCCGGACGCACCGCTTACTGGCGTGATGTCGGTGATATTGATGAGTACTTTGCCGCCAACATGGATTTGGTAGACCCAAACCCAGAGCTTGATTTATATGACCGAGATTGGCCAATCATTACCGACCAAAAGCAGCGCCCCGGCGCTAAGTTTGTGTTTAATGAAGAGGACCGCAGAGGCTATGCTACCGACTCCTTGCTTTCAGCAGGCACCATTGTATCGGGCGCTAAAGTGAATCGTTCATTGTTGTCTTTAGATGTGCGGGTAGAAGAGCACTCGGAGCTTGATCAAGTTATCGCGCTTAATGGTTGCAGTATTGGCAAAAACTGTAAAATCCGTAAGGCAATTATTGCGGAAGACTGCGTAGTGCCAGATGGCACTGTAATTGGCTATGATGAAACCGAAGATAAGCGCCGTTTTACCGTATCGGCCGGCGGCGTTATTTTGGTCTCTTGTGAAATGCTAAGTTAATTCGAGAGGGGCTAGCTTGCTAGCCCATTATTCCACCAACAAAGTATCGTCTGCGACCTTACAGTCTATTAACAACACCAAGTCTTTGGTTAGGTAGGTACTAAAGGTTTTACACATTTCTTTACTACTGGAGTCGCGATAAATTTTCGACAAAATGAGTTGTTGTGGCTTTACCGAATCCAAGGCAATTAAGGCGTGAAAGTAAGGTCGAAAGCTCCAGTTAAAGCCGACAAAATTGTCATCTTCTTCGATACCTAAGCCGGTCACTTCAAAATTTGGGGAGACCTGAGTACCATCAATGCGACACAAAAAGTATCGCAGTATGCCCACACTCGTTAACTGCTGTTCCAGACTTAAGGCATTACCGCCATTTTGCAATTGATGCTTAAGTGCCAATACCGTGGTTTTAACCGAAACATTGTGTTTTACCGTCGCTAAAGAGCGCTGACTCTTGCGCTTTAAATAACTGGCTAACAGAGTTTTAACTTTGGCTTGGCTAGATTGGGCTGATAGAAACTCCCTCTCAGCTTTATAAAACAACCAGCCCTGCATATAACGCGCACCACACTCCACACCAAAGTGAAACTCTTGCTCGGTTTCTACACCTTCACAGATCAGTTCACAGCCGGCGCGCTGTACCAGTTCAGAAATAGACAACACCACATCGGCGGGCAAGCCTCCTTTGGTGGCGTCTTTAAACAATCGCATATCTAACTTAATGATGTCTGGCTCAAGAGCGATAATTCGATCAATTTGCGAAGCGCCAGCGCCAAAGTCGTCGATCGCTACT
Source organism: Agarivorans aestuarii (assembly GCF_019670125.1). Classification (NCBI taxonomy): domain Bacteria; kingdom Pseudomonadati; phylum Pseudomonadota; class Gammaproteobacteria; order Alteromonadales; family Alteromonadaceae; genus Agarivorans; species Agarivorans aestuarii. The sequence continues at coordinate 3,327,336 of NZ_AP023033.1, forward strand.
TTTAAGCCAGCTTGGTGATACTCTTTCACCACCCGCTGCAAATTGTCGATATTGCCACTGGCTTCGGTGATTTCCATCACTACTCTGCTAGGGTCAATGCCGATTTTTTCGATCATCGAAATGGTGGGAGTGCAGATGTCATCAGCTAACATGTCGACCCAGTCGGGCACAATGTTTAAGGTAAGAAAGCCTTCTTGCTGAGATTGAGCAAATTGCTCTAAAGCTTGCTGCCTAACATAACGGTCTACTTGGCGACGGTTGCTCAAAGAGTACTGATGATTAGCAAACAACTCGCCAGCACTAATAGCATCTCCAGCGGGGTTATTTCGACGCGCCAAAGCTTCGTAGCCAGCAATTTCACCAGTGGGTAAGTAAACAATCGGTTGATAATGTGGAAAGTAGCTAAGCGGGTTGAGTTGTGTCCGCTTAGCTGCCAATAAAGCTTGATTTAAGCTCACCACTTTTGAAGGGTTCTTAGTCAAAGCATTTGTTGTCCATATATATACTACCAGCGCATAGCTAAAAATTAATCACTAGATGAATGCACAAACTACGCCATGAAAACCTTAACTACTCTATGGTTACAGTTTTAATCATTCGTTTTATCTCAGGAACACAAGATCCACAATTGGTTCCCGCTTTACAATGCGTGCCAACTTGTTCTGCTGTCTCACAAGCGTGTTCGCTAATCACATCGCTAATGGTTAGTTCACGAACCTGATGACAAGAGCAGACTATTTTACCGAGATCAGGCGCTGGGCTGGTGCCAGCTAACACACCGCGTCGAATGCTGTCAGACATAGGTTGCTGCAACAATGACTCCAACCAAGAGCTTGCATTAAGCTCGCCCTTAGCCGCCACGCTAAAGCTAGAGAACAGCTCGCCCTCAATCACCAAAGCGCTGCGGAAGTTCTGTTTGATAGGGTCGGCAAAGTCTAAACTTTGCAGCTTGGTTTGCGACAGCAAAAAGCCCTTTAATTTGGCCGCTAATTCGACAGGGCTAGAGCCATCTGCCAAACGATATAAAAAGCCATCGGCCAAACCTTGTTTCACCCAATAATCCGCAGGTAAGGCTTGGCATTGCGCTTTAGTTAAAGGCTTAGCTGTAAGCAAAACCGCCTCACTGGCATATTCCCAAGCCGCCAATTTAACTGGCGTATACTTTGACTCAGGCTGACCAGAAAGAGGATCCACAGCGCTATCAACCACTTGGCTCACTAAGCCATCACTTGAATATTGTTCGGTCCAATGAATAGGCATAAATACGTGGCCGGCTTTTTGCCCTTCACTTACTTGAATTCGCACTTTTAGCTGGCCAACATTGCTAGATAAGCTCACTATGCTGTTATCACACAAACCTTGGTTAGCTGCATCTTGTGGGTTCACTTCCAACAAAGGCTCTGAGCTATGGCTGCTTAACTGTGCAGCCAAACCGGTGCGTGTCATGGTGTGCCACTGATCTCGCATACGGCCAGTGTTTAATACCAAAGGAAAAGCATCGCTAGTAACTTGCTTAGTTGCTTGGTTAGTCACCGCAATAAGTTGTGCCTTACCAGAGGTGGTAGAGAAACGACCATCACTGAACAAACTACGATTATCGCTACCCTGTTTACTTACAGGCCAACGCTGCGGCTCAATCGCATCAAAGGCTTGCTGATCTTTGCCCGACAACTCACTAATGTTAAATAAGCGCTCACCACTTTCTGCTAACAGGCCAGATAACGCTGCGTGTTCACTAAATATATCAGCAGAGCTGGTGTAAGAAAATGCTTCAGCAAACCCCATTTTTTGCGCTACTTGGCTTAATAAATACCAATCAGGCTTAGTATCACCCTGCGCCTCTACAAAGGCGCGCTGGCGAGACAACATTCGCTCCGAGTTAGTCACTGTGCCATCGCGCTCTCCCCAGCCAGCTGCCGGTAACAGTACATCGGCATAACGGGTTGTATCGGTTTCGGCAATACAATCTGACACCACTACCATTGGGCAAGACAACAACGCTTCGCGTATTTTTGCAGACTCAGGCAAACTTACCGCTGGGTTCGTGCCCATAATCCAAATAGCTTTAATCTCGCCTTTGGCAACTTTATCAAATAAATCAACGGCTTTGTGGCCAGGCTTTTGGCTTAAGTTGGAAGTATTCCAAAAGCCCGCTAAGGCTTCTAAATGCTCGGGTTTGTAGTCTAAGTGGCCGGCTAATAGGTTAGATAAAGCGCCCACTTCGCGCCCACCCATAGCATTAGGCTGACCGGTAATAGAAAATGCGCTAGCACCAAGCTTACCCAACTTACCTGTAGCTAAATGGCTGTTAATAATTGCATTAACTTTATCTACGCCTTGGCTACTTTGATTTACACCCTGGCTGAACACTGTCACACAGCGCTCGTTATTAGCAAACAACTGGAAGAAACGAAGTAGCGCTTCAGGCTCTAAGCCACAGGTTTTGGCTAAGGCAGCTAGATCACCAGCGTCTTCTACAGCGCTTGCCACTGCTGCTTCAAAGCCTTCTGTAAACTTGGCGATGTAATCGCTATCTAATTTTCCATGTTCACTTAAATAGGCCAATAAACCATTGAACAGCGCCACATCGGTACCGCCGTTTAGTGGCAGGTGTAAATCTGCAATATCACAGCTATCGGTTCTACGTGGGTCAATCACTACCACTTTAAGGTTGGGGTTGGCTTGCTTAGCGCGCTTTAAGCGTTGATAAACAATGGGGTGACACCAGGCCAGGTTTGAACCCACTAAAGTCACCAGCTGGGCATGCTCTAAATCGTCATAACTACCAGGTACAATATCTTCACCAAAGGCGCGTTTATGGCCAGCAACCGCAGAAGACATACATAAACGAGAATTCGAATCGATGTTAGAGCAACCAATAAAGCCTTTAATTAGCTTATTAGCTACGTAGTAATCTTCGGTCAATAGCTGCCCAGAAACGTAAAAAGCTACCGATTCAGGGCCATGTTCAGCAATGGTTTGGCTGAAGCGAGAGGCAACATAACTTAATACTTTATCTAAAGATTCTTGATGGCCTTTAATATATGCATGCTCTAAACGGCCTTGTTTAATCACCGTTTCACCCAGCGCTGAGCCTTTAGAACATAACAAGCCTCGGTTGGCCGGATGGCTCGCATCACCGCGCACTTCTACCGCTCCATTACTTGCTACTTTTGCTTCAACGCCACAGCCCGTTCCACAATATGGGCAGGTAGTCTTAATCCATTGTTGAGACACCACGTAAACTCCTCACCTTATTCTTTGCTGGGCTTTTATTGCCCGCATTTATGCTTAGATACAAAGCAAAAGGCGAACCAATAAAATCCCGCAAAAACCTATTACTTAAGGAGTATAAAAAATCGATAAATTGGCAGAAAAAGCCGAATTTTGAGCGCTGAAACAAAATAGCGCACAAGCATGGTGCAACACGTCCCGAAATTGGGCTTTATTGAAATAGCGGCAAGCATCTCTTTGTAGCTATTTAAACCTCAATTCTTAAACGAACAGATGCAAGCGCTAAATGGAGAAGCTGTTAAACTAACCGCCTTATTTAAAACAATGGCTAACAAGATATTAAACACAACACCAGAGCCTTAGCTCTGGTTTCTATGCTTAGTTTACAGCTGGAGAAAAGTAAGATTTTATCCAATCGTAAAGTACTTGTTGGTTAAACTCGGCAAAAGCGGTTTGGCTAAAATCCCCCGCAGGGTCTTGCTCTTTAAAAGCAAATTTATACAGCACTTGCTCTGGATTTTGATCATGTAAAATCACAATAATCCGCTTGCTGGTTTTTAAGCAATCAATGGTCATCACATCAGCCGGTACGCCATTTTTACGCATGTTACGACTAATGCCGATAACCGGATCGATTTGCGCAAAATCTTGCTGAATTCTTAAATGAGCAGCGTTCGCCATATCAGACAATTTTATTAAGCGCTGTTCACTTGGGCTATTTTCTGCGGTTTGATTTTCCATTTACTAACCTGCCCGTAGCGCTAAAATAGCGGAAATATTTAAGGCCTTGCTGTAAGCAACAAAAGCTTGTTTTTTCTCGGCAATGGCCACTATCGACATCCGATCTGCTAGCTCGTTGCCCTCTACCCCAACATGGCCATTTACATGCAATATTTGCAGTTTGTCTTTAAGCTGTTGGTAGCGTTCAAACATTTCCTGAATCAACTGCAGATTCTTAATCTCACCACCAGATTTCTTCCACCCCTTCTTCTGCCACCCTGCAGCCCATTGAGTAATACATTGAATGGAGTATTTAGAGTCACACAAAATCGCCACTCGTAAGCCTTTTGCCAGCTCTTGCTGGGCCATAATCATTGCTTGATTAAGGGCATTTAACTCTGCGGTATTGTTAGTGCCCATGGGGTTATATAAGCCATACCAAAGCTCGGCCAAACGCTCATTGCGGTACAAAGCTAAGCCCGAGCCAGCCTCTCCTGGGTTTGGCTCGCAGCCACCGTCGGTATAAATTTTCACTTCTGCGGCTAATTTATTGATCTCCGCAGCGGTATAGGTTTTAACCGTTTGCCCCGACGCTCTTTTACGCGCTGGCGCAGCACCAGAGGCTTTTACACTAGCACTGGCCTTACCGCCAAAAGCAGCTTCAGCCTCAGCTAAAGTGGGGAAAGACTTATAACGCGCGCCAGCAAACTTATCAATGCTGCGCTTACAAGTGGGCCAATCGTTAAAAATGCCGGTGTCTCGCCCTTGCCATACCACGTAGTACTTTTTAGCCATGTTTGATTCTCTTACTTATTTGCTGGCTAATATAACCAAGCAAGCGGCTGAACACGAAGGAAAACTTAGAATTAATCCGGGGCTACTGCTTAGCAGAATAAATGAGAGCTTGCGATACATGACCAGCGAAACGCATAGAGCCCCACTACTTTGGTGGGGCTCTTCACTAAACTAATCAAGCAATGGCACTATTAACGAATACTAGTAAACCTACTTAAGGCGATGATATAGGGAGTCTTTAAGCTCTGCCCTATCATGTTTTAGCTGGTGCATTGCCTCGTCATCTATCGGGCCGCCGCGCAGCTCCAATACACGAATTTCTTTATCTAAGGCATTGTAGCGTTTGGTGTCTGCGGCAAACTTCTCATCGCTGCCAGTTAAGGCAGTAATTTTATCTAGTAGCTCTGGAAACTCTTTTGCCAAAGAATGATCTTCACCTAACATAAAAACTCCTTCCCATTTAAACCCGATATGTTGTTTCAGCCTTAGCCAAATTTGGCTAGTTCTTAAAACTTAGCAAATCCCTTGTAAAACAACAGCCGAGATTGTCAGCAAATTTGCCAAAAATACACATGAAAGAAACCAAATCAAAATCAATCACAACTAAAAACAATATATTTGGCTAATTTTTAATGCATAGGCAGTTGATAAGTTCACACACAACACCTAATGTGCTGAAAAAATGAAAACCTAGACTAATCACAGTTTTATTCATTATCAGGAAAACACATAAATGAAACACCTTACACTTGCGCTAATTAGCACTGCACTTTTAGCCGCATGTGGTGGTGGAAGTGATGGCGGAACAAGCCCAACAACTACCTACACTACTGCTGAAAAAATTCAAAATAAGCCTACCGTTCCGGTATTTTCACCTTGGGGCGCCAATCAAGCCCCCAACAGCAACTGTGGGCAAGACACACTTTGGATGGATTGTGATACTACTGAAACACCCTATGCAATGGTTTGGGTTAATCGCGAAAGTCACGGTATGAATAGCAACTGGAAAACCGATGTTGCTAGCCCTTTAAGTGGCATGAGCGCTGAACAAATACAACGCTACACAACCGACCCAAATACCCTCTATATCGTTGCGCCTATGTGGAACTATTGGTTTGAACAGTGGAATACATTAGCTCCTAATATTTCTTATTACATGGATGAGCTTTTTCAACCTCATGAAGGCGATGATCTATGGGCGCGAGCCTATAACCTAAACATTCTAGATCCCGAGCTACATAGCTCGCTAGTTGAGAAAGCGACAAACATCAAAGCCGATGGTGGTAACGGCATACTGTTTGATTGGTGGCACAACGGTGCAGATGGACGCTGGGCAGGAGCAGAAGACGACCTTTTCACCGATGAAGAAGTGCAGCAAGCTCGCGTTGAGATTGCCCAAAAAATCCGTGCGGCCGTAGGCGAAGACTTTATTATCATGGGTAATACTAACTGGGCGATAAACGATCCATCGGCCGAGTACCTCTCAGGCGTATTCCTTGAGTTAGCAAAATCAACAACAGATACGCGCTACCCAACGTATAAAGAAGATGGGTCTAGTTCAATCGAAGAAATTGAAGAAGTAATCAGCTATTGGAATACCGCCTTATCGGGCCTAAAAGTCATTGCTGTAGAACCCTGGAATATCGGCGGTTATGAAGAGCGCCTAAGTGATGAGAATATACAACTAGCAGAGTTATTTACAGCAATGACGCTAGTGATTGCTGACAATGGCTATATTCTCTACCCCGACCAAAGTATTCACTCACACCAGTATTATGATGTTTTTCACACCGATTTAGGTAAACCAATCGGTGAGCAAATTGAAGTATCGGAAGGTGTTAGCTACAAAGAGTTTGAACAAGGCTATGCCATTTACAACCGAACAGATCTTGTATCTACGTTCGAAATTAATGGTGAAAACATTACGGTTCAGGGCTTATCTGGCCTCTTCTTAGTCAACTAATTCCGACAATTCATCACTCTTTAAGCCATCGTTAAGTTCACTACTTCGATGGCTTTTATGTTGCTAAAAGTGACCTTCCGCTAGACAAAATACCCAATTAACACCTTCTATCGACGTTGATTAGATGAAACTGAGTACTAGATTTTCGAAATATCGCTTGCGCAACCACAATATATGAAATATCGTATATATGCTTTTACGTATATTTGGTTACTGTAATGTTATCTGTATTGTTTTTATGTACCGCAAATGCTGCTCGCTCGCAGTTAGCCGAAGCCTTGGTTAACCAACGTTATGCAGAGCATTTTGTGGCTTATAGTGCTGGCACTCAGCCTAAGGGCATCGACCCTCGCACAGTTAAGCATTTGCAGGCTCAAGGCTTATCTAGCAGCGGCTTACGCAGCAAAACCATTGCGGAGCTCGAGCAAGATATTCAGCAGCAAACTCAGCGCCCTGCTCTGTTTAATTTCATCATTACCTTGTGTGACAGCGCCAAGCAAGAGTGTGCCTTACTGCCAAACGGCGCGGCCATTTTACATTGGAATTTACCTGATCCAGCCGAGCAGCAAGGCTTAGCCTTATTTGAACAAGTATTTTCAGACTTAGAGCTGCGCTTAGCCGAGTTTGTGCGCTTTAATCACAACCCACAGGCTGCGCTGCAAATAGAGCCCATCGACGTATTTAAGCAATTTAGCGACAATACTCGCTTGCAAATTTTAATGCTGATTGAAGACGAGCAACGCTTGAGTGTTAATCAGCTATGTACTGCCCTAAAAGTAAGCCAACCCAAAGTTTCACGCCATTTGGCGCTACTTCGCGAATGCCAATTATTGTCTACTACGCGCCAAGGCCAGCAGGTGTTTTACCATTTAAATCCACTGCTGCCCGAGTGGGTTGCGCAAACCCTCTCTACTACGCGCGTAGCCAACCCCAGTTACATTAACCAGCCGCTAACTCGAATCAGGCAGCCAGTTAATACCCAACTACAATCCCAATTAGTTAAACAAGATTAAGGTACGTTTATGTCTTCACATCCTATTTTTGCCGTTGATGTTAGCGATAATGCTCAACTACTGTTAACACCATGCCCTGGCACCAAAGGTGTCGATCTTTCTACCTCACTACAACAGCTTTGCTACAAAAACAGCCCTGCGCTCATTACTTTAATGACCAAGCAAGAGCTAGCCGACAACGACTTAAATGACTTACCCAAGCACTCGGTAACCTACGACATGCAGTGGTTCCACCTGCCTTTGGCCGACGACACCGTGCCAGATGAAGAATGGGAAGCGCAATTTCAAACACTGTTACCACGCTTTTTGCAGCTACTAAACAATGGCATGAACCTAACCATTCACTGTAAAGGTGGTAGCGGTCGCACTGGGCTATTAGCTGCACGCATTATGCTAGCAATGGGTTTTGATCTAGACGATGCCATTTCTAAAATTAAAGCAGTGCGCCCTAACGCGTTCAGCGTGCCCGCTCAACAGACTTACATTCAACAATTTGCCAAATAAGAGACCTTGCAATGACCATTAAAGTAGGAATTAACGGCTTTGGCCGTATTGGCCGCCTTGCCCTGCGCGCAGCTTTCGACTGGCCAGAGTTAGAGTTTGTAATGATTAACGATGTGGCAGGTAATGCCGAAACCCTAGGTCACTTGCTCGAGTTTGATTCTGTACAGGGGCGCTGGCACCACAGTGTTGAGCACAACGCCGATGGCATTGTTATAAACAACAAAACCATTAAATGCTACCAAGAAAAAGACGTAAGCAAAGTAGATTGGTCGGGCTGTGATGTGGTACTTGAGTCTACCGGTGTTCACCGCTCTAAAGCCAAATTAGCACCCTACCTAGCCCAAGGCGTTAAACGTGTTGTGGTATCCGCCCCGGTTAAAGAAGACGGCGTGGCCAATATTGTAGTGGGTGTGAATGACGATATTTTTGAGCCTAGCCAGCACCAAATTGTTACCGCCGCATCTTGCACCACCAACTGTTTGGCGCCAGTAATTAAGGTGATTCAACAGCACTTGGGCATTGAGTCTGGCTGCATGACCACCATTCACGACTTAACCAATACCCAAACCATACTCGATGCCCCACATAAAGATTTACGCCGTGCCCGCGCTTGTGGCATGTCGTTAATTCCTACTACCACTGGCAGCGCTAAAGCGATTTGCGATATTTTCCCAGAGTTAGACGGCAAGCTAAACGGACACGCTGTGCGCGTACCTTTAGCTAACGCTTCACTCACCGACATGGTGTTTACTCTAGATCGCGATAGCACCGCCGAAGAAGTAAATGGCCTATTTAAGCAAGCCAGCGAAGGTGAGCTAAAAGGCATTCTGGGTTACGAAGAAAAACCGCTTGTTTCTATTGACTACAAAGGTGACCAACGCTCTAGCATTGTAGATGCACAATCCACCATGATGGTGGGCAAACGCATGCTTAAAGTGTACGCCTGGTACGACAACGAAATGGGCTACGCAACCCGCACCAGCGAGCTTATTCGCAAAGTTGGTTTAGCAGATAAAAGCTAGGACCTGTTGAACCTTGCTGATGTTTTTTGCAGCAATTTATGAGCCATTTAGGCAAGGCAGTGAGTGTGCCGTTAAGTGGGCTTAATAATCACTCGCTAACGCTGAATAAATGGCTAATAAATGCTGCCCGAAGGGTTCAGATAAGCGAACTTTACTCTTTGTTGAGCACTTCTCGCTTAGCCCACTAGGCTTCAAAGTGCTCGCCGCAATTAAAGCCCGCTTATCTCGAACAAAATTTCAACACCAAAGATCAACAGGCCCTAGGCAAACATGATAAAAGCACTACCCCAACAGCTAAAACAGTACCTATTAGTTACCTTTAACTATTGGAACTTCACCATTACCGACGGCGCATTGCGCATGTTAGTGGTGCTGTATTTTCACCAGCTAGGTTACTCGGCGATTGCGATTGCCATGCTGTTCTTGTTTTACGAGTTTTTTGGGGTAGTGACCAATTTAATTGGTGGCTGGTTAGGGGCGCGTATTGGTCTTAACCACACCATGAACATTGGCTTGGCCATGCAAATTGTTGCCTTGTTGGCATTGGGTTTGCCCTCTGAGTTTTTATCTATTCCCTTAGTTATGGCAGCGCAAGCCTTGTCGGGCATAGCTAAAGATCTAAATAAAATGAGCGCTAAAAGCTCGATTAAGGGCTTAGTGAGCGGTGACCAACAACATAGCTTGTACAAATGGGTGGCCATTCTTACCGGCTCAAAAAACGCCCTAAAAGGCTTTGGCTTTTTTCTAGGTGGTGCGCTGCTTAACTTAATTGGCTTTCAGCTATCGATGCTGGCTATGGCGGCGGTATTGTTTGTGGTGCTGCTATTAAGCTTAAAACTGCTGGAAAAAGACTTAGGCAAAGCCAAGAGCAAACCTAAGTTCTCGCAAATATTTTCTAAAAGCCCACAAATCAATATTTTAGCAGCAGCCCGTTTATTCTTGTTTGCTGCCCGCGACGTATGGTTTGTAGTCGCGCTACCAGTGTATTTAGGTGCCAGCTTAAACTGGTCGCACATCGAAACCGGCACCTTTATGGCCGCGTGGGTAATCGCCTATGGCGTAGTGCAAGGCTTGGCTCCCAAAATCACCGGCAGCCAATCGGGCAAAGTGCCGGGACGAGGTGCAGCCTTAATCTGGGCACTATTGCTTAGCATTATTACTGGCATCCTCGCCTACTTAGTGCAACATGGCTGGCAGCCACAAGCCACTATAATCGTCGGTTTAATGCTATTTGGCATCGCCTTTGCCATTAACTCCTCACTGCACTCTTACTTAGTGGTGAGTTACGCCAGCGAAGACGGCGTATCCATGGACGTAGGCTTTTACTACATGGCCAATGCCATGGGGCGATTAGCGGGTACAGTACTGTCGGGCGTAGTATTTCAAATGGCCGGCCTTGCTGCCTGTTTATGGGTAAGCTTTGCCATGTTAGCGATATGCTGCGTGATTAGTGTAGCACTGCCGAAAGGTAGCTAGGGGCAAGTGAGTTTAGCAAGATAAAAGCATGCATTTGCATGCATGGCGCGTTTATAACTTGTGGGTTATAAGCCCCGTCCCGTGGTTAAGAAATGCACCCAATCCAGCCTATTTCTTTTCTTGGCTTCACGAGCCGCCTTATCATATGCGTAATCAACTTTTATGTGCTGAACCGACCAGCCTTCTTTATTATTTTCAACGATCGCATAAGTCGCATGATGGGAGAAACTTTCCATTGAATGAACGACCGGTTCATCGTCGGTATAAGCAGGTAGGCCAACACTCCCAGGGTTTACAACAAGCTGTTTTGTACTGGTTTTAACGGCCCTAGGTGTATGAGTATGACCACAAATAACAACGTCAGATTGAATGGTGCCGAGTAAGCTAACTATTTCGTTATCCGAACGAACAATTGCCCGACCACTATCAATGTTCTCTAAAAGGTAAGTTAAGTCATCATTGGGCGTGCCATGGCAAAGAAAAACATGCTCATTGAGTTGCAGATTGAAAGGCAAATTCCTCATCCATTTAAGCGGCTCAACACCAAGATCAGCAAGGATGAACTGCATTGTAGGGTTTGACGCGATCTCAACTGAGCTGGCTTCATATATCTGCCGATCTTGGTTGCCACGTACAGTAACAAGATCGTTCTCCATAAGAAGCTCAAAGGTAGACCTGGGAGCTATTGGTCCATAGAGAATATCACCGAGATTAACAACGACATCTGCGCCCCGCTTTCGAATATCGGCTAAAACGGCATCCAATGCATAAACATTGCTGTGAATATCTGATATGGCTGCTAATCGCACAAATTATCCTTAGGGTAACACTCTGAATTCAGGCATGAGCTACCCTGAAAACTAAACCATGGCTCCTTCAACGTCTACATCGTTATCTACAATGATAGATGAATCAGGCTTGATCTACACCCGAATAGGGTGTCGGCTGCACGACACCTTATTTTATAGACACACTTTTACTCAACAATTTCGAAATCAAACTCAAAGTGTTCTCTGTTTGTATTAGAAAGGAGACTTCCTTTACTATTTCTAGCCTCAACTTCAAAAGCATAGAAATAGCCGGGCTTTAGCTCAATCTCATACTGACTCAAATCCAATTCCGTTAAGGCAACTTTAGGCCTCATTGGCCAAATGAATAAGTTTGAACTTTTCCAAGAATTAGCATCAGCCTTTTCATATACTTGCACCGTATACTCGGCGGCTTCTGGATAAGGTTCCCATTTTAGAGTCACTTTTTCATTTTTGGAGTATTGGCTTTTATCTGATTTTTTGACAATTGGATCAACAAACCTGAATTTAAGCCCGCTACCTTTTTGACCTTCGACAACCTGAAATTGGTTTGTGGAATTCCTGTTTTCTGGATGTTCTATTTTGTTAGGAAGTACTTTATTAGCTACTAAATAATCTAGCTCGTAACCATCAATTCGATATTCTCCATAAGGAACGCTTACACGATAAATGCCATTCTCATCCGTAACAGCCCATTGACTCAAGACACTGCCGTTTAATGCCAAGCGTAACTTAAAACCTTTAAGTGGCTGACCATTTACCAAAGCCTCCCCTTCAATAACTCCTTGCCCGCTAGATAGCTCCCCACTTTTGTTATCTAAAAAACCACCTGAATAGGATCCACTAGAGCCTAGAAACCTTCCTGAGTTGCTTAGTAAAGGGGCTTCATCAACTATATGTTTGTTTGATTCTACAATTTCTTTTTCAAACCTACTTTCCAAAACGCTAGGTAGAATGAAATATATAGCGATAACCCAGATAGCCACGAAAGCTATACCAAATCCCGTACCAAAAACTACTCCGTTAAACAATTTTCTAAGCATCCCTTCTTCCTTTGAACTTAACACTTTATTATTGCTACCTTGCAAATTTGGCTATCTGGGCACTATAAAAATAAGAGCTAGCAACCTTCAAAAATCTAAAACAATCATACCCTAACAACACTTACAAAAATAACAACAAACTCAATAATTGAGTTTTCTCATGTTTGCTCTTCTCTCCCTTTCATTATCGCCGAGTCACGCAAGTACCAAGCGATTAAGCCGAGCAATGTTTGAGCGTAGCGAGTTGCGCAGGCACGCTTGGCACTGAGTAACGAGGAAATAAGATAATGCAGGGCAGCCTTTCTTTTGCTTCGTTTTCTTTGGCTGTTCAAAGAAAATGACGTCGCCGACAGGCGAAACTAACCACTGTAGTCTATTGTCAGCTCCCCTTCATTATCGCCGAGTCACGCAAGTACCAAGCGATTAAGCCGAGCAATGTTTGAGCGTAGCGAGTTGCGCAGGCGCGCTTGGCACTGAGTAACGAGGAAATAAGATAATGCGGGCGACCTTTCTTTTTGCTTCGTTAAGCTTTAGCCGCCAAAGCTTAATGAAGTCGCCGAAAGGCGAAATAAAGCACTCCAGCTAAAGCTTAATAACGTTGCCAACAGACGAAACCATCACCCTTTGTAGACAAACGAAACCAACAAAAAACGGGCCGCAGCCCGTTATAAGATAAACCCTGTTTCACAACACTTAATTGCTTAACTCATTGGTAAAAGTTGTGTTTGGCATTGGATTCTCACCTAGTACCACACGTTTGGCTTCACCTGCATCAAACATATCAAAGCTGTAGCTTTCTACCGCAAAGGTATGGGCGCGATCTAACATCATGGTTTTGTTAGTGCGGTCGGTGAATACTGTCCAAAGCGTTGGGAAAGTTGCGTTATCGGCATAGGGATCTTGCTGGTTGTAGCCAGAGAACGCTGCCGCTTGGGTGGCTTTCATTGAGATAAGCGCTTGCTGGCTATCAGTAATATTACGTTGATATAAATCTTCGGTACTTAGTTTGGCGCGTAGGCGACGGTCGGCTGCACGAATAGTGGCATTAGGTTCTACCTGTTCTTTATCTAGGTTTAAGTGAAAGTCAAAGGCTGGGTCGTTGCTCATATAGCTAGCACCGTGCTCGTTATACACTTTCATTTCGCCACCAATGTATTCCACAACTGCCACATCGCCCGATGCATCTACCAATTGAAAATGAACTGGCGGGTAAATAGCTTCGTCTTCATGGCCTGGAATACCGGTAATACCGGTAGGAATTACCTCTACTACTTTTAAGCCTTCTAGCGCTTCTGCTACCGTAGCGAAGTTATCTAATACGTAGTTTGGTACTTCGCCTGCATCTACGTTAGGCAGTTCGGCAGTATCGTCTTGAAACTGCGTTCCCGCTGCCGTACCTAAATACAAGATGCGCGCTTCTAAGCCTTTTTCATTGATGCCTTCGGCAACAGTTCCATGAGTAAATGATTCAATTTTAATGGCTGCATATTTTGCTTTGCTGCTTACGCCGTCGGTTTCGCTGTAGCTGTTGTTTATGCCACGGCCTTTGCCTACTACGGTAGCGTTGTCGTAACCGTTCCAGTCCATGGTGCGCATAGTTACTTGCGCTTCGCCATTATGATAAGCGGCAGTAGTGCATGCCTTAGCGGTTTGCATAAGGCCGAAAGTGCTTGCTGCAATGGTAAGTGCGATAAGTGTCTTGTTCATAATGTTAGCCTTTATTGAGTAACAATCTGTTGCGTTGATGGCTGTAGATTAACGCGACTAAATAAAAAGGCTGAATCAACAGCTTAAACCCAGGCTTACAGGTGAGACAAAACAAGCTGCCATTTGCGGCTTTACGCCACAGCGTCCCCTAGTCTGAAGCAGCCTACCTACGCCTATTGCCTTTTTTAGTTGATGACTTAGCACTGCGACCGCCCCGCCCTTTGCCACGGCCTTGTGGCTCTGGGTCGGGTTCGAAGTTTCCATAATCGTCATCATCTGCTGGGTGTGAAACCGCTTTGGGCTTGGGAGAAAAACCACGAATGATCTCCCCTTCAAGCTTGCGACCCATCAGCCGCTCTATGGCTTGTAGCCGTTTTTCTTCATCGTTGCTATACAGAGAAATTGCCAACCCCGATGCACCAGCGCGGCCGGTTCTGCCAATACGGTGTACGTAGTCTTCGGCCTCATAGGGAAGATCAAAGTTAATCACACAGGGAAGCTGGGCTACATCAATGCCGCGTGAGGCAATGTCGGTGGCAACCAGTACCTTAACGCTGCCATTTTTAAAGCCTTCTAGCACTTGAGTACGCGCATGCTGAGTTCGGTTAGCATGAATAGATGCTGCGCTAATTTTGGCTTTTTCTAGTTGAGTAACCAATACATCGGCACCCACTTTAGTGCGGCTAAATACCAATACCTGCGACCATTTGTTTTTTCTAAACAGATGAATCAGCAGTTCTGTTTTACGTGCTTTATCTACTGGGTGAAGCTTTTGCTTGATGTTGTCTAGCTTGTTTTGTTGATTGGCCACTTCAATCAACTGCGGATTATTTAACATGCCTTTAGCCAGCGATTTAATCTGCTTAGAAAAGGTAGCGGAGAATAGTAAAGTTTGGCGCGTTTTAGGAAGTAATGATTGGATATGGCTAATTTCGTCAATAAAGCCAAGATCTAACATGCGGTCGGCTTCATCCAATACCAATATCTCTAGCTGGTCAAAGCTCACTGCTTGTTGCTGATAAAGATCGATTAAGCGACCCGGCGTGGCCACCAACGCATCGGCACCCTCTAACAGCTGGGCTTTTTGCGGCTCGATTCTCACGCCGCCATAAACGGCAGCCACGCTAAGCTTCATATATTGGCTATAGTTTTTAACACTCTCGGCCACTTGAGCGGCTAACTCTCGAGTTGGCGTAAGCACCAAAGCGCGAATTTGTTTTGGCTGTGGTTTAGTGCCGTTTGCCAATAGCTGCAACATAGGCAAAGTGAACCCGGCCGTTTTACCGGTACCGGTATCGGCTACAGCCATTAGATCTCGCCCGCTAAGTGCTAGGGGTATGGCTTTAAGCTGAATTGGAGATGGCGTGTTATAGCGCTGCTCTTGCACCGCTTGTAACAACTCATCACACAAGCCTATTGCGTTAAATGACATACACACCTTTTAAATATTAAATACGCCGCCATGATACCCCGTGTGGGAGAGCAAAAATCAGTTATTTTTTGGCAAAGGTCTATTAGCAGCAAAAAAGAGCAAATATGAGCTAGCGCAAACCATTGGTAATAATGGCACCAGTTTGTCAGTAGCTTAACTCAAGGTTTGCTAGAGTTTAAGTGAGTAATCTAATTGTTATTTGTAATGACAAGCACAAACCTAATGCATCACTGAGAGCTGCAAAATGATAGTTGATGAATCTTCATTTCAAAAAGTTAAAGGTTTTGCTCCACAAGCATGGTCAATTGACTTACAAAACAACAGCTTTACCTGCCCGCATCAGCTTATTGCGATGTTAGGCTATCCTACTCAATCAGTATTAACGCTTTCCCAGCTATTTGCAGCCTTTGAAAAGACCCAACTTGCGCTGCTTAAAAAGCACATTAAACAAGTAATGGAAACCGGTAAGCCGATAATTCAAACAGCTATTCTGAACGCTTATCAGCATCGCTATATCGCCGAAATAGTCATTAATGCCCTACCAGCCAACGACAAAGTAATTACTGGCACCATTGAATTAAAGCAGTATTTCCTTACTAAACAACAAGAACTGGCATTTTTAAAACAGGTTTTTGCTCAGTCTAATGAAGGCCTAATGATTGCAGATTTAAATCACACCATTTTGCTGGTGAACAAGGCATGGTGTAACAACACGGGTTACCAAGAGCATGAGTTATTAGGCCAGCCAGCCTCGATACTTAAAAGCGGCCGCTATACTAAACCGTTTTATCAGAAACTGTGGAGCCACATAGATGAGCATAAAATTTGGACTGGCGAGCTATTAGCAAAAACCAAACAAGGTGAGGTATACGCTCACGAAGCGCGCATTCAACGGATTGATTTGCCAGGCGAAGAACATGTTTATGTTTCATCGAGTCACCGCCTTGATACCTCTACCGATTTATGGGACGAAGACGATCCCAATGCTAAATCAAAAGTGCATGTTCCCGACAAGAACGCGTTCAACAAAAAGTTAAATGCCGAATACAAACAGCTTAATAATGAAGTCACCATTGTGGGGCTGGTATTTAGCGTTAGCTTAGCTCAATCCACCAGCGTAATGACGCGCCAATGGTTGGTGGCGCAGCGTTTTAGTCAGCTTAGTCAAAGCGGTCACTTGGGCATACTAAACGAGAAGATGTTTGCAGCCTATTGGGTTGTGCCCAAAAAAATGGAAGACATTGAGCACACCTTAAAAAACGCTTTAAATGTGCTTGAAGGCCACAATAGCTATGAAGATATTGGCCTATCAGCCACGGTGCACGGTGGAGCATCGGTATTGCAAATTGATGCTTCATCGCCTTCGCAAATGCTCGCACATGCTAGCCAAGCACTGATTGCTAATAGCCAAGGTGACGAGTCGTCTTTGTATTATTTTGACCGGCGCTTATCTAAACGCTTTAATCGCAAAGCCACCTTAGCTACCTTGCTTAGGCAAGCTCTCGCCGCCAACCAAGTTGAAGCCTACTACCAACCCATCGTTGCCCTGCCCGAACTAAAGATTGTTAAATTTGAAGCATTATGCCGAGTAAAATTAGATACCCAACTGCCTTATAGCATTCAAGAACTTATTGAAATAGCGGAAGAATACAACTGGATTGATCAAATAGATGCGGCGGTCACTAAACAAGCCTTACACGATTTACCCTTGCTGCAACGCCACTACCACAACGACAACATTGGCATGTCGATTAATCGCTCGGTAGTTAATGATAGGGTTTCTCACTGCTGCCTGGAAGATACCTTGAAAATCTTTGAAGCCAGCGATATCGACTTAGGCCTTATTACTTTAGAGCTTACCGAGTCAGCCTACTTTGATGATTCTTACTACCACGCGGAGTGGCTGGAAAAGCTTAAGGCCCGCAACATTGCCATTGCGCTGGACGACTTTGGTACTGGCTACTCTTCGTTTTCTTACTTACGCCAAATACCGGTGAACATCGTAAAAATTGACCGCTCCTTTGTCTCGGGGCTCACGGAAGAATCTAATGAATACGCAATGATAGATATGCTGTGCAAGCTCACCCATAAAATGGGGGGAAAAGTTATCGCAGAAGGTGTAGAAACCCAACAAGAGCTTTACCTACTCTCCAAGATGAATGTTGATATGCTGCAAGGCTATATTTTTAGTAAACCTCGCAGCCTAGAACAAATTCTAAATAGCAATAACGACCCTGTGTATAGGCAGCTCTTACAGAACTTATACCAAGACAACGTGGTAAATGCACAAACCATTATGCGCCGTGACTTTCCAAAAATTGGTCCAGACCAAAAACTCAACATTGCTCTAGAAAAGTTTGAAATACACAACTCGAGACATTTGCTAGTAATTGAAAATAGCCACTGCTTGGGCGTGCTGCACCAAAGCGGTGTGAGTGCTGCCATTAGCCCCTACCTTAATACCAAAGGTGAGCAAAATCGCGACTTAATGACTCTAAACAAGCGCGCCCATCAGGTAATGAGCAAAGACTTTTTGCAAGTAAGTTTAGATACTTCCTTCGACCAACTATTCGAGCAGTTTGTTAATCAACCCTACACCGTGGTGGCGGTAACGGGGCCCAATGGGGTTTGCTTGGGCTTAATAATGTTAGAAGACATGTTGCTTAAACACCGTGAGCACCAAAACAGCCACTAGAATTGTAAATTTGTCAGCCAATGATGCTTTAAACTGATGCTTTGCGGTAAACTTTTGGCATATTCACTTTACTAAGATAGTGGCGAGCATGGACTATTTAGCACTAAACAAAACCGCTTGGGATAAACGTACCGAGCTGCATGTAGACTCTGATTTTTATGATGTAGACGGATTTCTCGCCGGCAACAGTTCACTTAAGTCGATAGAGCGTGACTTAATGGGCGATGTAAACGGCAAAAAGTTATTGCACCTGCAATGTCATTTTGGCTTAGACAGCTTATCTTGGGCGCGCCTAGGTGCAGAGGTAACCGCGGTAGATCTATCTAGCGAAGCGATTAAACGTGCCAACGAACTTGCCGAGAAAACTGGCTTAAGCGCCGAATTCATTTGTAAGGATGTTTATGGTTACGCCGAGCAAAGCCAAGCGATTCATGATTGGGTATTTGTCTCTTACGGCGCGTTGTGTTGGCTACCCGATATAAACCATTGGGCAGAAGTGGTAGCGGCTAACTTAAAAGCTGGTGGTAAGTTGTGCTTGGCAGAATTTCACCCAATTCATGACTTATTAAGTGGCTATGGCTACTTTCACCGTGAAGAGGCCGATCTTGATGAAGAAGGTACTTACACCGAAAACGACGATGGTGAAGAGAGCCCAATGCTAACTTGGGGACACCCTATTTCGGATGTAGTAAATGCCTTAATTAAAGCTGGTCTAAAGATTGAACTATTAAAGGAATATGACTACAGCCCTTATAACTGCTTTGAAGACTTAAAAGAGCGGAGCAAAGGTGAGTTTGTATTGGAGCATGAGCATTACGAGTCACCACTGGTTTACGCCATTGTGGCTAGCAAGAGCTAAACGCTAACACAGATGGAAAAAAGGCGAGCTAAGCGCTCGCCTTTTTATTTCCTAAAACTTACTAGTCGTTGTCGCTAATGTTTACCCAAGTGCTAGTAATGTTGCCTAGTTGAACAGGGAAGGCTGAGAACAAATACACTTTAAAGCGCTCGCTGCCCTCTTTGCGATTGTCGTCAACAATTTTGGCACGCACATGTTTAACGCCGCTTTCACCTTGAGTCCACTTCACTCGCTGAATAAACGGCGCGCGGTAATCAAACCAGTTTGCTGAAGACGGTAAAACCAAAGCCCATGCAGTGATAGTGCTGTTGGCTTCCCCATTTAATACTAATGGAATGTTAATGTTGCCGGCAGATTCATCGACTTCTATTTGCTCAAACCGCATCGCCACACTTAATGGCGTATTGTCTTCAATCAGCAGCTCTACCTGCGGAGCCGCGACACTGGCGCCACCTTGCTCAATGCTTAGTTGCAAGTAGGCACTCTCGCTACCTTCCACTAAGTCATCGGCATAAGCAGCGATGTTTAGCTCGCGGCTGCTCATATCTCCATCCAACCAGCTTAACTCACCACTGATTAGCGGTAGATCTTGCTCATCGGCCGAACCTGCAATCACTTGAAATTTAAGCACCACGTCACCGTAATCTCCGTCTAAGCGCTCAATTACCAGCGGGCTATTGCTACCCTCAACAATGCTAAGTTGAGAAACCGAGCTAATACTGCCAGCACTGCGCATATCTAAGGCCACGATCACGGGGTCATGATCAGAAGCACGGTAGGCATCAGGAGCGTAAAAGTTGGTGATTTGTGCGTCAGACTTATACTCGGTGTTGTAGTCTAAACCAGTAGGCTCGTCAGCATTAATGTGCCAATCGGTAGCATCAAGTACTCGTGATGTTAAAGCAGCGTCGGCTAATGCGTGGTCTAAACTACCGGCCTCTTCATCGTAATAGTAAGAGTAGCTATTGGCTTCAAACTGCGGCACTAGGTTAGTAAAACCAGCACTTTCGAAGGCCAACATTGGGTCTTCTTTAGCGTAAGCGTTAAAGTCACCCAGCAGCAGTACATTTTGTTTTTCTACAAAAAACTGGCTAAGGGTTTGCGCTGCTAAAGTACGCTGGCCATTACAGTTTCCTTGACCATCGCCCATGTCTGGGTCACCTAAGGCATTACAATTACTGCCCTTAGATTTAAAGTGGTTCACTGCCACATAAAGGCTTTCGCCACCTGCTAGCATGCTGAACTTTTGCACTAAAGGAACACGGTGCTTAGCGGTTGCTTGATCAAAGGGATAGGCATTAATCAGCTGGGCATCACCGTCTACCAACACTACACCAGGTTGATAAATTAGCCCTACGGTGATCATGTCTTCGCCAATCCGCTCTGTTAGCGGCTTAACCACCGCATAGCGTTGCTCCTCTGGCAGCTGAGCATTTACCGCGTCAACCAAGTTTTGAATAGCACTAGTTTGCTCAAAGCCATTGTTTTGTAGCTCCATTAAACCCACTACATTGGCATTCATGGCAACCATCGCAGACACTAATTTAGCACGCTGACGCTCAAACTCTTCGGCGGTGTCAGCACCACGAAAATCTGTTGCATTATCAATGTCTAGATCGGTGAAAAAGTTAAGCACGTTAAAGCTTGCAACGGTTAAATTACCTTGCTCACTTAACTCTGGCTCAGCAGTTCGTGGGTTAGCGTCGATAAAAGTCGGTATTTGAGTAGGCTGCACTCTAAACTGACCAAAACTGTAGTTAATCACCCCTTCTACATTGCTTACTTGCGAGCCAGCACGCAGGCTATTTAAAGCCGAGAAGTTAGGGAAGTAAGCTATATCGTCAGGGTTCTGCGAGCTTAAGCCATCGTCTAGCACCAAACGGTTTAGCTGGTTAGCTTGGGCTAAGGCTTCGGCTTCTGGCGTATTGGCTGGATGAACTTGGGTAGACTTAAAGCGCTTACCTAGCGATAACACCGTTTCGCCATAACGATTAAAGGTGTAGGCAGGTGTGGCGTGCAAGGTTTGTGGTAGCACCACTCGCATACCTTCTAGGTGATAAAGGTCTGCGTCGGCTAAGGGCAGGTTTAAGCTGGTAGCGCTAGGCAGCGCTTCTTCGCCACACACAATTAAGCCGCTTACATCTTTAAGCTGATTACCACCGCTATAGGTGGCTAAGGTTGCTTTTACTCGCACTCGTTGGCCTAGCTCAACCTCGTCGGCATAGTGATAAACAAATATGCCTTCTGAGGTTTGTTGGTCGGCATCCCAGTTAGCATCGGCATGTTGCACAAAGAATCCTGACAACTGATTATTGCTTGCGTCACCTTGGAAATCACCAACCACTACCGCTTCAACCACCACTTCTTGGTCAAGCAAGTTAGCACTGCGAATGCTATGAATAGCCGTGCTTGCATCGCCACATTGGCCAATTTCTGAGATTGGCGGATCAACTGGACCACCATCATCCTCACAAGTTTCTTGGCCAATACAGCCTAAGCCATCAACAGTGTTTGTTGCGTAGTTAAACCAGCGAGATGAAATAACAAACTCTTGGCTATTGTCATTATCTGGGCTACTTTCTGCTAGGCGACGTAAGGTTTGATCTTTGGTTGAAGCACCGCCGTCAGTCCAAGTTTGGCGAACGCCAATTTGACCAATGCGATCCAACAAGACATCGTTGGCGTACAGACCTACTGCGTCATCGCCGTTAAAATTAATCACGCTTGATTCTATGCCAACACCAGGGGCGATAAGGGCGTTGTCGTTATTACCAATCACTGCGT
This sequence comes from Agarivorans aestuarii, assembly GCF_019670125.1. Taxonomy (NCBI): domain Bacteria; kingdom Pseudomonadati; phylum Pseudomonadota; class Gammaproteobacteria; order Alteromonadales; family Alteromonadaceae; genus Agarivorans; species Agarivorans aestuarii. The sequence continues at coordinate 3,349,392 of NZ_AP023033.1, forward strand.
TGCTATTTACCAATACTAAGGTTTCGCCTGGCACTAAGTTGCCACTTAAGGCTTGGGTATTGGTAGCAGTACTTGCACCGTTAGAAAACAAGCGCAGCTGATAGTCGCCAGCTGCTAGGTCAACACTTTCGCTGCCATAATTGGCAATTTCAATTGCCTTATTAAAGCTACTACCTTCTATATATTCACTGATTAGTACATTAGCTTGAGCACTAGCACCTAAGGCACATAAGCCCATTAAAATTGCATTTTGGGGTTTCATTATACTCGTCCCTGAGACCATAAGAATGCCGCATCTAGCGGCGCCATTAACTGGTCTAGCCTGACGAAACTTAATGACAAAAAAACACAAAAATGGCGAACAAAATGTGACAACTCAGTGACAGTTTTTTGAAGTGAAAGCTCTAATTTCGATTTGCCAAAGTTAGCTAAATTAACTATTTGGGAGAAGTATTGAACAGAAAGAGTGAACTATTTAAATCTACAGTATTGGTTTTGGCTAACTAGAAACAGCCGCTCTAGAAGCTAGTGAGTTTAAAAAACTTCATATCCCTAAATTTTGAAGATGTAGTTCCCGCCCATGGCGACCCAATGATAGGCCAGCCAAACAACATTACGGTAACACAACCAACAAATTGTGAGTTTTAACCCCCAAATATGGCCTTAAGCTGAAAAAGTAATTGCGTTACCTATAAACAATTATATCCTATGCAAAAATTTGAGATATCAAGGAAGAAAGTTCAAATGTCACACCGAATATACACGCTGCTTTTGTTAGTTCTATTTCCCTTTGTAGTTAACGCCAAAGTATATACCACCTCTTTTAAAGTAGATGCGCCAAATGCTTCAAGTGAGGCTGTTAAAGTCGCCTTATATGACTCTTTAATCAGGCGAGGTTGGACCGTTGATGAACAACTTGAATCCCAAACCATAGCCCACCTTCATAAGCGTAATACGAAGGCAAAAGTAGTCATTGATTATAGTGATACTCACGTAGATATAAATACAACAGGGTCGCGAACATATACAACACCGGGCATGAGCCCAAGTGAGCCAGTAGTCGAAGTTGATAGGCCATTTAACCCAAGAGGATGGATTAAAAATATCGTAAATGACACTAAACGACTTTTACCTCAGGCGATTAATCAGGTTTCGAAGAAAGCCTCCCAAGAACCTAGCCTTACCGTTCAACTAAAAGAACTAAAAGCGCTACATGAGGACGGGCTAATTAGCGAAGAAATCTATTTAGAAAAACAACGATTGTTACTTCAGTAAGCAAAACGTAGCTATAGAGCCTTATGATACAGGGCTCTATTCACTGGTTCTGAACGGAGATAACGCTGCGCCATAAATGCTACCACCGACAGTGAGCAAACACTTACCAACACTATGCCCTGCCATCCCCACGCACTAAAGAAGGGTTGCATTAAAGCGCCACCACTTGCCGCACCAATGTAATAGCTGATGGTATAAAGCGCTGAAGCACTGGCCTTAGCTTGAGTAGCATGCTGGTTTACCCATGCACTGGCTTGCGCATGGCAGAAAAAGAAGCCCATTGAAGACACCACCATTGCCAATAGCAATATCCAAAGTTCGCCAAACAAACTTAATAAACTGGCAATAGTCATCACCAATAAACCCAATACGATACAACGTTTACTACCATATCGCTGAGCAATTCTTCCCGCCGAGCTCGCGGTAAACGTGCCGCCTAGGTAACTAAGAAACAGTAGCGAAGTAAGACTAGCAGGCAAAGAAAATGGCGCTTCTGCCAAAATAAAGGTTAAGTAAGAAAACTGATTAATGAACACACCAAAGCCTACTCCCCCCACTAAGTAAGCGCATACTAACTGCGGGTTGCGAATGTGCCGTTTGTAGTTAGCCAGGCTTTGGCATAAACGCCAGCGACCTAAAGTTTGTTGTTGTTCGGCGGGCAATAGCAAGATAACCAACACCGCCATCACCATGCTAAGTATTGCTACCAGCATAAACGACATTTGCCATGAGCCCAGCAAGTCGGCGCTCCAACCTCCGAGTAAGCGCCCTCCAATTCCACCTAAAGAGTTTGCCGCAATAAAAATACCCACCGCTTTGATTAAAGCACGAGAGTCCAACTGCTCAGCTAAGTAAGCAATCGCTACGGCTGGTACACCCGCTAGGCATACGCCTTGAAAAAACCGTAGCGCAACAATGGCATAAAACGACTGGGGATGCGCCAAACCAATCAGCAAGCTTAAACATGGCACCAACGCGATAGACAACAGCAGAATCTTGCGTCTGCCCACGGCATCCGACAAAGAGGCGAGCAACAACAAGCCTAACGCCATGCCTAACATGGCAGCCGACAGCATCGCGCTTGCCGCCAAGGGAGAAACTTGATACTCACTGGCAAACATAGGTAGCAAAGGTTGCACCAAATACAAATTGAAAAAAGTTACCAGTGAAGCGGCCGATACCGCTGCGGTGACTTTCCAAAAACCTTTACTGTTTTGCTGATACTGCATAGCGTGCTCGACATCGTGGAATAGTTAAATCCTAAGCTTCCACTACCAATAAATAAAATATATTAGTATTATCACTGCTATAAATTTTATTTATGGATAAAGCAATGGAGCTCAGACAGCTACGCCAGTTTGTCAGCGTTGTGGAACTCGGTAGCTTCACCGCTGCAGCCAAACAACTAGGCATCGCTCAACCGGCAATTAGTGCCACCATAAAAAAGTTGGAACAGCAGCTCTCCATTCAATTGCTACAACGCAATGAGCGTAAAGTAAGCTTAAGCGCCGAAGGCCAAGTTCTTTACCAGCACGCAATACAATTGCTTAAACAAGCCGAAGACGCCGAACAAGCCATGCAATCTTTAAAAGGCTTAGAAAGCGGCACGGTAACCATTGGTATTCCCAGTATGATGGGCTCTTACTTCTTCCCTCCCCTACTAATGGGCTTTAAAAGCCTCTATCCACAACTTAACCTCTCGGTGGTAGATGCTGGCACAGAGTTAGTGCGAAAAAAATTACTAAGTGGCGAGCTAGATTTAGGCATAGTGGTTACTCACGATGTGCCCCCAGAGCTGCATTGTGAGCCAATTTATAAAGGTGAATTACTGGCCTGTTGCAGCCAAGACAATCCCCTAAGCCAACAAACCAGCATTAGTCATCGCGAATTTTTAGAACATGAGTTGGTATTGTTTAGAGAGGGTTATTTTCACCATAAAGTGATTGAGCAAATAAGCCGAGAGCAACAGCAAGTGCCGCAGGTCTCTTTTCAAACCAACCTAATCCCCTTAATCAAATCGATTGTTGCCAGAGACTTCGGCATCACCACCTTGCTTAGCATGGTGGTTCAACCGGGCGATGCACTGCACTCACTCAGTTTTAATCCACCGTTTTTCCTAGAGTTAGGTTTAGCCTGGCGACGCGATGCCTACATGTCTCGCGCCAACCAACGATTTAGAGAGTTTGTCTTGGAGAATTGCAAACTGACTCAAGCATAACTAAGAGACCAGAAAATACTGCAACTGCCATTACACATTTTTCTCGATATACTTAATGAAGAACTACCAGCAAGGATGACGGCGTGTCTAATCAACAACCCCAGCAAAGCCCTTTTCAACAAAGGCTGTATAACGTTATTTTTGGTTACCAAAGCAAAGCTGGCAAACGCTTTGACTTATTATTGGTGATTGCCATTATTGCCAGCGTAACAGTAGTAATTCTCGATTCGGTCAGTGAATTAGAACAGCTTTACCATACCTGGTTTATCGCCATAGAAGTGGTGTTTACGCTGTTTTTCACCCTTGAATATATCGCCCGCTTGTATTGTTCTCCGCAGCCAAAAGAGTACGCCAAGAGTTTTTACGGGGTGGTTGATCTGCTGGCCATTTTACCTACTTATCTGGCGCTGCTTTACCCTGCCGCCCAAGTGATGTTGTTGTTCCGTTTACTGAGAATACTGCGTATTTTACGGGTACTAAAACTGGTGCGTTACATGAGCGAGGCCAATGTATTGCTACGCGCACTGATGTTGGCAAGACGCAAAATTTTAGTCTTTCTGTTTTGCATCTGCTTAATGACCACCATTTATGGTGCCTTAATGTACGCCATTGAAGGGCCCGAAAACGGCTTTACCAGTATTCCTAAGAGCATCTACTGGGCGATTGTTACCATTACCACCGTGGGATATGGAGATATCTCGCCAGCTACTCCACTTGGACAAGCGCTAGCAGCCCTTGTGATGATCACCGGCTTTGCCATTATCACGGTGCCTACTGGCATCGTGGGCGCAGAGCTAGTGAATGAAATGCGCCGTGAGCAAAGTGAACACCGCTGCCTACATTGTGAGCGCGCCGGTCACGACCACGATGCAGATTACTGTAAACACTGCGGCGCAAGCCTGTTAGAAGAATCATAAATCTGTATTATTCAGGCATTAGTCTGCTGGGCTACACTGAATTAGACAACTTATTAACGGTAAATCTATGGCGATTATTGTAGGGCATCGCGGCGCAGCAGGTAGCGCACCAGAAAACACCTTAGCCGGTTTGGACCGAGCTGCAGAGCTAGGTTTAAGCTGGGTTGAATTTGATACATTTTTGGCAAGCGATCACCAAGCTATAGTATTTCACGATGAAAACTTAGACCGCTGCACCCACAGCAGCGGCAAAGTGGCTGAGCACAGCTTAGATCAATTGCTAACCATCGATGCTGGAGTTAAGTTTGCGCCAGAGTTTATTGGCCAACAAATCCCCAGCTTGCGCCAATATTTAATACACGCCAAACAATTAGGTTTGAAGCTAAATTTAGAGCTTAAGTATCACCAACAGCCCCGCCAACAGCTTGCCGAAGCAGTGCTAGAGGAGATTGAACACTGTAATTTTCCCTTAAGCGATTTGCTGATATCCAGCTTCGATCATCAAATTTTGTTGTTTTTACATAAACATGCCAAGCAATTAGAGCTCGCCCAGCTTTATGAAGCCCCTCCAGAAAACTGGCGACAACAGCTCGCAGACATTGATGCCGTTGCTTGCCATTGTAATTATCAAAAACTGAGTGTCGCCCAAGCTAAACAAATCAAACTGGCGGGTTATCGTTTGTCTACATACACTGTAAATGAGCCCACCGAAATCACCGCATTGTTGCCATGGCTGGATATGGTTATTAGTGACTTTCCTGAGCGATTTTTATAGACCCTAAGCGTGCGTTATGGATGTGCGCTTAATTCGCAGGAAGCGAACCATGACGCCAGTAAACTTATCACCCGAGCAACAGCTCAAAGAACGTATTCTCGATCAGGTATTGGCCTTTTTATTAGAGGGCGATTGGCAGCAAATTGAGATGAAAAACATCGCTAGCCAATGTGGAATTAGCGACGCTGAACTGAATGAATGCTTTCCAAGTTTGCAGTCAATTACCTCTGCGGTAAATAGCCGACTAACCCAAAATTTTATTCAGCATTTGGATTTAAGCAGCCGTGAAAGTTTACGCCTAACTTGGTTAGACAGCTTAGAGTCACCACGCTTTCGCGCCATTGTTCATTTGTTTATTGATGCTTCTCAGCAAAAAAGTGTGGCGTGGCGATTAGCCAATGTTGGTTGGAACCAGTTCACTAACCATGTGGCCAGCCATTTAGGCTATCAAGCGGTAAACCAAGACCTACCCTGGTTGCTTGGCAAATCGATGCTCAAATTTATTAACCAGCGGGGACGTATTCCCCTCAAAAGCGTAGACAGTTAGCTGATTAGCTATTCTAAGTCCTCGGCAATAATTGAATAAACCGCCGCATGGCAAGGTTTGCCATAATCCAATACTCGCGCACGAGCTAGGCATTCAAACTGAGCGCCAGCCTTTTCGGCCACTCTGCGGCTGGCAAAGTTTTCTTCGGCTATCACTAGCTCTAGGCGATTAAGCTGCAAGGCATTAAAGGCATAGTCGGCCATTAAACGCACCGCTTCTGAGGCAATGCCTTTGCCACTCGCACTGTCTTTTATCCAATAGCCTAAGTTGGCTGAGCGGTAATTCCATTCGATGCGATTAATTGCAATAGCCCCTAAAAACTCGCCACCTTGGCAGGCAAAGATCCCCATATCAAAAGCAATGTTCTTGGCAATGGCTGCTTGGCTTAGGGCCAGCCATGAACGGCTTTCGTCTTCAGGGTAATCCTCTTCCATCCAATCTAGCCAGCGACAACCGCTAATAGCGGTTTCGCGCACTGCCTGCGCATGAGCGCTAACATCACTGGGTAGGTAAGGGCGAATAAGCACGTGCTTGCCTCGCATCATTAGCTCCTAGGCTGGCAAATTACTATAAACATAGGCTGCAAACCCTATCCACGACAAGCCCAGCAATACCCAAGGTAACGCCTGCGGCTTACTTACACTTTCCGTTTGCGACTCATCATGGCTTTCGACTTGATTATCACTTTGCTGGCGAGCCTGCTTTTTACGGGCTTTGTCGGCTTCACGCATTTTAGCTTTATGTTGCTTTTTGTATTGCTCAATCCCTTTTTGAATACCCGCCGATATCAATTTGGTTTGATCTTTGGTTTGGCCCGGTCGCTGATTAGCTTTTGCTATTGCATCCGCTGTTGCTACCGTTTCTTCCGAAATTTTTTGTTTCTGCTGCTTTGCCACATTACCCCCTAGCGTAGAATGCTACTTTGAACTATCTAGCTACATAAGTCTAAAAGATCACGCAACTATAATAAAACAAAGCCTTTTTTGTAGAGTAACAACCTTGATCATTTTTTTATAACAGCCTTCGGCTTACACTAAGCAAATTTTTTTGTTCAGGGAGAATAACGGATGAACACCCCACTACTTGGGGCACAAATGTTACTTGTTGCATTTGGCGCTACCACCCTAGTACCTCTATTAACGGGCATAAGCCCTAACCTCGCACTGTTGGGTGCAGGTATTGGTACTCTAATTTTTCAGATTTGCACCAAGCGACAGATTCCTATTTTCTTAGGAAGTTCATTTGCCTTTATTGGCCCAATTATTTTGGGTACACAACAATTTGGCCTGCCGGCAACCTTAAGCGGCTTAATGGCTGCAGGCTTAATGTTCATAATTATTAGTGCCGTGGTAAAAGTACGCGGCGTTAAGGTAATTGAGCGTTTTTTACCGCCAGTTGTTGTTGGCCCAGTGATTATGGTGATTGGTTTAGGCTTGGCACCGGTTGCGGTAAACATGGCACTGGGTAAAACCGGTGATGGTTCAGCGGTATTGGTTGAGCAAGACATAGCGCTTCTTATCTCACTGGCAGCCTTATTCACTACCATTGTGATATCGATTTTTGCCAAAGGCATGTTAAAACTAATGCCGATTATTAGCGGTGTTGCGGTAGGTTATATATTAAGCTTGTTCTTTGGCTTGGTGGATTTTACTGCAGTAAGCGAAGCGGCTTGGTTTGCTATTCCAGAGTTTGTTACGCCAGAATTTAACTGGCAGGCCATTCTATTTATTGCCCCCATTGGTTTGATTGTTACCATTGAACACTTTGGCGACATCTTAGCCATCTCCAACGTAACCGGTAAAAACTTTGTAGAAAAGCCGGGCATTCACCGCTCATTATTGGGTGATGGTTTAGCCACCATAACCGCCGCCAGTTTTGGTGCGCCGCCGGTGGTAAGTTACGGCGAGGTAACTGGCGCAGTAAGCCTGCTTAAAACCTACAACCCTATCATCATGACTTGGGCTGCGGTATTTGCGATTGGCCTAGCTTTTGTGGGTAAAACAGGTGCCTTATTACTATCGATTCCAGTACCGGTGATGGGCGGCATTATGTGTTTGTTATTTGGTGCTATTGCCGCCATTGGTTTAAATACTCTAATTAGCAAACAAGTGGATTTATCGATTCCACGCAACCTTGTGATTGTTTCAGTGACCTTAGTATTTGGCATTGGTGGCATGGCGGTTGGCGTAGGTGAGTTCACCCTAAAAGGTGTGGGTTTATGCGGCATCGTAGCGATTATTCTTAACTTGGTATTACCACAAGAAGAGAAAGCTACTGACGCTAAATAGGCTTAGCTCAATACTAAAAAGGCCAGCATCTCGCTGGCCTTTTTTATTACTTATTTAAAGGGTTAACTAAACATCGATAGATGAGTTTGATCAAAGTTGCTCAAGCTTGGGAACAACTCAAGCACTTCGCTATCACTTAAACCAAACCAACGGGCTAAACTGGCAAAATATTGCTCATTGGCCACTTGTGGGATCATTCGACCGCCGCCCACATCATAAGCGCTGTCTAAGGCTTGCTCGATAACCGAGCCATAAATCTCGCCACCATTTACCGCGCCGCCCATCACAAGTTGATTACCCGCCCAGCCATGGTCGGTGCCGTCGCCATTAGAGCTTAGCGTTCTGCCAAAATCTGACATGGTAAAGGTGGTTACTTGGTTAGATAAACCTAGAGTGGTCATCGCACCATCAAATTCAGCCATAGCTTCGGCAAGCTGCGCCAATAACGCTGGGTGATTAACATTTTGATCGTCATGAGTATCAAAACCGCCCATGCCTACAAAATAAACTTGTCGCCCTACCCCAAATTGCGATTGCACAGATAAGGTTTTGGCTACTGCAAGCAATTGCTTAGACAAATTGCTATCACCAAATACATCGGTGAATTCTTCGGCGCTGCCAAGCGCGTCGTTTAGCTGTTCGGTATTGCTAATCGAGGTGTCTAATTTATCACTGTAGCTTTTTGCCAAGGGGTGACTAGCACGACTAAACATTTGCTCGAGTTGTTGCCTAAAATCTTGAGTACGTTGCGAAGTACCGTTATATGCATGCACTCGAGTAATACCCGATTTATTCATGGCAAAAGGAATTGAATTTGGGCCAGTTTGCCACAGGTTATTTCCAGATAAAGATATGTTTGAACCAAAGCTGTCATGTTGATTGAGCAGCTCTAAAATGCGCCCGCCCCAACCATAATTAATGCTTTCTTTTTCTCGACCTTGCATCCACGTAGCTTGCTGGTCGTTATGTGAAAACAAATTGCTAGGTATCGCAGCACTTTTGGCTTTGTACTGCTCCAAGGTAATAGGAGCAACTAAACTCCCTACGCCTGAAACTACAGCAAGTTTCTGATTGTTAAACAAGGGCTCAATGGCTGACAAACCCGGATTTAAGCCAATGCCACCATTAACGGCGGTAACTGGATTAATCGCTATTGAATCTCTCACTGCCAAGTTTTGTCGGCTATTCAAATAAGCAGCTAAAGGGTCGCCTTGCTGCGGAATCAGCATATTAAACGAGTCATTTCCGCCTTTCAAAAAAATACATACTAAGGCTTTAAATCCATCAGCGCTGGCCGCGGGTGTAGCCAAACTTGTCATCGCTTTTAATTGCATACTGGTGAGCGCTGCCATCGACACCCCACCTTTTAAGCACAGCGATAAAAACTCTCGCCTGTTTTTATAAGTCATCTCAGGCTCCTAAAGCTGAACTATGTAGTCGGGAGACACCGACACGGTAAACAACAAAAACGCAACTTGCTGATAAGGGGTCCAACTCGACCAAATATCTTGCACTTCGCGCAGAGTTTGACGCAGGTCACTGCTCATGCTGCCGCTATAAAACAAGGTATCGTAGTAATCGAGCAACGCTTCTAAACCCTGTTGCTCAAGAATATCCACGTGAGCTTGTAGGCTCAGCATAATGCGTTTATCACTTGGCTCAGAAACCAGCTCTTTTATGTTCCATAGAAAGCCGCTGTACTGGTTATTGAACTGACCAATTAGCGCTGCGTCATTAGCAATTTGGAGCTCTGGTGCAACAATATCTAGCTCCAACAAATCGGCGGGTTGATAATCTGGCCTAAAGAAATTAAATACCGATGGCGATCCCAGCGGGGTTTGTCCGTGGCTATCGTTTAGCGACCAAGTGAAGTACCAATTAGCAGGGCTAGCGGCATCTAGTTCACGCCAGAACTGAACGGTTCGTAATAAAGGTTCGCGAATTTTTCCGTAGTAACTTATTACACCTGAATTTTGCCTGGCTTCATCATCAAGCAAAATAGCGCTTACTACAGCCGCTAAATCACCGCGCTCTCCACTGCCATTGTCATCAAATACATTGGCTACACGCTCTACATATTGTGGTGTAGGGTTAGACGTCACTAAACGTTGAATAAGCTGTTTAGAGATAAATGGTGCAACATTAGGATGCTCAAAAAGATTATCTAGTGCATCACGCATGTCATCTTCTGCGGTTTGCCCACCTGCTAGCACCACACCATTTAGCAGTGTTTTGTCTTTTTGCGAGTGATAATCAGGATAAGCTTCCATAGGGATAGTGAAATTACGGCTTGGTCGCTTCCACCGGGCGCTTGCACCAAAGGTCCAACCGGTGAAAACTCTCGCAAAACCTTCAATTTCCTCTTGCCCATAGGTGGCAATGGTATTGCCTTCACCATCGCGTTTAACACTACCATCTTGATTCAGCTCTGCTAAACCAATGGTAAATAACTGCATCACTTCTCGGGCGTAGTTTTCATCTGGACGAATATTAAGTTCTTCGTCAGCTTTTTCGTTGCCTAAATGACTTAAATAGGTGCCCATTACTGGTGATAAGGTTACGTCTTCCAAAAGCTCACGAAAATTACCAAAGGCACGGGTCAGCAAAATATCTTGATAATGTGCCATGCCTTCGGGCTCGCCGCGCAGGGCATTGTTGCTATCAGATACAACAAAAATCTCACTTAAAGCAAAAGCCACCCGCTGTCGCAGCTGGTCAGGAGCATTAAGAGAGGCCTTCCACCATGCATCGATTCGGTTAATTTGGTTTGGCTCTTCACGGTCTGGGTAATTAGCCACTAGAGGTAAGTGCTTGGTTATTGGCAACTGCATTTGCTCTGCTAACCACTCTTGCTCGCTAATACCTGTTGCCTCGTCAATTTCGCTGCCTTTAGGTCCTAAAGTAGCTTGATGCAGCAATCGCGCGGCTTGAGAGCTGCTCATTGCATTTTGCACCTCAAAACTCAAACGCTGGCGAGTCACTTGATCTTGGTCGTTAGTAATAGCAACTTCAAAAGTGTAAGTATCAGCGCTAAGGCTGGAGTTGTTATCTGGAACAATTTCCAACTCTAAGCTGTCGCTTTGAACAAAGTTAATGCTAGGACCCGATACTTGGCGCCATTCAACTTTACTAATGGTGCCTAAACCAGTTGCTTTCGCTCTTAGGCTTACCGGTTGTCCCTTGCGGGCGGTTTCGCTTAACTCTACTTCTACATTGGGCTCTTGCGGTTGAGCGGGCGCAGACTCAGAGCCCCCGCCGCCACAAGCAAACAATGACAAAAGCAAAGCCATACCAATAATACTTCGCATTAACACGTCCATGTTATTAACAAATAAAAAGATAGAGTGTCTAGAAACCAAACCTACAAATCAACAACTTGCTAACATCTGGTTTATATATACCTGTTAGCGCTACTTTACACCAACAATATGATTAATAAGCGCACAAGGCTCCAAATATGACCAAAGTAGTCTACGGCTAGTTTACAGGTGGGATACTCAGCACAATAGACAAGTGGGCTTTGATAAGTGAGTAGTTGAGCATAAGCAAGCACTCATATTATTGGGAGATAACAATTCGTTAAAATCAGTTAAATGACCAAACAGCGAAGGACAAGGTGCAATACTGAGCACATCGAATACCTAGTATTGCTAAAAACTTACACCCACAACAGCACTACGCAGCCAGCAGTTAAGAATGACATGGTAATATTAAAACGCTGTCGTGCGATAGGTGCACTTAACCAGCGGGCAATAAACTTTCCAAAGCTCACCCAAATTGAACCGGTAACCGGATTCACCAAGAAAAACGTAAGAACTAAAGCCCAAATAGACTCCCAGTAAGCTTCACCCGGTAAGGCAAAACTGGCCACGGCAGAAGAGGTCATCATCCACGCTTTAGGGTTTAAGTATTGAAAACCAAGTGACTCAAAAAAACTCAGCGGTTTTGCCATCTGCTGCTTAGCTAACTGACTTTGACGCAAAATACGCAAAGCCAAATACAGCAAGTAAGCACTTCCTAATATTTTTAAGGTCCATTGCAAGCTTGGATACTGCTGAAATACCCAGCTAAGCCCCAAGCCCATTAATAAGATCATCGTGGCAATGCCAGTGGGTATACCTGCCATTTGCGGCACACTGCGCTTATAGCCAAAATTAGCACCCGAAAATGTTAACAGCATATTGTTGGGCCCAGGTGTACCTGCCATTACAAAAGCAAATAACACCATCGATGAAAACAACGCGATATCCATACCGTCCTCCCAAATTAAAATTGTATCGATACAATCAAGCAAAATGATTAAAAAATCGTAGTTAACTCTCATTACTCACGCTAATATAGCGGTAACAAGAGATCAAAAGGTTTATTGTCATGATGACAATTTGGCAGAACTTAGATAGTAGCAATAACAAAGCGACTCAGATTGTTGAACAGCTCCGCCTTCACATTGAGCAACAGCAACTTAAACCTGGCGACAAGTTGCCGCCTCAGCGACAACTGGCAGAGCACCTCGCTGTTACGGTAGGTACCATTAGCCGCGCCTACGCCCAAGCAGAACTGCAAGGTTTAATTGAATCGAAAACCGGCAGTGGCAGTTATGTAAAAAGCCCAACCAATTATCAGCAGCAATGGGGAAGCTTAAAGGGCAATAATCAGCATATTGAGCTTTGGCAAAACACCGCCTTTACCCAAGCGCGTGCGCAGCAGTTGGTGCCCTTGCTGCAAAACTATGCTCAAGCAGGAGAGCAGCTCGATCAGTTATTAGACAATGACCACAGCCAAAACTTAGTGGCGCAGCGTGAATCGGTGTGTGCTTGGCTTAATCAGAGCAGCAGTTGCTTTAAACCTGAACAACTTTTTTTTAGTTATGGTGCCCAGCATGGCTTAAATCTATGTTTAATCGCGCTTGAATTGGTGAGTGAGCGGGTACTGTGCGAGGCTTTGTGTTATCCCGGCTTAATCACCCTCTCTAAACAATTAAAGATAGAGCTAAAAGGTGTTGCCTTAGATGAACAAGGCATTTGCCCAGATAGCCTGCTAAGCCATATCGAAAAATATCACCCCAAAGCTTTATACCTTACGCCAACCCTGCAAAACCCCACCACTGCAATCATGCCTGAGGCTCGGCGCCAGCAGATCATCGATATTTGCGCCGCTCACCAAGTAATCATTATTGAAGATGATGTATGTGGATTGCTGCCAGATCAGCGCCCACCCGCCATGGTTGAAATGGCGCCGCAACAGGTTATTTACTTAAACAGTTTCTCTAAAGGCGCTTTTAAAGGGCTTAGGTTTGCCTACTTACACACGCCGGCTCACTTGCAAACCGCCTTTAATAGCGCCATAAGGGGCAGTGTTTGGAATATTAGCCCTTTACTGGTTGATGTGGCGATCCAGTGGATACAAGCCGGTTTTGCCGACAAAGCCCTAATAGAGCAACGGCGCTTAATTGGCCAACGGGCCCAGCTACTTCACCACCATATGGCGGGCATGGATTATAGTTACCAAGAAGGCGGTTTACATTGCTGGCTGCGCTTACCCGCTAACTGGCGCTGCAGCCAGTTTGTTGCTGCAGCACAGCAACACGGTGTAGAGGTCGCTTCTGCAGAGCATTTTGTGGTAGATAATCAAGCTAGCCCTAACGCAGTGCGTTTATCTTTAGGCCAAGCTGAATCTAATCAACAGCTCGATCAAGGCTTAGCAATTTTAGCTAAACTGCTCAAAGCCACACCCGAGCCCAAACGGCAATTATTCTAAGCGACTAAACACCGATAAACTTGCATCTGCGCTAGTCTCTACCTAGACTAGCGCAATATTGCCAGCCTTGGCTGAGCCCTCATATTTCTTCAATGTCGAGACAACACTTTGTTAAGCTATCGCCACTCTTATCATGCAGGCAACTTTGCCGATGTACTTAAACACTTAGTGCAACAACGCATCATTTCTTACCTTACTCAAAAAGATAAACCCTTGTGTTACATCGACACCCACGCAGGCGCTGGGGCGTATAGCCTTAATAGCCCAGAAGCTAAGAAAAAGAGTGAGTACGAAAACGGCGTAGGTAAACTTTGGGATGCTGAAGACTTGCCCGAGTTAGTTAAAAACTACCTAAAACTAGTTAATCAAATTCATCCAGAAAAAACTCGCCAGCACTACCCCGGTTCACCGTGGATAGCCAAAATGATGCTACGCCGTGAAGACCGCTTATTTTTGCACGAGTTGCACCCAAGTGAACAAGCGCCGTTAAACAGTTTATTCCAGCGTGACCGCCGCGCCAAAATTCGCCAAGAAAATGGTCATCAAAGCCTTATCGGATTAATGCCTCCCAAAGAGCGCCGTGGCTTAGTATTAATTGATCCATCTTACGAAGTTAAAGACGAATACCAAACGGTAGTTAAAACCTTGAAAGAAGCTCACAAACGCTTTGCCTCTGGTACTTATGCACTTTGGTATCCAGTGGTAGACCGCCACCGCATCGACAAACTAGAAAAGCAGCTGAGCAACAGCGGCATTAGCAATATTCAATTGTTTGAATTAGGTATTCGCCACGACAGTGAAGAGTTTGGCATGACCGCCAGCGGCATGATCGTCATTAACCCACCGTGGACCTTGATGAAAGAAATGCAAGAAGTACTGCCCTATTTAGCAGAAACCTTAGGCGAAGAAGGCGAAGGTAATTGGCGCGCCGAAGTACTGGTAGAAGAGTAAGCTAACACATCCAACTGGCGCACCTTGCGCCAGTTGGTTCTGTTCAATACCGCGCTCTCAAGTTTAGTGAGTTAAAAATGGAATTAGTGTCACTATTATTGGTTTTAGTTCTTCTAAACATCTATGCAACTTACATTTGCGTCACGAGAATCTACTCAGAACCCTCTCAAATAGTCTCACAAGTAGTAATTGTTTGGCTGCTGCCTTTGATCGGCTCTATTGGATTATTGGTATTTCATCGAACAGAAAGCAACACAGATAGTAAACGAGAAGAGTTTGGTGGTGGAGAGCAAGAAAGCATGGATGTATGGCGTGGACATGGCAGTTCAGAGGGCAGTGAAAATTAAGCATTCATAAATTCTTCAAGGCAATTTAACCACTCATCTAAAGCTGCTACTTCATTCAAGCTAGCTCCCTTCGCTTCAAAGCCATAACTAGCTAACAACAAAACCTTTGTATTTATAATCAAGTCACAGCAATTCTTAAATAACGACTCTTTAGCACTTCAAGCATAACCAAAAGAATAAACATATAGTTGACAAAATCAACCAATGTAAATATAGTTGACATATTCAACCAATTCTAATCTGGAAAAAGCCTTGAATGCACAAATGAACCCTGCACTAACTGCAGAACTTCAACCCAAAAGTCCTCCTTTGTTTCAAAAGGTGTTACTAGTAATGGTAATGATGACGGTGATGGGAGGCTCGTTAACTGGCGTAATGACTTACCTAAACCTAGGTTATAGCCCGTTATTTTTTGGCCAATGGCTATCAGCGTTTCTGTTAGCAGCTAGCACCATTATGCCTATTGGTTTCCTGCTCATGGCTGCAATCAGCAAGGCTGCTGAGAAATGCTTACCTGAGATGCAAGTACAGCAACGCAATATTATGGTAGGTGTGGTAATAGCCGTAATTATGGAGTCTGGGCTGGCCTTTAGCACCACACTAAACAACCTAGGTTTAAGTAATGCCAATGACTTTTTAGCGACTTGGTTACAAACTCTATTAACAGCACTGCCCTTTGCACTGGTGTTAATTATCACCGTTTCATTAACCATAAAACCTAGAGTGGAACGCTTTTTAAAAAGCTAACAGCCAGACTCCGTTTGCCCGCTGCAGACCGCTCTGTAAACAAGCTAAACAACATAGGAAACAATATGATGTCTACATTAAGAAAAGATAAACACTACCAAATCACTATTGAAGAATTAGCTAGCGATCAACAAACCACTAGAACCTTGCAGTTTAACTACCAAGACCGAGAAGACTTATTCAAGGCGGTAGAGCAAATAACTAAAGGTAGCGAGCTGGCAAATAATGATGCGAAAAGACTGGCAGTATCGTTGCGTTTATTAGGCCCGTTAATGATGCAAAACCGAAAACACTCTCTATTCGCTGAGTTTTTTCCACACTTTAAAACCTTTATGCAGCAACTTAAATCAACGGTAAAACAAGCCAATAATGCTCACTAATTGCCATTAGCCATTGCCTAGCGGAAATCTCGTTAAACTATAAATATCTTTTGGTTGCGCGAGTTAAACCAGCAGCTTTTAAATTCTCATCTAGAATTTTTCTAAGCGCAGAGCCATAGCCTACAGAGAGACAAACCATGAAAATAGCCGTAACAGCAGCCAGCGGACAACTTGGAGCCGCCATTGTAAAAGCCACTGTAGCTTTAACATCCAAGCAAGATGTAATTGCCCTAGCACGCACCCCAAGCAAAGCTGAGCATTTAGGCGTAGAGGTTCGTGCAGGAGACTACAATCAGCCAGAACAACTGGAACAATCTCTGCAATCTGTAGACGCATTACTGTTGGTGTCTGGCATGGACGCCCCGGATAAACGCATTGGCCAACACCGCAATGTAATTAATGCTGCAAAAAAAGCGGGCGTGAAAAAAATTGTCTATACCAGTGTGCAAGGCGCTGAAGAAAACACCGCGTTTTCTCCTGTAATTCAAAGCAACCGCCAAACCGAGCAAGACCTAAAAGACAGTGGCTTAGCATGGGTTATTGGGCGCAACGGCATCTACATAGAACCAGATATTGAATACATCGAGAATTACAAGAAAGCTGGCACAATAACTAACTGCGCAGGCAATGGAAAATGTGGTTACACAAGCCGTGGCGAGCTAGGTTACGCCTACGCAAAAATGCTAAGCGAAGACAAACATAATGGGCAAACTTACAATTTACACGGACAATCGCTAACGCAGTACCAGCTGGCCGATTATTTAAACCAAGCCTTTGATACCGATTTAAGCTATCAGCCAATGAGCGTTGAAGACTACCGGAAAGACCGCATTGAAGAACTCGGCGATTTTATCGGAACCGTTATTGCCGGCATCTATCAAGGCATCGCCGAAGGGAAATCGGATAATCCTAGTCAATATGCGCAAGCAGCAGGTAGAGAACACATCAGCTGGAAAGATTATTTTAATAAGTTAAAGCGTTAAATGTGAGTGAGTAACCAGCGCTCTGTGCGCTGGTTAAGCTCAGCTAAATTGGGTTGATATTGCCAGTACCAAGCCAGATCTAGTAGCTCAACAGCAGCTTCTAACAAAGTAAACTCAGCTTCGCTTAATTGAGAGGCGAGCACTAAATCTTGGCGCTGCTGCCTGCTTACTGGGCAACGTACCGCAACACTGGCAGCATCCCAGCCTTGCATAGAACTGGCAGCATACTCCCAATCCAATACAAACAACTGCTGCTTAGGGCTAAGTAGCAAATTGTCTAAATGCAGATCATGATGATTAAAGGCGAAACCGCTTGGCCAAAGCTGTTCCTTAAGCCATGCCAAAGCCAGTTGTCGAAAACGCTTTGCTTGAGCTGCGGTAATATCCCCTACATAACGGCTTAGGTAGTGGATCATATCAAACTTGGGTAAGCCTTGGCCTAAACGTGGCAAGCTAATAATTATCGACAATAGCTGTTGCCAAAGCGCGTCAGAAAAACCGCTTACGTCACTAAGTACTTCACCAGATTGGTAACGATAGAGTAGAAACTGCCCCTTAAAACTTAGCGGGTGCAAATCAATAATCCACGCTTGTCCTTTAAGCTGTTGTAATACTTCTCTTTCGCGTTGATAATCCAAGCCATAACAAGGCTGTTGTTGATTAAGTCGCAATACCAAGCGTTCGTGTTCGGTTGTTAATAACCAAGAATGCTGATGTCCACCCGCAAAACGGTCTACTGTTAGAATATTGCCCAAATGCTGTTGTAGATACGTGGCTATCGATTCTGGCAGTGGAGAGTTAGGCAAAGTGACGTCCGGCGGTGGTCTTAAATCTATTATCAAGGAGTGTAAGATGAAAAAATTGCTATGGCTAGCTTGCTGTACTCTTAGTCTATTTGGCTTAAATGCCCAAGCAAACAGCGAGCTAACAGTTTATACCTACCAAAGCTTTGTCTCTGACTGGGGACCCGGTCCAGCCTTAGGCAAAGCCTTTGAAGCAGAATGTAACTGCAGCATTAACTGGGTAGGTTTAGACGATGGCGTAGCCATTTTGAACCGCTTAAAGCTAGAGGGAAAACGCAATAAAGCTGATGTTATTTTAGGTTTAGACACTAACCTTATCCCAGAAGCGGAAGCAATTGGTGCAGTGCAAGCCCACCAATTAAGCCTTCCTAAGCTGGCCATTGACTGGCAAGACAACAACTTTGTGCCTTATGACTACGGTTACTTCGCGTTTATTTACAATACCGAGTCATTAAAAAATAAACCTAGCTCAATGGAAGAACTGATTAATGAGTTTGATGGCACCATTCTTTACCAAGATCCGCGAACTAGCACTGTAGGCCAAGGTTTAATGCTCTGGCTAAAAGCGCTATATGGTGATGATACCGAGCAAGCTTGGAGCAAGTTAAAAGATAAAACGGTTACCGTAACCAAAGGCTGGAGCGAAGCTTACGGCATGTTCTTAAAAGGCGAAGCCGATTTAGTGCTAAGTTACACTACCTCCCCGGCTTACCACATGGTAGCCGAGCAAGAAAACCGCTACCAAGCGCTAGGGTTTAGTGAGGGGCACATGAGCCAAGTGGAAGTGGCTGCAATAAGTGCAACCAGCCAACAGGTAGAGCTGGCTCAGCAATTTTTGGCTTTTTTGGTTAGCGCACCTGCTCAACAGGTTATTGCCACCACCAACTGGATGCTGCCAGTAAACCCAGAAGCTGAGCTGCCAGAAGCCTTCTCAACACTTGTAACACCAAAAGCCTTAAGCCTTGACCAAGCTACTGTTAGCCAACAGCGCAAAGCGTGGACTAAAGAATGGCGTAACACGGTTAGCCAATAATAAATGATGAAGAAACTGGCGGCCATTGCGGGTTATACCGCCAGTGCGTTCCTCGCTTTGGTGGTATTGGCCGCCTTTTGGGGCTTAGCCGAGCAAACCAAAGAGCTAAGCTGGGGCGCCTTTAACGACCCCTATTTATGGCGCGTACTGCGCTTTAGCCTGTGGCAAGCCCTATTGTCGGCCTTGTTAGCCTGCGCCGGCGGTATATTAGTTGCCCGAGCATGGTTTTACTTGCAACCCAAAAGCCTTAACTGGCAACTTCGCCTCGCCAATTTGTGTTTTGTTTGCCCGGTGATTTTGGTGGTTTTGGGTTGTGTAGGCAGCTTTGGTTTAAACGGATTTTGGCAACATTTATCGCCATTTTCTTGGAAGATATATGGCCTGCCCGGCATTTTAATCGCACATACCTTTCTAAACATGCCACTTATAGCGCGCTACTGTTATTTACAATACCAAGCCATACCTGCCAGCTATTGGCGCCAAGGCAAGCAACTTGGGTTCAGCCAATTTAGTTATTGGCGCTTAATTGAATGGCCAATGTTGTGCTCTCGCTTGGCAGGTTTGTTTGGCTTAGTGTTTTTATTGTGTTTTGGTAGCTTTACGATTGTGCTGGCACTAGGTGGTGGGCCGCAAAGTACAACTCTTGAGGTGGCTATCTATCAGGCGCTTCGCTACGATTTTGATCCCTTATTCGCACTTCAATGCGCCTTATTACAACTGCTTATTGCAACTAGCCTTGGCTGGTTATTACTTGGGCGAGAACAACAAGATAGTATTCGCCACCAACAAAGCTTAACTAGCATTCATCAACATTCCACCCTGTCACTTACCTGGCACCGTCTAATTATTACCAGCTATTATCTGTTTATAAGCTCAGTTGTCTTAGGTATGTTTAGCCCGCTGTTAGCACTTAGCTGGCAAGCCTTACCTTGGCAACAATGGATAGAAAGCAGCTTGTGGTCGTTAAACATTGCGCTGCAAAGTGTGGTTTGGGTATTAACATTGGGCAGCGCTCTTTTGTGGCAATACAGCAGCAATTTAAGCCAAAACAAAGGCGCGAAAAGACACAAAGGCCAAGAATTACTTGCGTCTGTGATGCTATTAGCACCTGCCATGGTGATTACCACCGGATTGTTTTTTCTATTGCTTAGCCGCACCGACATTAGCCGCTATACAGTACCCTTAGTTGCGTTAATTAACGCTTTAATGAGCCTACCGTTTTATATGCGTAGCCTAAAACCAGCCCTCAACGACAGCGTAAAGCAATACGCCAAACTTAATCAAAGTTTAGACCTGCCAGCGCTTAGCCAAGTCCGTTTTATTTATTGGCCTTTAATGCGCAAACCCTTAAGTGTGGCGATTAGCTTGTGCATGGTTTTATCTTTGGGTGATATGGGAGTGATAGCGCTAATCGGCAGTGTTGAAGTCACCACCCTACCACTCTTGCTATTTCAACAACTAAGTAGCTATCAATACGCTTTAGCCAGTGCCACAGGGCTAATCATGCTACTGCTATGCGGTGTTATATTTTACTTACTCGATATTAGCCTCGGACGAGACAATGCTGAACATATCTAAGCTACAGTGCCAACGCCATCACCAGCACTTTAGTTACTCTCTAGAAGTAAAGCCCGGTGAAGTGGTGGCCTTGTTGGGTGCCAGCGGAAGCGGCAAAAGCACCTTGCTGGAGCTTATCTCCGGGTTTGTTCAGGCTAGCTCGGGCAGTTTAAGCTGGCAAAATGAAGACTTATTAACACTGCCGATCAATCAACGACCGGTAACTTCACTATTTCAGCAGCATAATTTGTTTCATCATTTAAGCCTCAAGCAGAACATCGCTTTGGGTATAAGCCAGCAGCTCAAACTCAGTGCTGCCCATCTACAGCAAGTAACCGAGATAGCCGACAACCTAGGCATTTCTTCTATCTTAGATAAACGCCCAGATCAGGTGTCTGGTGGTCAACAACAACGCGCTGCGCTAGCTCGCTGCTTAATTCGCCACCGCCCTATTCTACTGCTAGATGAACCCTTTAGCGCACTTGACCCAATGCTACGCCAGGAATGCTTAGAG
This sequence comes from Agarivorans aestuarii, assembly GCF_019670125.1. NCBI lineage: Bacteria > Pseudomonadati > Pseudomonadota > Gammaproteobacteria > Alteromonadales > Alteromonadaceae > Agarivorans > Agarivorans aestuarii. The sequence continues at coordinate 3,370,484 of NZ_AP023033.1, forward strand.
TTAGTTAAACAACTCGCCGAACAATATCAGCTAGCAGTATTAATGGTGACCCACCAATGGCAAGATGCCCTGCGTGTTGCTCAGCGAGTGGCCTTTATCGAACAAGGCAAGACTCAGCAGTTTGCCAGCCTTAAGCAGCTTGAACAATCGCCTGCCAACCAGCATATAGCCCACTACCTTGCTTGTAGTTAAACTTCAAGTTAGCGGTAAAGTTTTTTAAGCTTCCGCCGATAACAGTCCAATGGTTAAAGTCAAATTTGGGTTAGAGCTTAGTTATGCAGGTGAATAATAATCTACAAGCCGCCTCCTTAGAGTCGACCTATCAGGCGCGTCAGCGCATTGAGGGCACAGCTCCTCGCCAAACAATCACCGAATACTCGGCTCAGCGCCAAATGACCAACCCAGGTACTGCAGTATTTGGCAATAACGATGTTCAACCAGGCTTAAGCGCGACCCAACTGCGCGATAGTGATGACGCTAAACAAGCCAATCGAAAATCGATCCGTGAAGCCATGGGCCGCAGTGTGGATCAATCTGCAACCCACATTCGTTTGTACTTTCAGTATATGGAAGATAAAGGCAAGCGCGGCCCACAATTACTGGCTCGCGCGTAAGTGCTAGTTGGCTAAAGCCAGCTGATATTTGTTCAATATTTGTTGTAAGTGCCCCGACAAACTCAACTGCTCAAAAAAGACGTTAAGCTGCTCAACACTGAGTCGAGAGTCCTTGTGAACTAAGGCATGTAAGCTGTACACCGGGCTAAAGTTTTCTACCTGCTTAAGTGACTCTAATATACTCGGTCTTTGCCGAGTAAGCGGCAAATAGTAGCTCTCGTTGACCATGGCAAAGTCTACCCTGCCCTTCAATACCAACTTAACGCAGTTCATCACGTGAGAGCAGGTTCTAACGGCAAAACCTTCATCGGAAAGATGCTCACGCTGGTGTAGCTCATCAAACAGTACCACGCTGTATTGATGCTCCGGCAAGAACAAGCCCTTCTGTTGATAATCATGATCTTGCTGGGTGAGCAACAAGTTTCGATCCAATACTAAAGCAAGGCTTTGTTGTACATTGAACTTCTGCCAGCCCCATTGTAAATTCTCAAATAAGATTAACTCAAAGCGTTGCCGGGAGAACGCGGCATGGCGGTGGTGCCGTGAGGTAGAAACAAAACGAAATGAATAGTCATCTTGCAGATGGTTAAGCGCCCTTATTATATCTAAGGTAACGCCGCTGGAGCGGTTGCTAGATACATCATGAGTTACATAGGGAGGAAAATCATAACCGCCAACTTTAATCTCTATAAGTTGCTTAGCGCTAGAAAACAGCGGCCACAGTAATACTAAGCCCCATAAGTACATCCTTGTTTGAAACATTTACCACACCCCAAGCATTCATCAATCAAATATAAAATAAACACAAACAGCACTAAACAATCGTCATTCATAAATGCCTTATCAAGCACACTTTTATTCAGACAGATGTTGAGGGAAGCACCTATCAATCAGCAAATAATTCTAAAAAACCTGTAAACACTAGTATTTAAATCCCTCAAATAGACAAAAAGGCTTGATAATTGCTTTATAAACCACAGCATCAATATTTTGACTCGCAGTTTGAGGACTTTTAAGTGAATAAAGCTTTGTTACCCAGTTTGGTTGCCACCCTTGTGTTAAGTGGCTGCGGAGGAGGTGACAGCTCACCTTCTACTCCGAGTACCCCTAAGTACAATTGGCAAATAATCCAATTGCATACTCTAAAAGAGAGCGATGTAAAGTCCGGCTGTATTATTTATGGCACTTCAGAAAGCGATCCTAGCCGAGTAATTACCGCATCGGTCGCCAATGCTGGATACAATGTTTTGTTCCACAATGCAGATGGTTCGATTATTGATGAACACACTATCCCAGCAATAGATGTTCCTAGCAGCGGCATTGTGACCATAGATAGTGGCTTAGTGCCAGATGACGGCTATGTATCTTTAGAAGAGGTTGATAGCAACTTAAGCGGTAACCCTGACGTATACATGTTTAGTGTGGAAAAAGACCTATTAAGCCACAAGGTGTTAAATGTACGCTCAGCACAAACTGGCAGCGAGTGCTACAAGGGCAAAGACTACCGCTCAATCAGTGATACCGCCGATTCAGCCGCATTAACAGTACTTCAAGAAAGTGGCGTAAGTTACTACCAAACTAGCTATTCTGCGGATGCGGTGTCGGGCAGAGAGATCGCCTCCCACATTCCGGTAATCTCGCCGCTTCCCGCTGCCCGAGATACCCTAGTTACCGCTTTTTACACCAGCAACAACGACCAACATACAGACCTAGCTTATTATGGCTTTATTGAACCTAGCTTTGTTTACGACACTGCAGACTACGATGAAATTGTAGCTGCTAGTTTGAGCAATCAAGATCTCATGCCAATGTATTGGCAAAGTGCCGCTAACCTAGATCTTGACGAAGGCAGCGCCATCTTGGCAATCCACAACAATCAAAGCTATCAATGGCAAACCCTTTATCATGATGTTGATGAGTTTACGATTGCCGCTAACTACAACGAGGTTAGCCACTGGTTAGGTTTATTCTCGGGTATCAGCAATGATAGCTCTTGGCAATTTGAGAGCGTAATGGCGATAGACGAGCAAGATAGCAACCTAGAGGTAAGTTTACCTGAGTTAGCGCCAATAACTGGTGCAGATATTCAGCAGCAATGCCCTACCGCACTCGATAACGCTAAGTTCTGTATCGACAATGCTGGCAGCTTCTCTGAAGAGGACTTTGCCCTGCAACGCAGCCACGTAAAAGTGCTAACCAATAATAATCGCGCCTTCTATCAAAGTATTTATGCTCAGCCAAAAGCGCAACAACCACTTTTAGAGAGCAGCGCTATTGAACTATCGATTCAAGATCTTGAAGGCCTAGAGCTGGCCTTAATAGATGGCGAATTAACAAGCTCGCAACAAGATTACTTTATGGCTAAATACCTTGATAGTAGAAGCATCGCAGAAACAGGTCAGGGTGGCACCTTTAGTGATGCCAATGGTTTCATCATCACTCCCGATGACTACCAAGAGCTGTATTTAGATATGCTGAAAAGCAGTACCACGGTGGTGCAGCAAGCTAAATAAAACGTAGAGACGTGCTCCTACTGGCGATAAAGCTAGGAGCATTCTTGCCTTTGCCTAAGAAAGACGCAGCGCCTCTACTGCGTCTAATCGATGGGCCAATAAAGTATCAACATTGTCACCGTGCTCGGGGTAATAGGCCCAGCCCATCTTTAAGCTATCTAAAGCCACACCTTCTAATTGTCGCTGCAATTCGCTGGTGAGTTTACTGGCAACGGTACTTACCGCTCCCCTGCTGGTGCCATATAACAAAGCGATTAATTCACCTTCTTTAAACTGAGCAATACTGTCTGAGCGGCGTAGTTGCTCTTGCAAGACTTTGGCGACAATAGCGCAAACTAAAGAGCTATCGTTACTGGCGTAATGCAGGGTAAGAATGGCAAAGGGTTCGTGATTGCGCTGGCTTAAGCGCATAGCTTGAATAAGTAACTCGCGAAATAGCGACGCCGAGAGCAAACCACTTTGCGGATCGCGCAGCTTAGCCTCATCGTTTATTACTGGCATGGTTAAGGGCAATACACTCGCTAGTAAATACTGCTGTTGCTGAATTTCAACCGGCATCCCGTGAATACGTAGCCACTCATCATCGCTGTGGCAATAGTGACAAAAAAAAGCTTGTTGGCTTTGTAGGCTGGTATGTAAGGCTTGCTGAAAGGCGGCGCGGCAACGTACGTCAATGCGTTCCAGCCATTGCTCTAGATTAAGCTGCTCAGTACGGCCATCTTGCCAAGGATAGCGCACCGACACTTGGCCGTTATCAGGCTGCAGTAACCAATATCCACTATCGGCTTCTACGATGCCATGAAAAAAACTCACCAGATCTATTTCTGCCACTACTACGTCCCTGAAGTTTAGGTGATTATCAGTATAGCAGAGTTAAATCATAGGCTTAGCTTATGCGAAGGAAAGCTGTAAGCGAATAAACGCTAAGTAAATAAAAAGGCCGAGCAAGCTCGGCCTTATCAATATTTTTATTATTACTAAATGAGTTCTAAGTTCTGCATTACATTGCGAATACGTGTCTTAGTTGAGTCTGACAATTCAGTCACCGGTAAACGGCATTCTGCTTGGCATTTATTAAGCAAAGACATCGCGTATTTAGCGCCCGCAGGGCTCGGCTCTGCAAACATAGCTTGGTGCAAAGGAATGAGTTTGTCTTGAATCTCATTGGCTTTAGCGTAGTCACCATCTAGTGTGGCTTGTTGCATTTGAGCACACAGTTTTGGCGCTACATTGGCGGTAACCGAAATACAGCCTTGACCACCACTCACGTTGTAAGACACTGCTGTGGCATCTTCACCGCTTAGCCAACAAAAGTCTTGCTCGATTAATTGACGTTCAAACAATGGGCGAGACAAATCACCAGTGGCATCTTTAACACCAACAATGCGTGGCAGCTGAGCCAGCTTGGCAATAGTGCTAGGGCTTAAATCGACCACTGCGCGTGGTGGAATATTGTATAAAACAATCGGAATGTCGGTGGCGTCATGCAGCATTTTAAAATGCTGGTACAAGCCGTCTTGATTTGGACGATTGTAATAACCCGCCACATGCAAGGTAGCATCGGCACCAGCTTGTTGAGCAGCCTTAGTATATTCGATGGCTTCAATCGGGTTGTTTGAACCAGCACCAGCAATAACAGGTACTCGCCCTTTCGCTTGCTCTACTACCGCTTTAACTACAGCAATATGCTCATCGTGAGTTAAGGTTGGGCTCTCACCCGTTGTACCTACAGGCACAATACCGTGAGTACCTTGGCCAATATGCCACTCAACTAACTCGCGAATCGCCGCATAATCTACTTCACCTTCAATAAAGGGAGTAACCAACGCTACTATCGATCCTTTAAACATGCCCGCTCCATCACTTACTTCAAAAATAAAAAAACCCGGTCACAGTGGCCGGGTTCAAAAACGTTTTTTCGATTTAGTTACACCCAGCCGTTAACCACCCGCGTTTTAATTCGGGCCGTTTATACTTCTTCAATTCTAAAGAAAATGGCAACAAGGTGTTGTCCTTAACAATCAAAATTCTTGCTAGCTAGTTTCCTTAGCACGCGGTAAAAGTCAAGTAACCTGAAAAATAAATCCGCATAAGTTCTCATGAGATAGCCTTTTCCTTTAAAACTTTTTATTATTGCGGGCAACCACGCCCCAACCAAGCCAGATTATGAATACCTCTCCACACGCTACCAGCCAAGTTCTTGCTCGTCATGATGACTTGTTCACTCAACAGCATTTAGTAGTAGCAGGCCAATTGGCCGACAACTACCCCTTGAGCTTGCTGGAACAGGTGGCTTCGTTGCAGGTATGTTGTAGTCACTTTGGCCACCATCAATATTTAGCAAATCAACCAAGCAGCAAGCTCTCCAGTCAATTTAGCGCAGCACCAAGCTTAGCCAGCAACAGCAATGCTTTGCTGCTATTTATGCCTAAGGCCAAACAAGAAGCCGCCTATTTATTTGCCTGCATTTTGCCGCAGCTTGAAGTTGGCGCCGAGATATTTGTAGTGGGCGAAAACCGTGGTGGAGTTAAAAGTTGTGAAAAGCTACTGGCTGAATTTGGTATTAAGGTAAACAAAATTGATAGCGCTCGCCGTTGTGGGCTCTACTTTGGTGTGCTTAATCAAACTGCGCCCCAATTTGATGCCAACCAATGGCAAAACAACTTTGAGGTAGCACTTCCTAATGCCTCACTCAAAGTGAAATCGCTTCCTGGGGTATTTAATCACGGTAAACTCGACGAAGGCAGCCAATTGTTATTGGAACACTTGCCCACTTTGCACGGCAGTGTGCTCGACTTTGGGTGCGGCGCGGGCATTATTGGTGCAAGCCAGGCACTATTACACAATGTAGACATAAGCCTGCTCGATGTGAGTGCATATGCCATTGCTAGCAGTAAGGCTACTCTGAAAGAAAATCAACTCACTGGAACAGTAATTGCTTCGGATGGTTTAAGCGAGGTGAAACAGCGCTTCGATTTTATTGTAAGCAATCCGCCTTTTCATGCTGGAATTGATACCCAATATGAAACCACCGAGACGTTTCTTGCTCAGGCAAAACAGCACTTAAACGCCAACGGTGAACTGTGGTTAGTCGCCAATAGTTTCTTACAATATGAAGCACTAATAAAGCAGCACTTCTCCCGCTTTGAAAGTGTACTCGACAACAAAAAATTCAAGATTTTGCGTTGTTGTGTATAGAAAGAACGTTTTTTTAATGTGGAATTACTAAAACCCAGATTCTGCTATTTACATTAAGGTAAATATCTGGAAACTAAGCCAAGCCACTTTGAAAACGATTTCACGAAACTGACACAATTACAGAGGTACAAAGTCTCATGGCAGGAATTCTTACAATGATCCTCGCTGGTGGTGAAGGTACTCGCCTTTATCCACTCACTGATAGCCGCACCAAGCCAGCGGTTCCGTTTGGAGGAAGTTACAGGTTGATCGACTTTGCCTTAAATAACTTTGTTAACTCTGACTTCTTAAAAATCTACGTGCTAACTCAGTTTAAATCGCAATCGTTAAACATTCACTTGCGCCAAGCTTGGCACTTATCGGGTATTACCGACCGCTTTATTGATGCGGTTCCAGCGCAAATGCGAGTAGGCAAACGTTGGTACGACGGCACGGCAGATGCTATCTACCAAAATGCCCGCTTCATAGAAATTAACGAACCTGAGCATGTATGTATTTTTGGTAGCGACCATATCTACAAAATGGACGTACGCCAAATGGTAGATGAACATCGCCGCAAAGAGGCTGCACTTACTGTAGCGGCGATTAAAGTACCTAAAGAACAAGCCGATCAATTTGGCATTATTGAGGTAGACGTTGAAGGCCGCATGATAGGTTTTGAAGAAAAACCTAAAGTGAACCCTAAAACGATTCCAGGCGACCCTGACCACGTGTTAGCGTCTATGGGTAACTATGTGTTTGAGCGCGAAACCCTATTAGAAGCTCTTTACGACGACGCTAAAGAAGACAGCTCAACCCACGATTTTGGCCACGATATCATTCCAAAGCTTTACCCTAAGGGAAAAGTTTTTGCTTATGACTTCACCCAAAATACCATTCCTGGCGAATCGGTAAGTGGCTACTGGCGTGATGTTGGTACCCTAGATGCCTATTGGGCAGCCCACATGGACTTGTTAGATGAAGAGCCACCGTTCTCACTCTATAACCCCAAGTTTCCATTGCATACCCATTACCCACCGTTACCGCCGGCCACCTTTAAGGACGTTGGCGATAAAAAGGTAAGCGTAAGCCAATCACTCATTTCTGCAGGTAGCTTTATTTTAGGCTCTGAGGTTAACCGCAGTGTATTTGGTTTTAGAAGCCACGTACGCCCCGGTTCGGTGATTAGCGAATCAGTACTGATTGGTAACTGTAGAATTGGTGAAGGTTGTCAGATCCGCCGCACTATCATCGATAAAAATGCTGAAATTGCTCCAGGCACTATTATTGGTGAGAACCTCGAGGAAGATCGCAAGCGCTTTACGGTATCCCCAGAAGGGATTGTTGTGATACCGAAAAACGCCAAGGTAGGCTTTTAAGCTGCAAATTGCCTTGAAAACAAATAAGCAATTACTCTAATATTGTACCTCATAAGGCACCCTCTGGTGCCTTAATCGTTAAGGAGTGCTCTGTGACAGCCCATCCTGTCAAGATTCTGTTTGTAGCTTCTGAAGTAGAAAGCTTAGCTAAAACAGGCGGCTTAGCCGACGTTGCTAAAGCCTTACCGCTGGCTTTGAAGGAACATGGCCAAGACGTAAGAATTATTATGCCGTTTTATAAAACTATAAATCGTCATGATGAAGCCGAGAAAATTCTCGACTTAAGCCTTCAAACTAGCCATGGTTGCCAAGATATTGATTACGCAGTCTTCAAGCTGATGCTCGAAGATGTGCCCGTTTACTTAATTCAGCAAAATGACTATTTTGAGCGGGACCAATTGTACAGCGAAGGTGAGTTTGCCTACGATGACAACGGCGAACGCTTTACCTTCTTCTCTCGAGCAGTATTCCAAGTGGCCGAAGCCCTTGAGTTTAAACCAGACATTTTCCACTGTAATGACTGGCATACCGCGCTCATCCCTTACTTGCTCAAGCAAAAATTTGCTCATCACCCGTTTTTTTGCAACAGCAAATCAGTACTTACTATCCATAACGCAGCCTTCCAGGGCATCTTTGAGAAGCACCAGTTTCAGCTTCTAGAAGGTTTAGCTGACGGTTTAGTGGACCAAATACTGGATGGTTATAACTGCATAAACTTGCTTAAAGCAGGCATTCGCCATGCCGACAAGATTAATGCGGTTAGCCCAAACTATGCCCAAGAACTACTCACCCGCTTAGGCTCACACGGCCTTTGTGATTATTTTGAGCAGCGCCGCGGCGATTTAGTAGGCATATTAAATGGTTGTGAATACTCAGACTGGGATCCTGCAACCGACAAGTTTATTCCAACAAACTACTCTGCTACAGATATGAGTGGTAAAGCTGTTTGTCGCCAAGCGCTTCAAGTAGAAACAGACTTAGCTCAGCTAAACGTGCCAATTTTTGGCATGGTATGTCGCTTAACCGAGCAAAAAGGTTTCTACCTGTTGCTGCCTGCCCTACAACAGTTTTTACGTCACAACGTGCAAGTGGTGATAGTAGGCACTGGTGATAGCGGCATCGTGGCTGAGCTTGAGTCAATGCAAAAGCAATGGCCAGATAAGCTGCGGTTTATTCATGCTTATAGCAATGAGATGGCCCATTTGGTAGAAGCCGGCGCCGACTTCTTCTTAATGCCTTCGTTGTTTGAACCATGTGGCCTAAACCAAATGTATAGCCTAGCCTACGGCACCTTGCCTATTGTGCGCGGCGTTGGCGGCCTAAGAGACACGGTAAGTGATTACGATGAAGATGCAGAAAACGCCACCGGGCATATCTTCTATGATCCAGAACCAGCCGATTTGCTAAACATTTTGCGTCGAGCCTTGTTGCTTTATTTAGAACATCCGGAAGAGTTTCAGGCGATGCGCCATCGCGCAATGCTGTCCCGATTCCATTGGAAGGAGTCAGTTTGGCAATACGAAGCCTTGTATAATGACGCCTTAAATGTGAATCCGGTTCAACAACAATAAGATTAAACAGTCAGAGAGTGGCGACTCTGGCTTTTCTTATATAACCTGAATGTATACATTTACTTGAGGGAAAGATAATGCGCTTATCAGAGGAAATTCATAATTTTACTGAGTTCCTACTAGGTGAACAAATTCATGCCTTAGAGATCCACAAGCGCTGTGACCTAGATACTCTGCAAGATTTGTGTTGCTTGGTACTCAATCGTCTACCGCCGCGCTACATTCGCCATGACGTGGACGTACTAAGCGCCATTAGCGATACCGAAAGGGAGCAATTGGTAGAAAAGACCAAAATTGCGATTGAAGAAGGCCTAAAATTTTTGGAACAAGATCGTCGCCAAGCACCACGCGATTAGTTATACCAATCACACTAAGTAAGTAATCAGAAATAGCGCAGGAAAAATACTCGAGAATAAGGCAGCATTTTTCGATAAGTAGTTATTCTACAGTCAAAAATTCTAAGGCAATTATCGAGTATTTTAATCAGATAGAATGAACAGTTACTTAGTACGATTGGTATTATTTAGGTAGGCTAAGTTCTAGTTCTATAGCAGTACAGCCCTTGGCGCAATATACGCCAGGGGCTTTTTCTTGCCCTGGCAGCACTACAAACAATGGCTGCTTACAGTGTTCGCACAGCTTGGTTTTGCCTGCCAAAACTTGCTTAATTAGGTTGCGCTGCTGAGCATAGGCATTAGCACTGCGCTTATTGAGTTCTTTAAATTCCGACATACTTAATACTCATTCATTAATCCCGCTACTGTAGAGCTTGAGGCCTAGGCTTACAATCTCAAATTGACTTGCTTGGACTATTTGCTAGGGTCAGTTGACCTTTCGCGGTTAAATTTTGTTCGAAATAAAATCGTTTTAGGCGCGGCAAGGAGTGTGCAGCCTAGTTATTCTAAGCAAATACGCCTTAACAAAGCGTAAAACGATTTTAGCCGAACCCTTCGGGCAGGAATTTGTGGCTCATTTCTACTGCGTTATCGGCTTCGCATGTAGGCTAGCTACACATTAAAGCCTCTGCCTTGTAAAAATACCCCACAAACTGCTGCAAAAATCAGCTCGAAAGGTCAACAGACCCTAAAAACTTATACAAGTTTTGGCCAAATACACAAGATATCAAACCCAATAAAACTAAAGCTGCCCCAAGCCACTCCAAGTGAGTTAAGCTCTCATCAAAAACTAGGTTGGCAGTCAACATTCCCACTACAGGCACCAACAGGGCAAAAGGTGTTACAGCAGCGGCGCTATACTTAGCCAGTAGATGCCCCCAAATGGCAAAGGCAAGTAAGGTAGAAATAAACCCAACATAAGCTAAAGCTAACCAAGTTGAAGTTTGAGCACTTACTAGCAACTGATAAGGCGTATTGGTTTCAAATAAATATGAAAAAGCCAACAAAGGTAATGGAGGAATCAGACTCACCCACACCATAAAATGCAGCACATTAACGCCTTTCGCCTGCTTCATAAACAAGTTAGAAACGGCCCAAGACAAGGCCGCCAAAAGCAACAACAGCAAGCTTATCAAGCTGAGGTTCTCGGAGCTCAAGCCAAAAAACAGCGCAAAACCAAGGCTAGACAAGCTTATTCCCGCTAGCTGGTAAGTGGTAATTTTCTCTTTAAACCAAATAAAGCTGAGCAAAATAGTGAACATCACTTGTGCTTGCAATAACAAGGACGACAAACCGGCCGATGCCCCAACCTGCATGGCCACAAACAGTAAGCTAAACTTGATCACTCCCAAAAACACGCCCACGGCGACTACGTTGCGCACCGCTGTTTTAGGAAAAGGTACAAAGAACACCGCAGGTATTGCCACAATGGCAAAACGCAAAGCAGAGAACAATACTGGTGGAAGCTCCGTTAAACCCAACTTAATTACTGAGAAGTTCACTCCCCAAATAGTGGCTACGATTAAGGCAAACAGAATATCAATAGGCTTCATAGTATCCATGGGCGAAGACAGGAGTGCTTATCCAGCCTAACCGCAAGTGTTAAAGGCGTCAAAGCTGATTCAAGAACCCAACAACAAACCCCTTACCCTAACAACGAAGCTCCACCTCCCCAGCGGCAAGTTATAGCCACAGAAAAACCTTTAAAGAGCGAAACAAAAACCAAGGTATTGAGTAAACGAATATGAGAAGATGCCCTCAATAGATAGAAGTGACCATTTTATGAGACTTTTTGACGTAAAATGTAAATAGTATGAGTAGTAAATACGATGAAAGAATTTGATATTGGGTTTGTTCGGCTTAACTTCATTAAGCCCTTGCTCAATGGCTTATACGCAGAGTATGCGATTAAGCCTGATGAACTTGGCATTCCTTCGGCTTTGCTTGAAGAACCTCTCACACTTATCCCCGTAAACGTCGCCAATCGCTGGTTTGAACAAGCCGAACACTTAAGCCAAGACCCACTTTTTATGCTTAAGCTTACCCCGCATATTGGTTTTGAAAATGTAGAACTGTTTAACAAATGGGTTTACCACACACCTGATTTTGTAGTGACATTTCGCCGTATTAACTATGGTTGTTCGATGCTACAGTCAGGTTGCTCATTGAGCGGGTTACAGTCAGGAAATATTGTGAAATGGGCATACAATAACCCCTATGCAAGCCACCAAGCGCGCCTGCATGATAGCCTGCGTATGGCAATTATGATGTTCAACATGTTGCGTTATTACTTAGGTGAAGATTTCACGCCTTTGCAAGTAAACCTAACCGGTCCAACAGCAGACCTTAAACAACTGGAAGCTTTTTTTGGCTGCAAGGTTAAACAAAGTAGCGCTCAAACCGAAGTATGGCTTAATGCTTCAGTTACCCATTTAGACGAAAATAGCCAGTGGGAGAGGCATGCTCCACTGCGCTTAAATGACGCCCAGCTCGACGAATACATTAATATCCCTCAGCCTCACGACACGGTTAAATCATTATATTCACTAATAAACTTTTCCCGCTATTACGGACGCCCGAACGTAGACTTTTTGGCCGACTGCTTGAGTATATCGCGTCAACAATTACAACGCCGCTTATTGGCCCATGGCTGGAATTTTTCAGCCATGACAGCCAACGTATTATGTAACGAAGCGGTACAGTATCTATTTAAGGGCTATGACATTAATAACATTGCCCAGCGTTTATCTTATAGCAATGAGCAAAGTTTTTGCCGCGCCTTTAAACGCTTACGTGGTGTAACACCTTATCAATATTTGCAAAAGCTTAAGGCTAAAACCTAACACCTACTCACGCCCTTCTTGGTGTTGCGGTAAGTTATCGCAAATATCGAACCAGTTAGCTTTATAAGCTACAAAGATATGTGCGTCTGGTTTTAGCTTTATCTCATTATCAAGAGTAGCCAAGCTAAACTCTATAAAACGGCCATCATCATTGGCGGGAGCAAAGCTTAAGCTTGAGCCACACTCACTGCAAAATTGTCTTACAGTGCCATTCTCAGCGGTGAATTTCTTTAAGTATTCCAAACCGCTTGTCCAGCGAAAGTTCTCGGTTTTAGCTTCACCGTAGGTTGCAAAAGCAGCCCCATGAAACTTTCTGCACATACTGCAATGACAATGCCCCATTCGAGGCTCAAGTTGCTCAACTTGATAGCTCACTTTTCCACATAAACAACGCCCTGTCATTTTGCTCATAGCGAATTCCTTAACCAATAATGGGAATGAATTATCACCTTACACTGATGATCCCCGTTTGTTGAGCAGTCAAAAGTATGCCAAGATCAGGCTCTGTTACTATGACGTATTCGAATACCCCCAATTAAAGGACTCGACCTAATGTTGAAGATCATCAACAACAAGGACTTTTCAGACTTTAGCGATAAGGCTAAAGCAGCACCACGCCAGCGCAGCCATCACAATTTACATGAAAGCTTAGACGCAGGTGTGCAACGCTTGTTTATCGCCACCGAGCCCGATACCTACATGCGCCCACATCGCCATAGCGAAGCCCATAAATGGGAGCTATTTTTAGTATTAAAAGGTCAATTAGACTTACTCATTTTTAATGAACAAGGCGAACTTACCGAGCGCCATAGCCTGTCACCGGAGACCAATCGCGCCATCGAAGTGCCACCTAACACTTGGCATGGTTATGCCTGTATGCAGGCTGGTACTGTAGGCTTAGAGATAAAAGAAGGCGCTTATGTGCCCACACCTTCAGAAGATTTTGCCCCTTGGTCACCCGCCGAAGGTGAAGAAGGCGCAGATGCCTACCGTGAATGGATGCGTAGCGCTCAGGTGAAATAGCCAGCAAACGATGTTTAGCTGAGTACCGCTCGGCTAAACAAAACATCGAGTATTCTCAAGCGCTTATTCCGTATTACTGAAAAAGCCGCTAATATCAAAGCACTGTCATTAAATGTCTGATGGAGCAGCCACTACTTAATGCGCCTCTTAGCTGTTGTATTATTAGTCACCTCTTCTAGCCTTAGCCTTTTGCTTGCTGCAGAGACCTCTCTTCCCGAGGACGAGCAAACGCCACAATCTGTCGCTGAACAATTTCAACAAGACTACTTTAGTGCTCTAGATTTGGATGACGATAAAGATTGGATCCAATTAGACTCTGGCGAAGTTGTTCAAGGGGAACTAGAAGAGCTTTATCAAAAAGAAGTATTGTTCGACAGTGACGAATTAGACGACCTAAACATAGATATTGACGATATTCAGCGCCTACGCACAGCTAACTGGTTTCAAGTAAATTTACGAGGTTTAGGCGTGGTACGCGGCCGCCTAATGGTAGACAAAGACGGCGTTACTATTGTTGGCAAAGACACACATTATGCCTCTCGCCAAGATGTTATTTCTGTGTACCGGGTAGCCGAACGAGAAGCCGATCGCTGGGAAAACAAAGCCACCCTAAGTGCCAACATTGCCAGCGGTAATACCAATACCTTAGAGATTAATGGCAAACTTAACAGTGAACGAAAAACCGCACTTAATCGAACCATAATTACCTACCTCGGGGTGATTTCTGAATCCAATGATGAAACCACCGCGCGAAACCACCGAGTCACCCTCTCTCACGATTTATACAAACATCATGATTGGTTCTTTCGCCCTATATTGGCAGATTTCTACCACGCGCCACTGAAAAATATCAAACTGCAAAGCCAATTGGCCTCGCAAGTGGGTTACATACCAGTAGACGATGATGACAAAAAATGGGAGCTGTCTATTGGTCCTTCTTGGCAACAGACTCGCTTTGAAGAAGTCACCGAAGGCAGTTCTAACAAAGAAAGCAGCCTCGGTTTATCCTTTGGTTCTAACTTCGAAATAGACATCACCAAAGACATTGAGCTCACTCACGACTATCAAATGACCTTGTCTCAGACAAAGACCGGTGGTTACCAACACCACAATCTACTCAACCTAGCCATTGATATTACTGATGATCTAGATTTAGATATCGATTTTATTTGGGATTACACCGAGTCCCCCACAGCAGACTCCGATGATATAACACCGGATAGAAATGACTATCGCTTAGTGATAGGTATCGGTTTAGATTTCTAAACAAAAAAGCACCTGTTAAGGTGCTTTTTATTAATTGAAAACATTTACCCTATTGGGATTTAAATTCACGTCGCCACGCGTGTAACAAGGGCTCGGTATAGCCACTAGGCTGCTCACAGCCTTTAAATACCAAATCTAGTGCTGCTTGATAGGCACAACTGGTAGCAACATTGCCTGCCATATTCAAATAAGCGGGATCGCCACTGTTTTGCTCATCAACCAATGCGGCAATCACTTCGAAACGCTGCTTCACTATGTCTTCACTCACAATGTTGTGTTTTAACCAGTTTGCCACGTGCTGACTAGATATACGCAAGGTCGCGCGATCTTCCATTAAACCTACGCCATTAATATCTGGCACCTTAGAACAGCCAACGCCCTGCTCTACCCAACGAACAACATAACCAAGAATACCTTGGATGTTGTTATCTAGTTCAGCGATAAGTTGTTGCTCAGTCCACGTGGTATCGGTCGCCAATGGCGGCGTTAATAAGTCACCTAAGTAACGCTGATCGTCACTACTTAGCGCCTCTAATAGTTGATTTTGAATACTCGATACATTTACCTGGTGGTAATGCATCGCATGCAGCGTTGCCGCAGTGGGTGAAGGAACCCAGGCCGTGCTAGCGCCGCTTTCTGGGTGGGCTTGTTTAGCCTGCATCATAGCTGCCATCATCTCGGGCATGGCCCACATGCCTTTACCTATTTGTGCTTTGCCGTGCAAACCACAAGCAAGGCCGGCTTGAACATTGTTGAGTTCATAAGCTTTAATCCACACGCTTTCTTTTATATCACCTTTTGGCACCATAGCGCCGGCAGCCATGCTAGTGTGAATTTCATCCCCAGTTCTATCTAAGAAACCAGTGTTAATAAACACCACTCGCTGATGAGCTTCTGATATACACGCTTTTAAATTAACACTGGTGCGACGTTCTTCATCCATTATGCCCAATTTAATGGTGTTAGCTGTAAGACCGATAAGCTCTTCAACGGCTGCAAAAATTTGATTACTAAATGCAACCTCTTCTGGGCCATGCATCTTAGGTTTAACAATGTAAATCGACCCTTCGCGGGAGTTGCGATAAGGGCTATTTCCAAGCAAATCATGTTTAGCGATGAGGCTGGTAAACACAGCGTCAAGTAAACCTTCTGGAACCTCATTGCCCTTGGCGTCTAACATTAGGTTGTTGGTCATCAGGTGACCCACGTTACGCACAAACATTAACGAGCGTCCACTTAAGCTAAAGCCGTGACCTTGAGTATTAATGTATTGGCGGTTAGGCGCCAGCTCGCGAGTAATCTGTTTGCCGTTTTTGGTTAAGCTTTCATTCAATGTTCCGCACATTAAACCTAACCAGTTTTTGTAAACTTCCACTTTATCTTCGGCGTCTACCGCGGCAATAGAGTCTTCACAATCCATAATGGTGGTAAGTGCTGACTCCAATACAATGTCTTTTACATTGGCACTGTCTTGCGCGCCAATTTGGTGTTCTTCATCAAACTGGATTTCAATATGTAGCCCATGGTGTTGCAACAAAATCGCCGAAGGCTGCTCAGCATCTCCTTGGTAGCCCGCAAGGTGAGAGGCTTCTTCCAAGGTGGTATTCGAACCGTCTTTAAGACCTACCAATAAACCACCAGAAAGCACGCTGTATTTGGTTGCATCAGCATGGCTGCCATGAGCCAAGGGACAATGTTTATCAAGTAATGCGCGGCCATAAGCAATAACCGCTTCTCCACGCGCAGGGTTATAGGCAGAGCCGGGGGCAAGCTCACCACTTTGCTCAATCACATCGGTACCATAGAGCGCATCATACAAACTGCCCCAGCGAGCATTAGCAGCATTTAAGGCATAGCGAGCATTCATTACCGGTACCACCAACTGGGGGCCTGCTAATAGAGCTAGTTCACGGTCTACTTTTGATGTAGCAAGGCTAACTTGATCAGGCGCTTTAACCAGATAATTAATATCTTGTAGAAACTGCTGGTAAGCTTGAGTATCGATGGGGGCTGGATGCTGCTGATGCCATTGGTCAATTTGGCTTTGTAAGCTATCACGCTTAGCCAACAAATCTTGGTTTTTATTAATGAAGTGATCTAAATAGGCTTCTAGCCCAGACCAAAAGCTGTCTTGCTCAACACCAGAGTTTGGCAAAACATCCTGATTAATAAACTGATAAAGCAAATTCGATACTTGGTAGTGTTCCAGCTGATGATAGCTAGATGCGTTATTAGTCGGTTTACTCATCAAACGTTCCTTTATTTTATAGTTATTATGTAGTTAACGAAGTTAGAACTTCGCTAATTGGTTCATGTTACCCTTAACAGTGTTGCAAGCCCGACGAGTAACTCGACGCGCAATAGATTTCAGATTAGCATCCCATACTCGGCCCATGAATAACAATTGGCCAAATGTAGCATTTGCAATCATACATCTCTTTGCTAGTATTTTTCAAACACTCGTTTGAATCTGTTTCTAACTTGCGTTTCAATCTGTAAATAACACCGCGCTAGCACAGCGTATAACCAAAATGGGGCAAGGACTTGCTAAGGTTTATCACTCGCTACTCTACTCAGCTATTAGCCAGCTGTGTTTTCATCGGCTTTGCGCTGCCTAACTTCTCTAATGCCTTACTGCCTTTTTTACCGGCGGTACTGTTTGCTTTAATGTTATTTACCATCGTAAGTTTGAACATCAAAACCTTAGTTAAAGACTTAGCCCAAACATCAATTTGGCTTTACGCAATTTGGCATACGCTTGGTTTAAGCGCTTTGATCATGCTAATTGCTTGGTTTTTCAATGTTAACAGCCAACTCTACTTGGCCATTGCAGCCACTTGCGCTACCGGTTCTCTGTTTGCCAGTCCAGCGATAGTGCGCTCTATAGGCTTAGATGCTCAACGCTGTATGGCTATGACAATTGCGTCTACTTTGTTAATGCCTGGCGTATTACTGCTTAATAGTCATCTGTTTAGCCACTTTAGTCATAGCGAGCAATTGCAACTAGACATGCAGGTTTATGGCCAACGTTTAGCAATTTTCATCATATTACCTATTATTATCAGTTTGTTACTGCACAAACTGCTCAAGCAACAACTGATCGACAAGGCCCTTATTCAGGTCCGGCCGGTAACCATAGTATTGGTGTTTTTTTTCCCTTTGGGTCTAATGGGAGCATTTCGCGAGGTGTATAACACCAGCCCAGCAGTAGCCTTAGAGTATTTGGCCATTGCCAGTGCAGCCTGTTTAATTGCTTTTGTTGCTAGCTTTTTGTTGTACCTAAATAAAGGAAAAGAGCTCGCCATAATTAGTGGGGTAACTGCCACTAATCGTAATGTTTTGCTCACCTATAGTATTACCGGTAGCTTTTTAGGGATTGAATACATGATTTATATGGGGGCAATTCAGCTGCCAGTGTATTTGTTGCCAATGCTAGTAAAACTGACTTCACGCTCTCACTAAACTAATCTTATAGGTAATCAAACAAGTTAGAGGTAATTATGAGTGAGCATGCGCTAAGCCAACCAGCTATTCACCTAGCCTTAAAACACCTACCGACTTGGCAGTACCAAAATAACTTTATCGTAAACTCTTATCGGTTTAAAAACTTTGCACAAGCCTTTGAATTTATGGGAAGAGTAGCTGATTACGCAGAGCAGCAAAACCATCATCCAGATTGGTCCAACTGCTATAACAAGGTCGATATTTCATTAACCACCCACGAATTAGGCGGAGTAAGTGAACGTGACTTTAAATTGGCCACACTTATCGAAGACTTGTACCAACAATACTATCTCACCAAGTAGGCAATGCTAATTGATGAGATAGTGATAGATGCAATTAAAGTTTAGCGGCATCTACGGCTTTTATTTCTGGCCAATTCTGGTTGGCGTCCACAATCAATTCACCAGTGTTTTCTAACCAACGCTGTTGAACCTTTTTATCAAGGTTAAGGTAAAGCTTGCCGTCGACAATTTTCCATGCGGTTGGGTCGGTATCAAACTTCTTCTCCATGGCTACGCCAAAGGCACAATAACCACCGTATTGAGGCGCGTACTTAGCTGGGTCAGCTTTAAATGCATCACGATTGTCTGCTGATGCAAAATGGTAGATAGCATTATTGTGAGTGGCGGTATAGCTATTGTTACCTTGGGTTGGCTGACCACTGACAAAGTAAGCAACTGGATCATAGCCCTTAATGGCTAAATCATTGGCGTCTACGCTCATGCCTACATCGGCAGCAAAGCTAAAGCTGCTAACCGCTAGAGCAGCGGCAAGTAAGCTGGTACGAGTAAGTGCTTTTAGTGTATTCATTTTCATTCTCCAAATAGTTGTGTGCTAAGCGACAATGAAACATTAACGGCTTGCTCCGGTCTGTTGGGATACAATCGTTCAGCATTTAGTGCAAAAAGTACGGAATAACTAAAATGGACCAACTTTCTGGCCTACTCAGACAGTTTTCAATCAGTGCAGGTGTTTTTTATTCAGGGCAATTATGTGGCTTATCAGATGTAGCCACGGGGAATGAACTCGTTGGACACATTCATGTATTGCGCTCTGGCAGGCTAAGTATTCAAAGCAAGCAACAACCGTTAGAGGTAGTTGCGCCAAGTTTAATTTTCTTTCCTCAGCCACAAGCCCATCGACTTGTAGTGGATGACCAACAACCGGCAGAACTGGTGTGCGCGACAATTCAATACGACAATGCCAATCACAGTGCCTTAGCCAATGCCTTACCTGAGAAAATGGTGCTATCGCTCAGTCAACAGCCTCAATTCGCCCGCACCATTGAATTACTTTTTAGCGAAGCCTTTGAGACTGACCAGGGCTCGTTAGTGATTATGGATAAGTTAGTGGAAGTCCTTGTTACTCTATTGCTACGCCACAATATTAATCAACAAAGCAAACACTCTGGTTTAATTGCTGGCTTATTGCACCCCAAACTGTCGCAAGCTTTAGCAGCAATGCATCAACAAGCTGCTTCAGAGCATTCCGTTGAATGGCTAGCAGAGCAAGCGGCGATGTCACGCACTAGCTTTATCGAATGCTTTAAGCAAACCATTGGCTGCTCACCGGGTGACTATTTAGTGGAATGGAAAATCAATCAAGCCAAGCAGCTGCTTAAGCGAGGAAAGCCGATTGCTTGGGTTGTTTCAGAAGTAGGCTACCAAAGTGTCTCTGGTTTCACCCGAGCATTTAGAGCCAATACAAATATGTCTCCCAAACAATGGTTAGATGAACATAGCTCCAGCAAGTAGGCAGCTAAGCTAATACCTGCTTAACTTGGTTTTGCAGTTTAGGCACTAGATCTTGCTCAAACCATGGGTGCTTAGCAAACCAATGGCGATTACGCGGTGAAGGATGAGGTAATGGCCATATGCCTTGGGCTGCATAATGCTGATAACCAAGAACATTTTCGCTTAGCGTAGTTTTTGAATCGGTTGGCAAATACAGCGCCTGGGCGTATTGGCCAATCAACAAAGTAAGCTCAACCTTGTTGAGCTGTTCGATGATTTGTTGATGCCAGGTATCAAAACATAGCTTCGGTGGCGGCAAGTCTCCCTGTTTACCCTTGCCGGGGTAACAAAAAGCCGAAGGAACAATTGCCACTAACTCTGAGTTATAAAATGTCTCTGGTTCTAAGCCCAACCACTGACGTAAACGCTTACCACTGGCGTCATCCCAAGGCACGCCACTTTTGTGCACTTTAATGCCGGGAGCTTGACCAATAATCAACATCTTAGATTGAACACTAGCCTGCACCACCGGGCGTGGTTCAAGCTGTTTTTCACACAAACGGCAGGCGTTTATCCGCGCTAGCAATTGCTTAAGGCTTTCGGAACGATCTCCTATGATCATCGGCTCACGCATTAGGGGCAAGGGATCCTGTACTGATCACCCAGTTCTTGAATCCGCTGTTCCAATTGATCGGACATCAACACTTTAGTACTACTCAAGTTTTCTTTGAGCTGTTCAAGGTTCGTGGCACCAATAATATTAGCTCCAACAAAGCTACGTTGATTGACAAATGCCAAGGCTAACTGGGCAGGACTTAATTCAAATTCACGCGCTAAATCGACATAATGCTGAATCGCTTGTTGAGCTTCTGCGCCATAGCGAGCAAAACGCTTATATAAGGTGAGTCGTGCACCTTCGGGCCATTGATCATTCAAATACTTCCCAGTTAGTGCACCAAATGCTAATGGGGAATAAGCTAATAAAGGAATATTCTCGCGATGCGACACTTCCGCTAAGGCAACTTCAAAACTACGATTAAGCAAATTGTAAGGGTTCTGGATCGAGACGATCTTTGGCAAGTTATGCTTCTCAGCTAAATGAACATAACGCATTGCCCCCCAAGGTGTTTCATTAGAGATCCCCAGGTAGCGGATCTTTCCAGAATTAACCAGATCAGCTAAGGCTTCTAGCGTTTCTATAATAGGTGTTTGATCAGCGCCTTCTTGGTGCTGATAATTTAACTGGCCAAAAAAGTTAGTTGCACGATCTGGCCAATGAACTTGGTAAAGATCAAGGTAATCGGTTTGCAATCGATTTAAAGAGTCTTCTACCGCTTGATGAATACCATTCCAGGTAAGTCGCATATCTTGGCGAATATAACCACCGCGATCGGATTTAGAAGGTGCAGCAACCTTTGAGGCTAAGATCAACTCGTCTCGGCATTTTCGCCGTGTTAAGTAATTGCCAATGATGGTCTCAGTGTCACCTTGGGTGCTTTGTTGGGGAGGCACTGGGTACATTTCTGCTGTATCGATAAAATTAACCCCATGCGCCAAAGCATAATCAAGTTGATCAAATGCTTGATCTTGAGAATTCTGCTCACCCCAAGTCATTGTTCCTAAGCAAATTTCGCTCACTCGCAAATTTGACTCGCCTAATTGACGATATTTCATCATGCAATCCTCATAAGGTCAGACAATTTCTTTTTGACGTTAAAAACAATTAGCAGTAAAAACTGGACATTTTTTCTGCTAAAACCTTTAGCAATTGGAGCTAAGTCTATTTTTCTTTAAAATTTAACACCATATTGGTGATCTAGTTGCTACTTCTTTACTGTTTTTTTAGTTATTATGGGTTCATGCGACTTAAACAAGTTAATGGAGTAATTGTGCAGAGAGCATCCATATTTATATTACTTTTCTGGTGTATTAGTACAGTTGCCAGTGCAGATAGCGTAACTGTTCACTACAAGAGCATTAATAACAACTATGATGGTTGGGGTTTACATATCTGGGCCGGTGAAGAAATGGTGAATGGCAAACAAGTTGGTGCTAGAACCGATTTCCGTTTGCGTAAAGGCACCACCCCTGGCGACCCGTTAATGCCGAGCAAGTTTGACGACTTCGGTGTAGCCTTTACCATTCCTGTACGTAAAGATGCTAAACAATTCTCATACACGTTGACTAATGGTGAACTACACCATATGAACGTTGAAGAATGGAAGTGGATCAAAAGCAAGCATGGTTTAGAGATTTGGATTGTAGAAAAAGATCCGAAGATATACACCGGCGTGCCAAGACAGTTTGCTAAAAGTGCTACAACGCAAACGGCAAAAACCACAACTACTTCAGCTAAGCCTAAAGCAGTACTGCCACCGCCAGTGCCTAAAGCTAAAGCAACAACCACTACAGCCAAGGTCGCTGCCAAGCCTAAGCCTACTCCTAAACCGGTTGCGAAGAGTACAGGTCCAAGCCCAGAAATGACGCGTACTTTAAACTTGCTTAAGAACGATTTAAGCAAAAAGAATAAGACTATTAACAAGCTTCAGTCTGCGCTAAACGATACTCAAAAAATCAACCAGCGTTTACAAAACGACTTAAACAGCAAGTTGATTGATTACCAAGCGTTACTGCAACTTAACGACAAAATAAGCAACGAAAACCGCACATTAACTGCGTCTAACCAAAGCTTATATGCGCAAGTTGAACAGGCTGGTAGCAGCAATGCCGAAGCTCAGTTGTTAGAGCGAAATCAGCAGCTTGAAAAACAACTCGCTGGCGTTAATGAGCAAGTTCTTGGTTTACAGAAAACCATTGCTGAAAACACCGGTAACTCTGAGCAACAAAAACAATTGCAAGAGCAGTTTAACCAAATGCAAACGCAACGAGATGAGCTACGAGCAGACAACAACAAGTTAAGTGCTCATATTGTAGAACTTGTACAACGCTCGGAAAATGCTGGCCAAGCCCAAGAATCAGGCATTGCTTGGTGGTTATTCGGCGCGGTAGTTGCGGTACTAGTGGTATTAATTGGTCTAGTCTTCTTGGCAACCAGCAAGCGTTACAAAGATCTTCAGTTAGATATGGAAGATGCGCTTAAACGTAAAGAAGAAGAAATCAAAACCGAGAAAATTTACGCTGCAGCTGCTAACGAGAAGCTACGCAAGGTACTTCACGGTGAAGCGCAACAACGCAGTTGGGCGCCAGTACCAGATGGCTTACCAGAGAATCTCAAAAAAGATACTGCATAAAATAACAAGGCCAGCTCAGCTGGCCTTTTCTTTACCCTCAATAAAATTTAGCCATTGAGCTATCCTTCAGTTTTCCTTAGCATCGTCTTTAGTCGCTCACTCGTGAAAGAGGCCTTTGTGGAACTACATATATTCGATTTAGATGAAACACTGATTGCTGGAGACAGCGGCGTACTATGGCATCAATTTCTAGTACAGGAAGGAGTAGTTACCCAAGTAGGTTTTCTTGAGCAAGACGCTGCAATGATGCAGCAATATGCTTTAGGCGAGCTAGCCCTAGAGCAATACATATCTTTCAGTTTAACTCCGATAAAACACCTTAGTAGTGAGCAAGTTGACCGCTTAGTAAGTCACTTTGTTCGCCAGCAAGTTAATCGTATTGTCTACCCACAAGGCCAAGTATTAATCTCTCAGTTAAAGCAAAGCCATGAAGTACTTATAATCTCCGCTACAGTTAGCTTTATCGTTAACCAGGTTGCGCAATTACTAGGTGTTGAACATCATTTAGGCGTTGATTTATATGCCGATCAGGGAAAGTACACAGAACAAATACAAGGTGTTGCTAGCTTTCGAGAAGGTAAAGTCACACGGCTTAAGCAATGGCTCACTGATCAGTCAAGGCAGTACTCATCAATCAGCTTTTATTCTGACTCAATTAACGACCAGCCCTTACTAGAGTATGCGGACAATGCTTACACGGTTAACCCCTGCCCTAAGCTTAAACAGCTCGCTTTAGAGCGGAACTGGACGCAGTTTAGCTGGCAGCTCCAATCGTACTAAGTAACAGTTCACTCTATCTGGTTAAAATACTCGATAACTGCGTTAGAATTTTTGATTGTAGAATAACTACTTATCGAAAAATCCTGCCTTATTCTCGAGTATTTTTCCTGCGTTTTTTTGAACACTTACTTAGTGTGATTGGTATAAAACAAAAAATGAGAGCAATAGCTCTCGTTTTTAAATCAGTAGGAAGCAATTTTTACATTTGGCTTTGTAGGTAATTCTCTAAGCCAATTTTCTTAATTAACCCTAGCTGCTGCTCTAACCAGTAAGCGTGGTCCATCTCAGTATCGTCAATCAGGGTTTGCAAGATATTACGAGTCACATAGTCTTGCTTTAACTCACAAAGGGCCATTGCTTCTTTTAATAAGGCATCAACTTCATACTCAACCTCTAAATCATTCTCAAGCATGCTTGGCACATCACTACCAATACGTAAAGGCTCACGCTTACTTAAGTCAGGCGTGCCTTCTAAGAACAAAATACGTTGAATAAGCAGTGAGGCATGACCTTTCTCGTCATCAAACTCATGGTCGATACGCTCATATAACTTATTTAGGCCCCAGTCTTCATACATACGTGAATGGATAAAGTACTGATCCATTGCCGTTAGTTCATTCATTAACAAGCGGTTTAGCGCATCAATAACTTCATTATTACCTTTCATTAGTCATCTCCTTCGGTAATTTGAGCAGCTAAATAATTTTCTAGGCCCATTTTTTCAATTTGATACTGCTGAGTTTCAATCCAATCAATATGGTCTTCTTCATAATCTAAGATTTCTTCTAACAAATCTCGACTGACAAAGTCTTTAGCCTGTTCACAATCGGCAATCGCTTGTTTGATGATTGGTAATTGTTCCAGCTGGAAGTCCATATCACATTGCAGCATTTCCTCGGTAGCTTCACCAATGCGCAATACACCTAACATGTGTGCATGAGGCAAACCTTCAAGGAACAATATTCGCTCCATTAATTTGTCGGCTTGCTTCATATCCTTAATCGATTTTTTATAATTGCGCTCATTCAGCGCTTCTAGGCCCCAGTTTTTATACATTCTGGCATGTAAAAAATACTGATTAATCGAAGTAAGTTCTGAAACTAACACCTTATTTAACAAAGCAATTATATTTGGTTCGGCTTTCATTACTGCGCTCCAAGCTGCCAATTTTAGGTATCGAAAAAGTATACACCCTAACTCAGCACGCTGCATATTATATTTACATTTCATTAACTTGCGACAAGGGTAATGAAAACCCTTATCATTTACATTTGAATTTGGAGTCCAGTTCTACACCAAAACTAAAATCGAATTGACGGTCACACTCTTCAGCGATTGTGCAAAAAAACAGCGTTCAATATTGATCTAAAACAAATCCAAGAATTCAGCCTTTGCTCAATATTTAGTATAATTGCTCTGAATCGAACCCCAGGGATGGCTAAACTCAAGTGAGGTCATTATGTTCTTTGGATTCTTAAAAACACTCTCAAAAGCTAGCCTTATTGCGGTCTCAGTATTTGTCATATTGCTTTGTCTAAAGCTGTCATCACAGTTCGCTATAGGTCTTTTCCAAGCAGCGCTTTAATCAGCCGCAAGCTAGTAACGACTCAGCTCTAAAGACCCTAATTGGCGCATTTGTTGGCGAATCCACGAGACTCGCTGGCTCATAAATGCGCTTTTAGGACTTATCGAGTAACGGTAGGGACTTGGCAGCAAGGCTACCAAGCTAGCTGTCTGATGAGCACTGAGTTGTTCTGATGATAGATTAAAGTAATGCTGGCTAGCGGCCTCTACCCCATAAATACCTGGGCCAAACTCAGCAATATTTAGATAGAGTTCTAGTATCCTTGATTTAGATAGATTTAACTCTAGCAAACCTGCAAAGCCGAATTCTACTGCCTTTCGCCAATAGCTTTGACTAGGCCATAACCACAGATTCTTGGCAGTTTGTTGAGTAATAGTGCTCCCGCCTCTCAATCGCCCACCTTCTCGATTGCTTTTATAAGCTCTCCTGATAGCCAAAAAATCTACGCCATAGTGTGCGAAAAAGCGCTGATCTTCTGCTGCAACCACCGCCAAGGGCATTGACTTGCTGATGCTAGTTAATGCTACCCACTGGTGTTCAATTTGCTCAGGGTAAGAAGTGGGAGGGAACCAAGCACGGTGTATGCGCCAAGACCAAATTGGTGGATCAATCCAACGTAAGGCTAACACCATCAACTCAGCAAACAGAGCAAGTAGCAGAAAGCCCTTCAATAAATAGATGCTTAAACGTTTAATCAACGAGGTAGTCAATCATATTTGTGATGTTTCAACCTTAAAATAAGCTAGGCTTTATTGCCAGCTTCACAGCTCTGTTCAACTACCTCTGCTAAATCGCCACGAGAAAAGAAGTAATGTACAAACAAACCTAAGCTTAAGCCCCAAAACGCGCTGGCAATGCCAAACAAGTTGACCGATGAAGCGGTTACCAAAAAAGTAATGGCGGCCGCCTCTCTGCCCTTTGAGCTAGCTAAGGCAGTAGATAAACTGTTTGCGATGGTGCTTATAAGCGCTAAACCGGCAATAGCCACCACCAACTCTTGAGGAAAAGCGGCAAACAAACTCACCACAGTTGCTCCCATCAAGCCCACCAGTAGATAAAAGACGCCTGCCCAAATAGAAGCATAATAACGTTTACTGGGATCTTCATCGGCCTCTTTACCCATGCAAATTGCAGCAGTAATGGCCGACAAATTAAAGGCAAAACCTCCAAATGGCGCTAACAGCAATCCTGCGATACCTGTCCAAGAGATCAGTGAAGAAATAGCCGGCCGATATCCATTGCCATGCAAAGCCGCGATACCGGGCATATTTTGCGAGGCCATGGTGACCACAAACAAGGGCAAGCCCACTCCTAACATTGCTTGCCATGAGAATGACGGACTAATCCACACCGGCATGGCTAGCTCTAAAGTCACTGAAGAGAACGCCAGTAAACCCAAGTAAAAAGCTGCTGTAATGCCTACCGCTAAGGTAATCAGCATAACGTAGCGTGGGGCATACAATTTGCCAATTAGGTAGCAAGCCAGCATGCTGGCAACCAATATCAATTGGCTCTCTAGAGATTGAAACAACTGCAAACTAAATTGCAATAACACCCCAGCCAACATGGCGGAGGCTACTGATTGAGGGACCCAACGGATCAGCTTATCCATCAAACCACTTAAACCCACTAAAGTTATTAATAGCGAGCTAAACAAAAACGCACCAATCGCTTGGTTAACCGAGAGGCCGGATAAACTAGTCACCAGCAACGCTGCTCCAGGCGTAGACCAAGCAGTAAGGATCGGCTTTTTGTGATACCAAGAAAAACCGATACTAGTCGCGCCCATTCCAATACCCAAAGCCCACAACCATGAACTAATTTGCTGCTCGCTTGCTCCAGCCGAAGCAGCAGCTTGAAACACAATAACTGCTGAGCTGGTATAGCCCACTAATACTGCGATAAATCCAGCCGACACTCGTGATAATACAAACCAGTCACGCATAGCTACTCCTTGGCTTAACGGTAAACTCACCCATGTTTCCGTGCGCTATAACGCACGAACTAGACAAGCCTAGCACCTGTGCGTTATAACGTACAAGACTATTTTTTCAACAAGTAGGTTATTTTTGCAGGCCTTAAATCAGTATCTCGCGTCGGCTCTCAAGCAGCAGCGCAAACACAAGCAGTGGAGCTTAGATGCCGCAGCCAATAAAACCGGTGTGAGTAAAGCCATGTTAGGACAAATAGAACGTGGTGAATCCAGCCCCACTATCGCCACACTGTGGAAAATAGCAGGAGGGTTTAATACCTCCTTATCAACCTTTTTAGAGCCAGAACTCGCTGAACAAGCTCAACCAGAAATTCGCAGCGCTGATCAACTCCGACAACAACCAGCCAGCGATGACATGTTAGTGGCGACTCTCTTCCCTTATGATGAAAAGTACGGCTTTGAGATGTACGAACTCACCTTGCTAGAGAACTATCAACGAGTATCCGAGCCCCACGAAGCAGGAGTAAGCGAACATGTGATTGTGACTAGTGGGGAGATGGAAGTTTTGGCAAACGGGCAATGGAACAAGCTCAGCCAAGGGCAAGCTTTGCGCTTTGCCGGCGATAAACCACACGGTTACAGAAATTTAAACAAGCAAGCGGCAGTGTTTCATTGTTTAATTCACTATTCGCGCAGTAAACCTCAGCAGAGCTAAACCCAAGGTTTTAAACGAAAAAAGCCTGCTAAATTTAGCAGGCTTTTTAAATGTGGTGCCCGGAGGCGGAATCGAACCACCGACACGAGGATTTTCAATCCTCTGCTCTACCGACTGAGCTATCCGGGCAACGGCGGCTATTAAACGTTTTTAGACGAAACAAGTCAACCGCTTTTTCTCAATTAAAGTTCGAGTGCTTACAAAGCGAACAAACTAAATAAAAAACCAGCAATTCCAATCAAGCCTTTATCCACAATAGCTTCAAACACTAATCACTCGCGCTGTTTTGCTCAGTATTTTTCGTATCTTCACTCAGTTAAGTAACTATGGCGGAAGTGATATACTCAACGAACACAGCCATTTAAACCTGTCGCCAATCGGCGACGGAATTTAGCGCTTTATTTACAACAACTTAAATAAACTATCAAAAAGCATGACTAAGTCGATAGTTGACCTTACAAAACTTGCCTATAAGCAATGATTGTTATAATGTAACGCTCAAATTTTGTGGGTGTATTTCGCTCATCAGCTAAATTCTATTTCGGTAAAGCATGTCTACAGCCAATTATATACAACGTGTCAGTGATTACTGTAGCCAAAATAAGCTTAAGTTCACGCCAAATCGTGCAGCAGTGTTGGCTATTCTTCATCAGCATCAACAAGCACTTAGCGCTTACGATATTTTGGCAAAGCTGCAACAGCAGCAACAAAATACTAAGCCACCAACGGTATATCGCGCTTTAGATTTTTTATTGCAATACCACTTCATTCAACATATTGAATCAAGTAGCCGTTACATCATTGGCCACCAGCATGCCCCGTTTACTCCACAACCCTTGCTTATTTGCACCGACTGTAAATCTGTCACTCAAATAAGCTTGTCTGAATCATTAAAAATTGAATTAGACCAGTTTGCCGGGCAGCAAGGCTTTAGATTGCATTCACAAAGTTACGAATTCCAAGGGCTTTGCTCTGGTTGCCAACAAGGGCAAGTGTCGTGAATAGCACCACGAACCAGCAAAAGTTGCTCACTAGTATTAATACAATAACAGCTGCGTTAAGACAGCGTTTATTAGGTAAAAGATTGTATGTTTGACAGTAAAACTCGTTTGTTTGGTCGCCCTAGCAGGCTTCCCAATAAACATTGGCAGCTCATTATCGCCTGCGGTGCACTGGTGGGTATTGCCAGTATTTGGCCTAGCCCCAAACAAGTAAGTAGCACCAGCCGCCAGCTAATCGAACTGCCGCAAAACGACTTTAAGGCAGAGTCCGACGGCATCACATTTAGCCTAGCCAGTAGCTCTAATGAAGCCATCGATATGGTAAAACAGAATACTCAAGCTGAACCCAGTGCCGAGCAGTTTAGACAAGCAGCTGAATCGCCAGTTGTGGACCAACAAAACAAAAGTGAACCAGCACTCGCTGCTGCAAAGCCAGAGCCTGAACAAGCTGAAGTTTTAGGCGAGCGTAGCTATCAATACACTATTGAGAAAGGCGATACCTTAGGTAAAATTTTCACTCGTTTTAACATAGACCAAACCACTATGTATCAAGTACTAGAAGCCGATATTTCGGTACTAGCTTTAGATACCTTAAGTCCTGGTCATGATCTTACCTTTACCATCGACCACGACAATCAACAGCTGTTGGCCTTACAACTTGCCTTTAATCCGGCGCAAAAAATCATATTTAAGCGTGTGGATGCAAGCAGCTTCGAATACGAAACCATTAATATTGAAGGGCAATGGCAAAAACAAGCCATAGCGGGCACCATTGAAGGTAGCTTTTACGTATCTGCCCGTAAAGCTGGCTTAAGCCCAAGCGAAGTAGAGCAAGTGGCGCAAATGTTTAAAGACAAACTGCGTTTTTCTCGTGATTTTAGAGCGGGCGATGTATTTCAAGTAGTGCGAAACCGCCAGTATATTGATGACGAACTAACCGGCCAAAGTGAGATTAGTGCGGTGCGCATTTTTAACCGCGGCAACGAATACAGCGCCTACTTGTTTAGTAATGGTAACTATTATGACAAAGATGGCGAAAGCCTAGCGCGCGCCTTTATGCGTGTACCGCTTAAAGGGGCTCATCGCGTTACTTCTGGTTTTAATCCACGTCGCAAGCACCCAATTACCGGGCGTATTTCACCGCATAACGGTGCCGATTTTGGCCTTGCCATTGGCACTCCAGTATTAGCCGCTGGTGATGGCGTAGTAACTCGAGTAGAAAACCACCCTTATGCGGGTAAGTACATCGTGATTCAACACGGCGGTAAGTATCGCTCTCGCTATCTACATTTAAACAAGTTTAAAGTTCGCAAAGGCCAGCGAGTGACTCGCGGCCAAGTGATTGCAGACTCTGGCAATACCGGCCGCTCAACGGGTCCGCACCTGCATTACGAGTTCCATATAAACGGCCGAGCGGTTAACCCAATGACCGCAAAAATCCCCCTCGCCTCAGCCATTGATAAGCAGGAGCGCGCCGAGTTCAACCAGCTGGTGAGCAATATGAATAATTTGATTGCAGCTGGCTAAGCCACCTCGCTAACTCTTTAAAAACGGACCTTAATTGGTCCGTTTTTTGTTACTAAAGCATCACTAAATAAGCCACTACAACGCCGAGCTAAACTGCAGATATGCCGCTGTTGAATTTTTATGCTGGGCTAAATCAATACCCCATTTCAAGCCTAGTTGGCGGGAAGTTAGCTGCCTAATGCCACCACCATAAATGGTTTGCTGCTCCAGAAACTGCTCCCAATTCGATTTAGCATCAACCAGCAAGTGCAAACCGTGTTTTAGCATCAGAATGCGCGCCACTGACTAAACAGGCTGCTCCTTTAGCCGTCTCAGCGACATAACTATTCGCCGTAAATCCGCTCAGCATCAAACTCGTCTTCTAGCTGCTGTTGGTAAATATCATCTACTACAACATCTTCAACAAATTCACGTTCGTATCGCGCACATTCTTCTTCATCATAAGCACCAGCAATCACTCCAGCCCCTGCGCCTATGGCCGCACCATTGCCAGCATTGCCTACAATAGCCCCCGCTACACCACCAATAATCGCACCATCTACCGCATCAGTAATCACATTACCATCACAGGGATTCGCGCTAACTAACGCAGTATTAAACACACCGAACACTAAAGCGGCCGCCACAAACGCACGTTGTGAAGATGGCTGTTTACGCTGTTTGTTACTCTTTCTCATGAGACTTCTCTTAATCTATTGATTTTTATGGCACAAGTGTGGCGATAAATAAGAGAAATGGAAAATGAGCAGCTTTAAGCTGAGCTTATAGGAATAAATATTTTGCTACATCAACAGCTGAGCACGAACAACTGAAGCACCGAAAAACGATAAGAAAAGGACTACGAAGAACCCAATATCAGTAAATAAAACAGCCTTGGGTGGGCTAAGCGGGACTTGTTGACGTTAATTTATGAATGAAATTGCCGTTTACGCGGTCTAATGTAATGTAGGTAGCAAGAGGTCGCCTTTATGAACAGAATTACTCTTACTATATTGTTATTGATCCCGATAGCCTTGAGCATTGCGGTAGGTATTGAAGTGAGTCATGGAATTCCACTAAACTCGCCGTTAGTTGTGCAGAGTCAAGCTAACGCTTAGCCTCGCACAGCGTGCCGACACAAGCCAAACAATGGTGTTGGCTAAGCCGTTTCACCTTCTTACTAATATTAACTAATCGAACAATACACTAGCGCCATTTTCGGCAGAGCCAATTAAGCGGCGGAATGGTTCAAATAGCTCTCTGCCTGTACCAAAGTGCTGTTGAGTTTTGCTGTCTTGCTCAATCTCTCTCGCACTTAACTGCTGCACATCTAGTTGGCAGTTAAGCGTGCCACTTATTGCATCGAGCTTAATCAAATCTCCATCGCGTAACTTAGCTAATATGCCACCTTTAGCAGTTTCCGGACTTAAATGTAAAGCTGAGGGTATTTTGCCTGAAGCACCCGACAAGCGACCATCAGTTACCAAAGCCACTTTAAAACCTTGTTTCTGAAGGTTACCCAGTATCGGCATCAACTTGTGCAATTCTGGCATGCCATTGGCTGCAGGCCCGTTATAACGAACCACAACAACCACATCTTGATTCAATAGACCTTGTTGGTAAGCCTTTACCACTTGATGCTGGCAATCAAAGATTTTAGCGGGCGCTGTAATTACTTGCTGGCTCACGGCTACCGCGCTGGTTTTAATCACCGCCCTGCCTAGGTTACCGCTGAGTAATTGTAAGCCACCGTTTTCGGCAAACTGATGCTTGTCGGCTGCAATCACGCTGCTATTTAGGCTTTCACTTGCAATGCGCCAACATAACTCGCCATTCTCCAAATAAGGAGATTGTAAGTAATCGCTAAGCTGGCCATAAATGGTATTCGCGTCCATATGCAACAAACCGCGTTGCGCTAACAAACGCAATAAGCAAGGCACTCCACCCGCTTGCTCAAAGGCATTAATATCTGCTGGGCCATTAGGGTACATACTAGAAAGTTGCGGCACTACCTCGGCAAGTTGCGCAAAATCATCCCAATTAATGATAATGCCGGCACAACGGGCAATCGCTATCATATGTAAGGTGTGATTAGTGCTGCCTCCAGAAGCCAACAAAGCCACTAAGCCATTCACAATGGCTCTCTCATCGATAACTTGATACAGCGGGCGATAAGCCGAGCCTCCGCGAGTAATTCCCACCATGTGACTAAGCAAATGTTGATTAAGCCTATCTCTAAGTGCGGTATTCACATTAACAAAGGCGCTACCCGGTAGCATTAAGCCCATGGTTTCAAATACCAACTGATTGGTATTGGCGGTTCCATAAAAAGTGCAGGTGCCGGGCGCATGGTAGGCTTTGTTTTCCATCTGCTGTAGCGCCGCTTTATCCACTTCTCCGGCAGCATGCTGTTGGCGAACCGCCACCTTTTCATCATTGCTAATACCACTGGGCATTGGCCCGCTGGGCATAAAGGCAGTTGGCAAATGGCCAAAAGACAGCGCGCCCATTAACTGCCCTGGTGCAATTTTGTCGCAAACCCCTAATAAGACGCAGGCATCAAACCCTTGATGGCTCAAACCAATGACAGTGCTTTGGGCAATAAGGTCGCGAGAATACAGCGATAAATCCATACCCTCTTGGCCTTGGGTAACGCCATCACACATCGCTGGCACACCTCCAGCAACTTGCGCGCTATGACCAAGTTCAGCCATTTTTTGCTGAATCAACTGAGGGTATTGAGCGTAGGGCTGGTGAGCACTTAA
This sequence comes from Agarivorans aestuarii, assembly GCF_019670125.1. Lineage (NCBI taxonomy): Bacteria > Pseudomonadati > Pseudomonadota > Gammaproteobacteria > Alteromonadales > Alteromonadaceae > Agarivorans > Agarivorans aestuarii. Next base: position 3,404,038 of record NZ_AP023033.1, read on the forward strand.
CATATCGTTGTAGGCAGTAATAATAGCCAGATTTACTTTGGTAAAATCTAGCAGGCGGTCTTTTTGTTGCTGACCACAGGCAGCAATGGCATGGGCTAAGTTGCCGCAGCTTAAATGCGCCCTTGCGTTCCCCTGCTCAGCTTGTTTTTCCATTCTTTGAACATAAGCGCTCCGTAAGCCTTGGCTGCGCGCAATAATGTTTTGGGTAACGTGTTTGATAGTGCGATTCATTTCAACCTCAATTAAGCGCGGGCTTGCGACTAATACTATTAATACAACGTGCTAGTACCTGCTCTAGGTTAGCGTCAATTTCAATCGGAATAACATCAGCTTCAGCAGCAGTAGGGGCCTCTAAGGTGGCAAATTGGCTAGCTAATAAGTGCTGTGGCATAAAATGATTACTGCGCCGCTCTAGCCTTTGCTGAATTAGCGTTTGCTTGCCTTTTAAGTAGATAAACACCACTTTATTGCTTACTTGGCGCAATAGATCTCGGTAAGATTTCTTTAAGGCAGAACAAACAATGACTACCATTTTTCGTTGCTGGCTAATAGCATCAGCTTTAGCCACTATGCTCGCTAGCCAAGGCTTACGGTCCTCATCATCTAGCGCAAGGCCACTGCGCATCTTTTCTATGTTGCTTTGAGGGTGTAGCGCATCTCCGTCAATAAACTCAGCTTGCAGGTAGTTTGCCAGCCCCTCACCAATGCTAGACTTACCACAGCCAGACACCCCCATAACAAAGTAAACCGTTCCCTGATTAGTATTCATACTAAGGCACTCTTTGCTTCTGCTGCTTTAGCTGGGTTCACCTTGTCTTCAAGTGCTTGTGTCACACTTATTTGGTAGCGCTCGCCAGCCTCAAAGCCACTAAACAGCAACTGTTTATCGGCCTGCTGAGTAATGGTTATCTTGGCTTCTTCGGCGCTCATTAGCTGTTTCGCGCGTAAGGGCTGAGAGCTGCTAGCATTAACTTGTTGGTATTCAATACTAAAAACCGCTCCTCTAAACTCTCGAACCACCGAGGCTTTTTGCCAATCACTTGGCAGTTGCGGCCGAAGCAGCAAGCCCTGTGGCGTACCGCGTAGGCCAAACAGCTGCTCAACCACTAATTGGTAATACCAAGCGCAAGTACCAGTATTAAACAAGTTACTAGAGCGCCCAGCAGTGCGTGGATACTGGTAATAAGCGCCACGATAGTAGTTAGGTAAATAAATTGGCAATTGCCCACGCACTTTCAATTCGTCTGCGGCATTGCTTGGCAGCATTTTGCGCAATACATGAAATGCGAGCTCCCCTTCTTCACAGGCATACAAAGAAGCCGCGTAAAACGCTGCTGCATGGTTATACACCGAGCCATTTTCGGCACTGCCTGGCCACTTTTGAGTAACTCGACCAACGTCATCGCGCATTTCGGTAAAGGCAGGCGCACTCATCATTACGCCAAACGGCGTGTCTAACTGTTCATCAATGGCCTGCAGCATCTGTTTTTTTTGCTCATTACTGGCAGCTCCACATAACATTGCCCAGCTCTGGGCATTGAGAAATATTCGCCCTTCTTTATCGCTGCTTATGCCAAATAACTTCCCTGCATCGGTAATGCCGCGCCCATACCATGCGCCATCCCAAAAATAGTGATTAATGCGCTGATTCAATTGTTCTGCATATTGGCTAAAGGCTTGGGCTAAGGCGGCTTCGCCTAGGTGCTCACACACTGGCACCCACAGCTGTAAGGCATAAGAAATGGCTTCGGCTAACCACCCCGACACGCCCTTGCCTTGATAGCCCACCATGTTCATTGGGTCGCACCAATCCCCCTGGGCGATATAAGGCAAACCGCGTTCATCTTTGGCTTCACATAAAAATTGCATCGCCTTGCTCACATGCTCAAATACACTTTGCTCGAGTGGGTTATCCGCCCAACAAAGCCTAAGTTGTAGCAAGCTATAGTCGTTGGTTTCTTGAAGATAGGCGTTTAACACAATGGCTAGCCAAACCGGATGGTCGGTATGGGGCACTTGGTTAATGTACTTAAGCTCCGCCTGTTCACTTAATAAAATACCGTCGGGCATCTCACCTGAGAACTTTTGCTGTTTTAGCGCGGTTAGCAATGCCTGTTTACAAGCTTCTGGTTTGAGGTAAACCATGCCCATGGCATCTTGCAAATAGTTACGGGTTTGAGGATCAGTTGTTAAACGCTGACTATCACCATGATAAAACACCTGCCTAGGCAGCCAATGGTTAACAAAGTGATTAAACTGCTGATCGGGTGTCTCTATGGAAATACAGCCTTTGGCCTGAGCAAAGTAAGCTTCGCTAGCTTGGCGTTGTGGCTCTAGCTCGGCGTACAAATACTGCTGGTTGAGTTGCTTAATTTCGGCCTTATCTTTCGCCGGCCCAAAACTAAGATTAAGCACATCGCTACCATCGGCCGGTAAATTATATTGAAACTGCATAATCGCCGCTGGCAGCTCATAATGCGCTTCGCCATTATGTAAGTTTCCACCTTGCTGCAAAGCACTGGGGTTATGTAAACCACCCTCTCCTTCAAAAGCCTGTTGCGAGACTTCATAGAAATCTGGCAGTCGGCTGGCAGACAAAAAGGTAAGATCTTTGAAGTGCTGATTGTTGAAATAATCAGTGACTTTTTGGTAAGGAGTTACACTACTGCAAACAATCGCATTAAGCTCAGCATCATATTGTCCGCCCATATTCATCCACGAGGCATAACCCACTGGGAAATAGGGTATTAAAGAAATGTCTCGGCGCTGCGAGCTTAGGTTTCGCAAAGTGACTTGCCAACTCTCTAGCACTGCATCAACTGCAAGGCTAAGCCTTATGCTTAGTTCTATATCAAGCTTTTCTACCACCCAGCGAATGTCAGCCAAGCCCGGCTCAAAAGCAAAGCGGTCTAACTCCACTTTCATAGGCTCATAGGGAGCAGAAAACATCTCTCCAGTTTGATTGTCTCGCAAGTAGAAAAAACGACCAGGGTGATGACTAAAATAAGGCTGCTCCGGCTGCATAAAGCTTTGCCCAGCTAAGTTAGGCACATGAGCATATTTGCGAGGTTCGGGATCCATATATTGGCTAACCGCAAAGCCACGACAGTTCATGTGCAACATCATCTTTTTGTTCCACAAATAAGCCGCGCTGTTTGGCGCAATACAAGGGTCTTCTAAGTGATAACGTGTTCCATCTTCTATAAACTTCGCCATAAGCTTAGCCTTCTTTAATCTTAAGATGCGGGGATGCTTGAGTGCTCGCTCGCGCAATAAAACGCGGCTCAGACACGCTGGGAATAGAGAGTGTTAAGTCGTAAGCTAAATTGAGTACTTGCCTGCTAGCGGCTGTCGCCATTTGCTTGATAGGAATGGCAATCGTGCTAAGAGGTGGTGAGGCAACTGCGGCAAAATCAACATCATCGTAGCCCAATACCGAAACCTGCTGCGGCACCTTTATGCCAGCCCCCTGCAAAATTGATAAAGCCACTAAGGCAACTTTGTCGCTACCACAAAACAGTGCATCAAAAGGCAACTGTTTATCCAGTAGCTGCTGTACTGCAAACTGGCTAGTGGCAAAATCAAAGCTTCCTTCAATACACAATTCCGGGTTAATCGGCCGGCCTTGGCGGGCTAGTTCATCCACAAAACCTTGCTGGCGCTGCTGCGCATCTTGGGCACTTAAACGACCGCTAATACAGGCGATATTGTTATGGCCTAGCGCCAACAAGCTGTTTGCTGCCAAACAACCACCTGCATAATGATCAACACTAAAAGACTGCTTCGACAATAAATCGGTGGAGTGGTTAATAAATACCAGCGGCGGATAATTAGCTTGAGCAATCAGCAGATCTGAAATGGCGATTTCTGGGCACACCATCAGCACCCCATCGCAATCACGATTAATTAAATAGTCTAAGTGCTGCAGATATTCTTCATTACTGTTTGCTTCTTCAGCATTGGCAATAATTAGGTGTTTGTCGTGCAAGCGCAGCTCAAACTCTATGGCTTGTAATATGTGCTGATAAAAAGGGCCGGACAATGAGGGTAACCAAACACCAATAATGTTGGAGCGCTGAGTAGATAAAGCCCGAGCAAGACTGTTCGGCCGATAGTTAAGCTGCTGCATGGCTTCGCTTACTTTTAGCTCAGCCTTGGCAGACACTCCGCCCTTGCCAGCTAAGCAGCGAGATACGGTTCCCACACCTACTTGCGCCAACTTAGCCACATCTTTAATCGTTGCCATCGTTTCCAATATTGCTAACCCGCCATAACACCAGCATGGTCGCCAAAGCTTAGATGCTCAAGCTTTAAACAAGCAAAACGGAACCGATTCCAAATTACTATGAAACCAAGCTTGAATTAGCTCTTTAGTTTCACAGCAGCCCTTCAAAACGCTGACAAATTGCCAACAACAAAAGCTCGCGTAGTCGCGTTCAAACAACTACTTTATACCAATCACACTAAGTAAGTGCTCAGAAAAAACGCAGGAAAAATACTCGAGAATAAGGCAGGATTTTTAGATAAGTAGTTATTCTACAATCAAAAATTCTAACGCAGTTATCGAGTATTTTAACCAGATAGTATGAACAGTTATTTAGTACGATTGGTATTATACAATGCTTGCTAATGCTGAATAGGAACAGTTTGAATGATTACTTTGTATGGCTCGCCACGCACTCGCTCTTTGCGCGTATCGTGGATGCTGGAAGAGTTACAACTTGAATGGAATTATCACTACCTTAACCTTCAAGCTGGTGAACACCACAGCGATGAATACTTAAGCATTAATCCCTGCGGTAAAGTGCCTGCATTAAAAGATGGCGAGCTAGTCTTTAATGAATCTGCCGCTATTTGCCTTTATTTAGCTGAAAAATACGGCCCGCAATTTTTGCCCACCCCAGGTAGCGACCAAGCTGCCCTGCACCACCGCTGGGTAAGCTTTACCATTTGTGAATTAGAACAAGCACTTTGGAGTATGGGCAAACACCGTTTTGCTTTACCTGAAGAGCTACGCGTGCCAGAAATGCTAGAAACCGCTACTTGGGAATTTAACAAAGCGGCTGCCATTGCCGAACAATGGGTGCCAGAACAAGGTTATTTGTTGGGCGAGCAATTTACAGTTGCCGATATACTGCTGTGCCACACCTTAAACTGGGCAATGGCGTTTCAGCAGCAACTTCCCACAAAACTCATGGCCTATCGCAAGCGCACTAGCCAACGCTCGGCCTTAAATAAGGGCTTAGAAAAAGAGATGAATAGCAAAGCCATGAGTAAACTCTAGGGACTGTTTATCTTTCGCGGTTAATTTTGTTCGTGAAAGATAAACAGCCCCTAGACCACCAGACAAAATTCACTCACTAAATAGCCAAGCTTCTGCTTGGCTTTTTCATCGCCTAATAAACCGAGTAAACCTGCCAACGAGTAATAAAGCCAGACTATACTTGGGTTTTGCTAAGCATGGCGCTTATAATGCGCGGCATTAATCATTAGGAAGCAGAACATGAGCGGCATCATCACCCTTAAGGCCAAGCGCGACAAAGCTTTGTTACGTCGTCACCCTTGGATTTTTTCAAACGGCATTCACAAAGTATCGGGCAAGCCACTTTCTGGCGAAACCGTAGAAGTTTACAGCGCCGAAGGGAAATACTTGGCTACTGCTGCCTACTCGCCAGAATCGCAAATTAGAGCGCGAGTTTGGAGCTTTGATCAGCTGCAAGATATTGATAAGCAGTTTTTTATTGACCGCTTAGAAGATGCTCAAGCGGCTCGACAAATTCTCGGTGAGTTTGCCGATACCAATGCTTATCGTTTAGTTGCTGGTGAAAACGATGGCCTACCAGGCATCACCATTGATCGCTATGCAAATGTATTGGTATTGCAGCTGCTAAGTGCTGGAGCAGAGTTTCAGCGTACTAACCTTATTGAAGCGCTAAAACACTGCTTCCCAGATGATGTTATCTACGAACGCTCAGACGTAGATGTTCGCAAAAAAGAAGGTTTAGCTCCTCAACAAGGGTTGATTCATGGTGAGCTACCCGCTCAACCAATGGAAATAAATGAAAACGGTTTGCGCCTACTCATTAACGTGGAAACCGGCCATAAAACCGGTTACTACCTTGATCAACGTAATAACCGCAAACTGGTTGGCCAGCTCGCCAAGGGCAAAAAAATACTTAACTGTTTTTGTTACACCGGCGGCTTTGGCACCTATGCCTTGGCTGGCGGCGCTAAAAAGGTAGTCAACGTAGATGTCTCTGACGCCGCGTTAGAGATAGCCGCCAAAAACGTTGAATTAAACGACTTAGACACTAGCAAAATAACCCAGCTAAATGCCGATGTATTTAAGCAGCTGCGCGCCTACCGCGACTGTGATGAGCAGTTCGACATGATAGTGCTAGACCCACCAAAATTTGTTGATAGTAAAGCCAGTTTAAACCGCGCTAGCCGAGGTTATAAAGATATCAACATGCTAGCGATGCAGATGTTACGTCCTGGTGGAATATTGCTGACTTACTCCTGTTCTGGCCTTATGCCAACGAGTTTGTTTCAAAAAATCGTGGCCGATGCAGCCATTGATGCCAAACGAGAGATGCAGTTTCTTAAAACCCTAGAGCAAGCCGAAGATCACCCAGTTGGCGGCCCCTATCCAGAAGGTCACTACCTGAAAGGCTTTTTGTGTAGAGTTAAATAACTCTAGCCTCTTAACGCTTCAAAGACGCTGCTTTTGCAGCGTTTTTTTATTCTATCAACATATCTCGCTAAGCAAGTCTCACTAGCCATATTTCGCTACAAACGCTGACATATCCGCCACGGATTAAACAAGAAGACGACAGTTCTATACAAAAGATTTAGCGTATTAGTTTCATAATAAGTTTCACTAACTTAATGTAGGCAGCTAAGCGCTTAACAAGGGACATTAAAGCATGAGCAGATCAACGATTTATCGCTATGGTTTGTTACTCCTCTTCGTTGGAGTGGTGTTTTCCTGCTTGGATGATTCACCTCGAGTTAATGAAAAGAAAATTAGTTTCCCCTCCGGTGAGCTTAAGATAAGTGGCTCACTAATTACTCCCACCAATCTTCCAGGCCCTTACCCAGTTGTTGTGCTAATACACGGCGACGGTGCGATGCCTTATGATGCCTATGGCTATTACAAACCGATATGGACCGAGTTTGCCAAACGAGGCATTGCTACTTTAAGTTGGGATAAACCCGGTGTTGGCGGTTCAAGTGGAAACTGGTTAGAGTATTCTATGGAAGAGCGAGCGGAGATTGTAAGAAATGCAATAAGCTACCTACGCACGCAAAATGCCGTTATCGACCAGCAACACATCGGTTTAATGGGCTTTAGTCAAGCTGGCTGGGTACTGCCTAAAATAAGCAATCAACAGCAACAAGTTGATTTCGCTGTGTTTGTAGGTACTGCGATTAACTGGTTGCGCCAAGGCCAATACCACCGCAGCATCAGTAATGGTACTGGCAGTAATCCAGAATTCTATAAAACGCTACCTGATTCCTTGCTCACTCAAGCAGTAAAACAAAACTTGTCTTTCGCAGCTTACCAAAACGCACACCAAGATATGCTCACAAACGATCCCAACTTTAATGAGGGCTTGTTTACTGATGAAGCTCGTTACGGTTTTATCGCAAAAAACTGGATGAATGACGCAAGCTCAGAGTTAAGCCAAATAGACATTCCTATTCTCGCAGCTTTTGGACAAGACGATCTTAATGTAGATATCAACGATAGCATTTACCATTATCGCCAAGCCTTCGCCCATAACGACCCGGAGCTGCTAAGTATTAAGCCGTTTTCTGGAGCCAGTCATGGGCTATTGCAATCCTGGTTTTGGAATACTCAAAGCCCTGGAATCGCGCATATCTTAATGATTGAGTTTTTTGGCAAAAGCATGTTTGCCGACAACTCGCTTGACCAAATTGCGACTTGGGTGGAGCGCCAAGTTCAACACTAACGACTTAAGTCACTAGGCCTTAATCGCTGCATACTAAATCTTAAGGTCAGCATTAAATTAAATCACTTTAAACACCACTCGCTCATTGTCTTCAATATCTTCTATTTCGAGGATCACCCCAGAACTATCACGATTTAGCAGCGACGCTTTGAGGGTTGCCAAGCTATCGGCGTCATCGGAGAAATAAGCAGCCAATTTAGGCGGTAAGCATTTAAACAAAGTTTTTGCGATATATATGGGCAAATTGACCGAGTCAGAAAGGCTTCCGGTATCTAGCTGATAAGTTTCTATTCTTAATTTTTTCATACAGTCGCTTCCTTAGTGACTAACTACCATTGCTAACTAAAGCAACATCCATAAGAGATTTGAAATTAAACCATCCACAAGCCTTAGTGATAAAGAAATCACTAACAACTCTATAATAGTCAAAATTTTTATGAGCAGCTTGAAATGTATGAAACTAATTGCAGTGTTTACCCATAGCTATACAGGCAACAACAAGGATAGGAACTCTCTCAATCATAACTAGAGTAACTAGATAGACTCTGTTTTTAAGAAAGCACTTAATACATCAGAGGCAGAGATAATGCCAACACAGGCCGAACCTTCGGTAACAATAAGGTGATGGATTTTTTCATAACTCATAATTTCTGCGGCTTGCTGAATACTAATATCAGGCGCAACCTCTATCACCCGATGTGTACACAATTCCCAAGCATGTTCCAACTTTGGATTAGCTCGCTGCGTACTAAAGTGCACTAAATCACTTGCACTAATTACACCAAAAATGGCCCCGTCAGGGCTAAATACTGGAACACAACAAAGCTTGTTGTCATCTAATACTTGGCATACTTTTTCAACCGAATCGTCCAGCGCAACTCCGATTACATTGGTTTCCATGAAGCTGCTAATTTGAGTGCTCATTAGATTCCTCCTTAGCATTTAGTTCTCTAACCAAAAGGTTATTGATACTTTAATAGTAGTTGGATTTAATGCCTTAGGTGGCCACTCTAGTGTAAATGAGGCTCTAGCTTGTTGAAGATCAATATTGCTTAAACGAGCACACACATAGGCTGGCGATTAGGCTTGGTTATGCGGGTGAGCAGCCAGTGGTAACTAAGCGCCCTTATTTACCCCAACCACTAGCACCAACGTGATTTTACTCTGGTAAGTTATTCCAAAGCTTTACGCAGTAATAGATGGGCATGTGATCGGTAAAACTAATTTTACTGTCGGCTTGCCACTGTTTAAGGTTATCTCGCCATTCTTTGAATGACTCAAGTAAGTGCTGGTTTATCTCGGTAAGATCAACACTCAAGCTCTTACGCCGTTGTTCTTGAGCTTTAAAAGTATTAACAATAAGCGCTTTGTACTCGGTAGGGCTCTTTTCCGGTCGTTGGTAATCTATTTGCTGATTGCTGTGAATGTAAACCAGCTCGCCAACATCCTCAAAACCAAAGCTTATCGCGGGCAAATTAGGCGGTAACATCGGGATAGGATCTTTAGCGTGTTCTACTCGCCAAATAGGCCGGTGATTAATCTGCTCGATAAATTGTTGATTACCGACTCTGGGAGAACCATAAATATATAAACCCATTGCTTGTGGCACTTTAGCAAAACATAAGCTTGCTAAAGCACCACCCAAGCTATGGCCGGTAAGCCAAATGGGGCGGTCTGGGAAGTCTACTATCTGCTGCTCAATAAACTGCTGTAAGCCTTGCTCGCCACTCCAAACTTCGTCGAGCGCTTTGGCAAAGCCTTGATGTACTTTTCCACCTTCTGCAAAAGCTACAGGCATGCTGTCTAAATCTGTTTTTAACTCGTATAAGGCAGACAAAGATTTAAGCTCTGTGCCGCGAAAGGCAATAATTAAGGCTTCTTGATTACCGGCTGCCATGCATTCGGTGCCGGTGCCCTCAAAAAAAGTAAACTGCTCAAAACCAGCTAGTTTAAAAGCCATACGAGCAAAACCAGGGTGACAATAAGCAAGCAGTGAACATTCGGCCAACCACCAAGCATTTACCTCTGAGAACTCGGTATTGTTGGGCTGAAACGGATATTGATTAGCGCCTTCAAAATAAAGGTAATTCATATCGGGCGGAACAATGTCGTAGTTTTTGGCTTCGGGGATTGGCTTCTTCATGGCTAAAGCTGCTACTGTTAAGCGAACGATTAGCTTAACGCATTTACTAGGGGCTGTTGACCTTTCGAGCTGATTTTTGCGGCTTATATATACAAGGCAAAAGCTTTAATGTGTAGCAAGCCTAAATGAGAAGCTGAAAACGCCTTAGAAATAAGCCACAAACGCTGCCCGAAGGCTTCGGCTAAAACAGTAACACTCGCCTAGTTTTGAGTTACAAACGTAAGTTTGGCGGTGACTATCAGTATATAAAACTTAGCTAACAATAAAATTGGAGAACAAGTAATGGCAATGATTGCTGGCAAAATCCGCCTTATTGCAACAATGGCTTTGAGCTCATTATTGTTAGCATGTGTACCTACCATTCAAACCGTTTACCTCACACCACAAGTGCAAGGGAAGGTAGTGTTATTTACCCCAGGTGAGAGCACTAACTTTAGCCCTTTAAGTGGTATTACTGCTTACCACCCTTCTTCACCGGAAGCGGCGACACAATCCAATCAGCAAGGTGAATTTCTACTGGAGGCAAGCAGTACGGTGGAAGCCAGTTTATTGATGCCAGGGCACTCATTAAATTACTACCCAGTAACAGTACAAACCGAAACATTTAGTTATACAGTGTTAGCGCAAGCCTCAACTAAGATGTTAGATCTAGAAACTGTTAAGCTAAGCAGTGTAGTTGTTAGCGATGAACTCGAAGGTAAACAGCTGTTAGCTGATTCTGGCCCAAACGCACTTAAGTACTGTAATCTGAATTCGGTTAAACAGCTGCGCAGAGAACAAGCTGTTCATCAACTGATAAAGCAATACTATCCAGCGCCAGAGCGACTTGAACAGCCCGTGCTTAGCTATATCAAAGACCAACAGCAACAAACTTTAATGTGGTTAGAATACGTAAAGCGCTCATGCAATTGGGAGGATGAAGACGGCTACCCTCGCTACCGTGATATGAAAGACGCTCGCGAGTATTTTGCTAAATTAGAAACAAGCTTGCTCAACTAAAGCGTCAAGTAAAAACAAAAACGCTGCTTATAATAAGCAGCGTTTTTATTTAGTTCGGGGGGGGGAAATTAAACCGCGACATCCACTTGCACAGGGCAATGATCAGAGCCCATAACATCATTCAAAATGTCAGCATCACTAACTTGAGCAGCAAAGACTTCACTCACCAAGAAGTAATCAATTCTCCAGCCAATGTTTCGGCCACGTGCGCCAGCTCGGTAACTCCACCAGCTGTATTTAACCTCATCCTGTTTCTTTAAGCGGAAGGTATCAACAAAACCAGCAGCGGTTAAATTATCAATGCCGTCAATTTCTGCCTGCATATAGCCAGCGCTTTTGTTGTAGTTAGGTTTTGGACGGGCTAAGTCGATGTCTTTGTGAGCAACGTTTAAATCACCACAAACTAATACCGGTTTACGCTCTTCTAAAGCTTTTAGATACGCTAAGAAGTCGGCGTCCCACTGTTGACGGTATTCTAGGCGTTTTAGTTCACTGCCTGAGTTAGGGGTATATACCGTTACCAAGATGAATTGCTCGTATTCTGCAGCAATCACCCGACCTTCTTGGTCGTGCTCTTCAATGCCCATGTCATATTCAACATTTATTGGCTGTTGCTTGCTTAAAATGGCAGTGCCTGAGTAGCCTTTTTTTACCGCAGAGTTGCTGTAAATATGGTAGCCCTCAAGTTCATTTAAGGCCTCTACCACCTGATCGTCTTGTGCTTTGGTTTCTTGTAGACACAAGATATCAGTTTGCATTGATTCCAACGACGCCATGAAGTCTTTTTTCATCACAGCTCTAATGCCATTTACGTTCCACGATACTAAACGCATTCGCCCTTCCTTCAGAAAGTAAAAAAGTGGTGTTCAATAGCTGCCAAACAACAGCGCACTGAATCAAATAAGGCAAGTATTGTAGCAGGCTTGAAGCAAATGAAACAAAACATTCAATAGCTAAGGACGATTAAAAACACAAAACCAATAGGTTGGCATGAGTGAGTATTTTATAATCAAGTGGTGGCTAAACCACAATACAATGAGGATGAAATATGGCTAAGAACATTAATGGTAACAAAGATGGCACTAATGGTGAAAACCAATCCTATACAATTCGTGGCCGCGGAGTAGTCTCTCGCTCTAAGCTAGTACAAGAAATCAATGCTGGGCGACATCCCGATTTCCATGTGATCGATGTAAATGGACAAAAATTCGCTAGAGCAAACAGAGACTGCAGCACTAATAACAATATAGACAAGTAGCAAGAGACCGGAAATGGATTTCCCTTTTCTATATTACTGCTTGAACCTGAATAATATCCTACAAAATAATATGTGGTAGGTAGCGGCTCATATCTTGGGTTACCAAACTACTATCTTCACGAATAGAGATGCCTGCTGCTTGGTCGTCCACCAGCCAACTGCCGATTAGGGTAAAGTTATCGCCATAGCGTGGTAGCTCATGCAGGGCTTGGTATATGTAGCCTTCTTCACCATAAGGGCCATGAGTATTGGCTATTTTTTCTTCGCCGCGCAGTATTGAAATATTGGCACCCTCACGGGAGAAGATAGGCTTCTTAACAATTCCTGCACTAAAGTTGGCTTGCGAAAGTTGGTCTTCGAAAAATGACGGCAGCAAGTTAGGATGGTTAGGAAACATTTTCCACAACATTGGCAATAAAGCCTTATTAGAAATAATGCTTTTCCAGGCAGGCTCTAACCAACGTATATTTTGCTTACCTAAGCTGTCACCAAACTCTTCATCAAACATAAACTCCCACGGATAGAGTTTAAACATCCAAGTGATGACTTCATCGTTTAGGTTGGTAAAGCGTTTCTCGGCGTCGATACCGATATCTTCGACAAACACAAATTTGGTATCTAAGCCCGCCGCTATCGCACAATCCTCCATGTATTGCACGGTGCCGCGATCCTCATCGGTATCTTTACAACAAGCAAAGTGCAACTCCCTACCTGGGGTCAAGTACTGTAAATCGCTAAAGCGATTTACCAGCTTTTCTTGCAGGCTATTAAACTGATCACTGGCTGGACTTAATACGCCTTGGTCAACGTTGTCTTTTAGCCACAACCATTGCCAAAAACCACTTTCGTATACCGATGTAGGCGTGTCAGCATTATTTTCGTATAACTTAGCGTCACCTTTGCCGTCGTAACAAAAGTCTAAACGCGAGTACAGACAAGGCTCGCCGTTCAACCAAGACTGACGAACAAAATCCCAGTGTTTTTCTGGAATACAAAAACGGCGCATTAACTGTTCGTCACGCACTACTTTGTCCACTACTTCAAGACACATTTGATGTATCTCTTCGGTAGGAGCTTCTATGCCGTTTTCAATTTGCTCTAGAGAAAACTGATAATAGGCCGACTCGTCCCAGTACTTGTCGCCGTACATGGTGTGGTAGTTAAAACCATATTCTTTGGCTTGCTGCTGCCAGTTTAGTCGTTCTTTTATCGGTACTCGTAACACGCTTAACCGCCCCAGCTAGATTTAGAGCCACCCCAAGATGACTTAGCCGAGGCTTTTGCACCAAATCCGCCACGAGACACGGTTCTGCTTACCGTTGCCTTAGGTTTATAAGCTGACTGATTAACCTTGTAACCATTTTGTCCGGCTTTACCAATCACAGAACCATCGGCAGTGATAATAGAATCACGATACGAGGAACCACGTTGATTATATTTATATACCGATGACGGGCGGTTGGTATCCATCATACGGCCGAACAAGTAACCGTACATAATCGGTGTAAAAATACCATTACTGTTAGCTCGACAACCTTCGTAACCAAAAGCTTCTTCACAATCTTGGCGGCTATTATATTTAGGCGCAGTGCGGGCTGCTTCGGCTTCGGCATTTTGGTAGACAGCAACACACTGTTGCTCGTTGAATGTAGTTTTAGTAACGCAATCGTCCACCGACTCAATCACAATTGCGTCGTCTTGAGGTTCAGAACAAGCGCTCAGTATCGCGGTAGATACCGCAATTACCAAAGGTTTAACAATAAACGAAGGCCTAGTCGCGGGTAACTTACGCATTACAGCTAAGTTAATAAACTTAGAACGTTTCATAAGGCCTCCTAGTAGGTCATGCAGGCTGCATTTAATAAACCTACCGACACACTGGTAGCAGCTAGCATAATACCTGCGCTAACTTCGTTAGCTTCAATGCGTGACACAATGCCCGGGATAAATACAAAACGCACAATCACAAAGGCAGCAATTTGCGCGATTAAAGCAATAGTGCCCCATAAGGTGAAATCAACAAACGAAATTGAGTTACTGGCAGCACCAGCTAAGGCTAATGCGAAACCAAGTACTGCACCACCAAAGGCTATCGCGGCGCTGGTATTTTTACCTTCTTTAATTAGCTTCCACTCATCATGTGGCGTAACTCGCACATAAATCACTTTAAATAGCATTAAGAAAACGATTGAAGCAGCAAAGTAAATCGCAAAGTTAGCTACTGCTATGAGTAAATCCGACTGTTCCATTTTCTGGTCCTTTATCCGTGAATTGTAATTTGAGTTGGTGATACGGTCATGCCGGTACTAATAACTAAACAACGCTCTAAAGCGTTGTTATTTACTACTTCTTCGGCAGACAAAAATAACGATTCCATTTCACCATTGTCCAGCTCTCGCTCAAACAGCATGGTGAATTGATCGGTAGTAGAAAAATCCGTGTTGTCTTGGTAGGTTTTTTCTTCCATATGTACTGGATTGTGGTACTCAGTGGTAGACGTCCATACTCGTTGATAGGTATGCCCTTCCAACTGATAGCTACTAGCGCCTATTTTGTTATTCAGCAACTGCTCCCACTCAGCTTGATTAGCAATGTCTAAGGTGTCGTAGTAATGAAACATTTTTACGTCAACTACGTCTTCTTCACCGCTGCCATTTGCAACCACCTGCAGAAAACCTTCGTCATCGGTGTAAAAGCGGTACAAAGTTGTCCCGTCTAAATCAACAATGCCTGCAGACTGAATAATTTGGGTAGCGGCTACTTTGCTCACTACCATATCAGCCATCACTAACCTAAGCGCTAAGGCGTCTAGCTCAAAGCTTCCGCCTAACTTAAGCCCCATCACATTGGGTGTTCCCGCATACTTATCTGTTTCGGGTTTATTTCTTTTGAACAAAGACTTAAACATGATGCTTATCCATTTTTAAAGTTAAAACACTCAGCGTCACTTAAGCGCCGCTCGGCAATGTAATACAACGAGTCGGCCTGATGCAGCTGAGTATCTAAACTGGGATTTAACTGTAGCTGGCTATCTCCGGCAGCTTTAAAACCGATAATAGTGGCTTGTAAATTTTCTTTAAAGTGACGAAATACCGCGGCAAACTCAATTGATGCAGAGCCTGAATACTGTACCGAATATTGGGTCATACCATGGGTGGTATCCAATAGCTGCTGATGAACTTGCGCAGAGCCAGGATCCATTGCCGAACGCGCCAGCATTTCAACCGTTACCGAGGGAATCACTTCTACCTTAGGGCAATGGCTGCGCAATAGTTCAGCGACGGTTTGGTCTTTCAGATAGGCGGTTTTGTGGCAACTGGGGTTGAGCTTAGCGCAGTACAATGCACAGGTTAGCGTGACATCATCTTGGTCGGTATCGATAATAATCCGACTAGCTTCCGCCAAATTAGTCCGCGCCATTGTTTCCGCATGAGAATATGAATCAACCTGAGCAAACTCTATTTGCCCGGGTAAGGGATTTTCTATCTCGCTATCTACACACAATAGAATTGAGTCTGAAGAGCCATTGGTAGACGCCTTAAGCAACTCAATTAAACGCAGTGTTCTATTGCCATTCCAACCAATAATAACGGTATGATTTGATAGTTTCAGCATGCGATGGCCTCGCGCTCCTTTGGTGTAGATGTCGTTGATGATAAATCCGGCTTTAGTCACCACTATTGCAAAAATACTGATGCCAATGGGGATTACCCACATGCTAACAATAAGTCGCCCTAAGGGAGTTGACGGGCCAAAATCGCCGTAACCTACTGTAGAAGCGGTAACGACCATCCAATAAAGAAAGGTTTCACTGTTGATGAGGTCATGCTCGCCTACCAGCATTAAACTGAAGTAGGAAATTAGCACATAAAATAGCACCGAGAGGGCTATTGCGGTGCCATTAGCACGAAAAAAAAGCGCCGAAAATATTCGGCGCACTTTATAAAGCAGCACTTATTTTGCCTGTTTTTGGGCCAGTATCTGCTTAAGCTTATCACTACCTGAAGATTGACCGCCAGACTCAATGCCCGCTTGCTTCAATTTTGCGTCTAAACTGCTACCGCTATCTTCAGCTGCTAACTCTTCGGCTGCCGATAATTCAGCACTGCGTAGCGCTTGTTTTTCTTTAATTCGCTCTAAGCTATCTAAAGCCGTTTTCACTTTAGAGTTAGCGCCTACATGGTGCGAAGAACCGGCAACTTGGGCTTTTTGCAAAGACTCAGTGGCTTTTACTTGGTCAATTTGAATACCTAAACGCTTAACGCTAGCTTTAGCAGTCGCGATATTCGCTTTAAGCGAGGTTTCGGTGCTTAGATAGCTATTGTAAATCTCTTGTTCGGTGGCTAGTTGCACTTCTAAATTCGCTACTCGCTCGGCACATTCTAAAGCTAATGCTTCATCATTTTTCTCACTGGCCGCAACCGCATGGTTGGTGTAAGTGTCGATATCTGAAGTTAAGCTTTCTACCTTAGTTTGCGCCAACTTACGTTTAGCCATAATAGTAGTAAGGTTACGATCACAGGCTTCAAGCTCTGATTTAGCATCGCGCATTTCTTGATCTAAGATACGCATAGATTGGCTATCTGCCACTGCTTCCAAACCTTCATTGGTTGCACCTCGAAGTGCATTCCAAATTCGTTTCAAGCTCATACTGTTCTCTCCTACTGGGTAAACTCGCTGTACAATTCGACAAATTCACTAACATTTGAATATAGCGTTTCTATCTCTTCTATTACTACTTCGTCTAGGCTCTTAGTGGATAAAGCACCAAAAGCGATGTAGTAATCTTGATCACCAATATGCTTAATGCCAATAGCTGATAAAGGTAATAAGTGATGAGTGCGTAAAATCAAGGCATTCAGTTTGGCGCTATCAGTTACGACCTCGCAGCCAAATAGCACAACTTCAATAAGCATTTGTTGCTCGCCAATGTATGCAAAGGCATCAATGCCTTCGTCATTGGTGATACACAAACAGCCACCGTCATTATCTACTGTCCAATCAGGATGAGCCTTAGCAAGTAATTCAAGTGATGCTGAATTCCACGACATAACGTTTCCTTGAGTGTTAGTTATAGCTAACAAATATAGCAAGTTTGACTCCTGTGTCAACGTTTACTAACATTCGTTACAAGTTATAAAAAAGTAATGAGTGCCCAAAGAGCAATGAACCCAGAACAGAGTATTAGAAATCGACAAGCCTTGCAGCCTTATAAAGACAGTATTAAGCGATATATCCGTTCTGCGATGCAACTAAAAGGGGTTCAATATAAATATCTGTCTGATGAATTGGCCAAACGAAACATTGAAATGAAAGAGGGCAATCTTCGCAGTAAAGTCTATGCAGGCACCCTACCCACAGACCTCTTTATTATTTTGGTAGAAATATTGGATATGCCAGAACATGCACTTAGCGACATAATTGCTAATAAAAACAAATAAGCGTTGAGCATTTTATCGCCTTTCTAGGCAGCTTGATCATGGCTAAAGTTCATTAAACCTTCACAAAGCCTATTTCCCTATGTATTCATAGCTTAGGCAAACGATGAATATCGCCTCTATACTGGCAACTCCTCTAACAAGATAGCCATACCGTCTTCTGCAATACATGATTAAAACCTACCATCAATAATTTCTTGTCTATGATCTAGAGAGTAATAGAGGCTCTTATTGTCTTTAGAATAAGCGGCAAGTTACCGTAAAATAACGTAAACTACGTTTACAAAATCGCATGGACGTTGTGCTAATTGAGGATAAATGACTACCAACAAAGATAAATACAGTATTGATAATACAGATTACACTGTCGGACAAGATAATGTTCAGAAATGGGGCTTTGATGTACATAACCCAGTTTTTGGCATTAGCGCATCTTTAATCGGGGTGTTCTTGATCGCCATACTACTGGTTGACCCAGAAACATCTAAAGCCGCACTAGATGGAATAAAGTGGCAAATCATCGGCGCATTTGATGGCCTATTTATGTGGTCAGCCAACATATTTGTGGTGTTCTGCTTAGCCATGATTGTTTCTCCCTTCGGCAAAATTCGCCTCGGCGGTGAAAACGCTAAAACCGACTATTCAATGATGTCGTGGATAGCCATGCTATTTGCTGCAGGCATGGGCATTGGCCTAATGTTTTGGGGAGTTGCTGAACCCGTTGCTTACTTCACCGGTTGGTACGAGACCCCACTTAACGTTACCGCCAATACGCCAGAAGCCGCTAAATTAGCGCTAGGTGCCACCATGTTCCACTGGGGTCTGCACCCTTGGGCTATCTATGGTGTGGTTTCTTTATCACTGGCTTTTTTTGCCTTTAACAAAGGCCTACCGCTTTCTATGCGTTCGGTGTTTTACCCAATTTTAGGTGACCGCACTTGGGGCTGGCCAGGACACGTTGTAGATATTCTAGCGGTGCTTGCCACGTTATTTGGTTTGGCCACATCTTTAGGTTTAGGTGCGCAACAAGCAGCCAGTGGCTTCCACCATATATTTGGTGCCGATAACGGTTTATTGCTACAAATTGGCATCATCTTTTTGGTGACCTTACTGGCGGTAGTGTCGGTTGTTCGTGGTATTGATGGTGGTGTAAAAGTCATTAGTAATGTGAACATGTTGCTTGCTGCAGCATTGTTGGTATTTGTTGCCTTAGTGACTTTTGCGGTATCTATGGGCACTGTGCCAACTACTGTTATGGGTTACATCGAAAACATTATTCCACTAAGTAACCCTATAGGTCGTGAAGACTCAGCATGGATGCACGGCTGGACTGTGTTCTACTGGGCATGGTGGATTTCTTGGTCCCCATTTGTAGGCATGTTCATTGCGCGTATTTCTCGCGGCCGTACTATTCGTGAATTTGTTATCGCGGTACTTATTGTACCTACCGTAGTAACAACCCTTTGGATGTCAGTATTTGGTGGCGTTGCGATTGATCAAATTGTGAATAAAGTGGGTACCTTAGGCGAACAAGGCCTAACTGACGTCCCCCTAGCGATGTTTCAAATGTTTGATGCCCTACCAATGGGCAGCATTCTATCTTTACTGGCCATTGTTTTAGTATTGGTATTCTTTGTGACCTCTTCGGACTCAGGTTCGCTGGTTATCGATAGTATTACTTCGGGCGGTAAAGTGGATGCTCCGGTTCCTCAACGAGTATTTTGGGCAACCATTGAAGGCGCAATTGCTGCGGCTCTTGTGTGGGTTGGCGGCACCGAAGCGATTCAAGCGCTGCAGGCTGGCGCTATATCTACGGCCTTGCCATTCACCATAATATTACTGGTGATGTGTGTGAGCTTGTTTATGGGCCTTCGCACCGAGAAACGTAGCTAAGGCTTAAACGCCTAGCCACAATAAGCCGAGTAAGCTAACGCTACTCGGCTTTTTTATAACCACAGTTTATTGATAGGGGTATCGGGGCTAAAGTGATAATGAATCTGCGCTTGTAATAGCTCCGCAGTTGCAATGGCGTCAGTAAGCGCGTCGTGTGGCGGGTAATCGGGCAAATTATAGCGGCTTCGAGAATTAGCTAAACGAATTGACACCGGCTTGGGTTTTCGTATCCAATCCATCATCTTTTTCGGTCGAGCTTCTAGTATGTCGGCCTCTATTTGCATGGTATCGACGATCGGGAAAATTATCCCTTCATTGATTAAACCGCGCAGGGTTTCATACAAAAAATCACGCTCAATTCTACGGTAATGCACCACCACCACTTTACCGGCTAGCTCATCTAATAATTGCTCCAAAATACGTAATAAACTGGGTGCACCTTTTAGATCTGAGTGAGTAATACCATGAATCACTATCGAGTCTTCTTGTAGCTTATCTTCGGGCGTTACAAACCAGTGCTTAGCCTGCCTACAAGCAATACGTTGCAGGGTGAATGGCACTAAACCGATGCTAATAATGCTATTTTTCTTGGCATCCAAACCGGTGGTTTCAAAGTCTAAGGCAACAAACTCAATATCTTTTAGCTTGGTTTCAGCATGGTAAGTACTGGCATTGTAAAAATTGCTTAAGCGCTTATCTTTGCTCTCTGAGGCCTTAATTTTGAGAAAGGCCTTCCAGTTTAAAACTTCTTGATGAGTAATATTAGGCATTAGCTATTCTGCATACTATTGGCGGTGTAACGGAACTTTAGAAAGTTTTGCGCACTGCTAAGTACCAAAAACGCATCCTTAAGATTGCGGCGCTCAAAATCCGACATGTTCTCTGGCTCTATGTTGTTATCCGGTTCTTGGTCAGATTCAATATCTAAGGCTTGGTGGCGGATCCGCACCAAAGAAATAAACTCCATGGCATGCTGTAGATCCTTGCCTTTAGAAGAAGGCAAAATACCCGCCTCGATAATGTCTTCTAAGCGGTCAAAAGAGTTCTGCGATTGCGAGCCAATAGCTAAACCATGCACACGAATTAAGTCCGCCAAGGGAGCAGTCCCGCGACGTTTTAAGTTGATTGAGTTTCTATGTCGGCCATCTTTTTCCATCACAAAGTCTTTAAAAAACCCTAATGGCGGTGTGCGATTCAAGGCATTTCGGGCTAAACAAGCTAAAAAGCGATTATTCTTTTTGGCTTTTCGCAAGATAAACGCATTTAACTGCTCAGCCCATTTAGGGCGACCGAACACTCCATATAAATCAAAGAATATGGAGCAGTTAAGTAAGGCTTGCGGGTTGGGGTTATCTATCCAATCGGCAAAGCATTCTTCCCACTGGCTTTGAGTTTTACGGTACTCAGGATTAGTGGCCATAATCTCGCCGCTACAATAGGTGTAACCACAAGCCGCTAAGCCATCACATACATAAGTCGCCAGTTCCTCAAAGTACTTACCATGCAAGTCTTCTTGATACTCGTTACTCAAAATAATCGCATTATCTTGGTCGGTAACAATTAGCTGCTCGTCTCGCGCCATTGAGCCAAGCGCTAAAAAGCAGTATGGCACCGGCGGCGGGCCAAGTTTTTCTTCGGCCAACTCTAACAGCCGCTGCTTAAAGCTTCTGCCAATTTCCGACATGGCTCGGCCAATCATGTGTGAATTGGCGTCTTCGTGAATCATCCGCACAAAACAATCTTTAGTTTGATGCGACAGTAGAATAAGATCATCAATACTGTTTTGCTGGAAAATACTGCTTACTATCAGCAAGCTGTTTTTTGATTCATAACGGATCAGGTCTGTGACTTCAATGAGTCCAATTGGTCGCTTGTTTTTAAGAATAGGCAGGTGATGCACGTTGTAACGCAACATCATTAACATTGCTTCAAAGATATAGGCATTGTGGTCGAGGGAAACCAGCTCGGTAGACATCACCTCATCCACTTGGGTATCTACATCCAAGCCCTGAGCAATCACTTTGGCGCACAAATCACGCTGGGTAATAATGCCCACAAAGCTTTCACCACCTTCGTCATCCAAGCTTAGATCTTTAATCAGCGCAGCCGAAACATTCTCTTCCGACATAACCATGGCTACGTCTTTAATCGAAGTGCTAGAGGCTAACATCACCGGCGCACCACTCAATATGGTTTTCACCTTAGACGTGGTGAGTGAGTTGGCATCTTCACTATTGTCTTCAACGGCTTGTTGCAGGCGAATACTGCCTTCAACTTCTACAAAATCAGCAAAAACCTCGTAGCGTTCGCATAGGTCTTCAAAGATGGTTTCAGGAATACAATACAGCAGCGTGTCTTTAACCGCCTTTGCGGGAAAGCGCACTTTATTGCTGGTTAGCAGCCCCATTTGACCAAACAGGCCACCTTGATCGAGGCGATTATATAACTCTCCAGTTCGGCGATATATTTCCACCACCCCACTACGGATCATGAACAAATCATGAATTCTGTCGCCAAACTCAATGATCATGCTATCGGCGCGATAGTAGGAAATTTCGACACTTTTAGAGACCTCAATCAACACTTCGTCTGGCAACTGATCAAACGGTGGGTATTGGCAGATGAAATTACGAATCTCAAGCAGTTCGACGGTCATAGGTACTCGATGTTGAAGAGGGGTTTGTAGCTTAAGCTCTAGTATATGGTATCTGTTAGATAGTTGCAGTTAAGCGGGAGCGCTAAGTATTAAAATTTAATGGCTTATCGCATTAACCATTCACTTACTGCTGGCCATAACTTTCTAAGCTCGCTAGCAAAAAGCTACAAAAACGCCCATTACTCTTATTGCTTTAGGTTAGAACCTTGCGATAAGGGCAATGGGCGCAGCGGCCCCGCTTAGGCTAGTATCAAGCTTATTGCTAGAGAATGATCTCGGCAAATATAAAGCCTAAAATAACCGAGCTAGTAATGGTAGCAACACCAGGAACAAAGAAGGGATGGTTAAATACCCATTTGCCAATTCGAGTAGAACCAGTGTCATCCATTTCTACGGCTGCTAACAAGGTTGGGTAAGTAGGTAATACAAACAGCGCGCTAACTGCGGCAAAAGAGGCAATCGCCGCTTCTGGGCTTACACCTAGCATAAAGGCTGAAGGCATTAATGCCGCGGTAGTAGCCGCTTGTGAATACAACAGCATACTGGCAAAGAATAAAATCAGCGCCAACATCCACGGATGCTCTTCTAATAAACCGCCCGACAAGGCTTTAATCTCTTCCAAATGACCCGATACAAAAGTATCGCCCAACCACGCTACACCAAGTACACAAATACAAGCGCTCATGCCCGATTTAAAGGTAGCGGCATTTAGTACTTCACCAGTATCAACCTTGCAAAACAGCGCAATGGCGGTAGCAGCCGTTAACATAAACACCATGATGGCTTCGTTACGTGGCAGGGTTGGGTTTTCAATTAGTCCAACAGCATCGCTAATGGCCGTGGCGTAAAACACTACCGCTACAATCGCCACCAAAAAAATAAGCACCGAACGTTTGGCGCTGGCCGGTAACTCGCTGGCTTGCTTATCACGCTGGCTAACTAAGCCATGGGCTAAACGCTCTTGGTAAATAGGATCGTCTTTTAACTCTTTGCCCATAAATTGAGCAACAAAGGCACCCACCATACAGGCTAAGAAAGTGGCTGGAATACATATCATCAGCAAGCTGATGTAGCCCACGCCTTTATCTTCCAACATGCCACTCATTAGCACTACTGCAGCAGAAATAGGCGAAGCGGTAATGGCGATTTGCGAGGCAACAACAGCAATGCTTAAGGGCCGTGAAGGGCGGATCCCCTGCTCTTTAGCTACCTCGGCTATCACCGGTAAAGTTGAAAATGCAGTATGCCCGGTGCCAGCAAACAAGGTCATAACGTAAGTGACGATGGGGGCAAGAAAGGTCACCTGTTTGGGGTTACTGCGCAGCACGCGCTCGGCAATATTTACCAAAAACTGTAAGCCGCCCGCCACTTGCATGGCAGCAATGGCGGCAATCACCGACATAATAATTAAGATCACTTCAATAGGAATAGTGCCTGGGGTCATGCCCAAACCAAGGGTAAGAACCAGTACCCCTAAACCACCCGCAAAACCAATTCCAATGCCGCCTAATCGGGCACCTAAAAATATGGCTGCTAATACCACCAGCAACTCAATTGTGATCATAATTCCTCCCACGCTTTAATTGCGACGCACTTTACGTGAAAGCCAACGCCAACAATAGATGATTAAATCAAACTAACGGCAAAAATCAGACAAATAAACCCAAAAATACAAAATCAACAGAACTTAAATCCATTTAAAATGTAAGGGAAATATCATTTGTTTTTAACCTATATGCAGCATTTGTTAGTAAGACTAGCACTAATTATGTCTATGTATTGATTAAATTTTTGACAAAACAATGATAGAAATTTGCCATGAAAATCCTAACAGCGAACAAAGCAAACAACTGTTAAAAGCCCAAGCCGATTCCTTAATGAAATTAACTGGAAACAGCGCGGTTGAATGTTTTAATGAAAGTGAGTTTTTAGCTGAAGATGCAGTATTTCTATTAGTTAAACGTAAGGGTGTAGCCCTCGCCTGCGGTGGTTTTAGGTATCTACAACCAGGTATTTGTGAAATGAAGCGAATTTACTCGCATCAGGCTGGATTGGGTAAGGTTATTTTGCAAGCTCTAGAGCAATACGCTGTAACTCTGGGTTATCAACAAATAAATTTAGCCACCCGTAACTCAAACACTCAAGCCATCCAGTTTTACGCTAAACACGGCTACCGAGCTATCTCGCCTTTTGGTGTTTATAGTCACCATCCTCATTATTTGAGTTTGGCTAAATCACTCGCCAATGCTGAGCAGACGCTAAGCATAAAAAAAGCGCAGCTTAGTCGCTGCGCTTAATCAATATTACTCATCTATCAGCTAATGCGGTTAATCAGCTTTCTTAGCTCACGCATTGGCGTTGGCTCATCATCAAAGAAGTTTTGCATTCTTAACAAGGTTAAACCATCGTAGCCAGGTGCGCGCGTTAGCGCTCGTGCCATTTGCTTCCAACCCTGCTCGCCATATAACTCACCAGCAAGGGCATTTTCACCCATCAGTGATACTTGGCATTCGTCCGCTGCATCGGCCATCCAGTCCACTAAATCAGCTGCGCGAGAATAACCTTCATAGTCTTTGTTTATCATTTCTAAACAAGTGAAATGAATCGCGGCACGCGCTTGCTTGCCTTCTGGCAACAAGGCTTTTAGCAAACCAAGATATTCTTGTTGGTTATTGCTGCTTAGCGTTGGGTGCACCGCAATTAAGCCAGCAGTAATTTCGGCCGCACGTGGCAATTCGGGGTCACTCACTACCCAGTGAATGCCTGGAATTTTAATCCCAATAGGTACCTGACCAAATGAGTCATCGTCAAACACGCCCAGCGCATTTTCAAAAATACGTCGACCATGAGCCACCAAGGCTTTGTGGTACCAAGTTAAAAACTCGCGCGCCCAAGAGTTATGAATATAGCGCTTGTGACTAAATAGCCAATCTGCATCGGGTATTTCGGCTTGTTCAAAACTGTCCCAAGTGAAGCCAAAGCTGCCATTTAGCGCGGCAATGCTGTGGTACTTCTCTTTTAAGTAACGCAACCAATCTTGTTTGGCTAAGCGGCTGTAACACTGCAAGGTGCCGCGGTTAGGGTAATTACCCCAATCGTGGGCGTTGTAGCTTGGATAACGCAACTCACCGGCAGGGCCTAGGCTTACGTTGATTTCATCCATCAAACCAGCTTGGTTAATGTAATGCTGCTTAAAGGCTTCCATAAAGCGCTGGTAATAAGGCATCACAAATTCGTCGGCCCACAGCGATACGTACTCCATGGAGGCATCACCGGTTTCCGAAACATATTGCAGATCTTGCACCGAATTTAGCTGATCGTTACTCTCTAGCAAACGGCCCCACAACCACAAGGGAATGGCTTGCATAAAGTCATCGTTCACATTGCCGCCCGCCTGGTGGAACGACAAAATAGGTACCCATTGCAAACCTAAACGCTTAAGCAGGCTAACTACGCGATCGTAATAACTCCAGTCAAACTTTCCTGGCTTGTCACCTTCAACCAAACCCCACCAAATATCGGTAGAAATAGCGGTAACACCAATACTGCGAAGCTGGCGTAGTTGCGCTTCAAACTGTTTCCAGTTTTCTTCATCCAGCAACTGCTTTTGGTTGGCCACTTTAAGATGTAACGGCCCCATAACACGGAATTGCTTTTTACCTAATTGCTTAGTTTCGGCAATTTGATACTTAAACTTATTTAATTGCGACAAGCGGCCTTTAACAATCGCCTGCTCATTAAGCTGCGACATATCGTTAAAGATCCAGCCTTCAAATGCACTGCCATGTAATACCGAATGATAGAGCTGATCCCAACCAGGGTGGCTAGCCAGCGCCTGTGGTTGCGAGTTTTGCACTAATGCCGGTATTTTAAGCTTACGCATTGCAGTAAGTAAGGCTTGGTTAACGCGAGTGGCATGGCTTGATTCTGCACCACTGGCCACAATTAACAAACGACCTGCAGCTTGAACATGCCAATACTCTAATTGAGCAATGTGGTAATCGAGCAACTGCGGGCGATCTAGCCACGGCTGTGGATTAATCCCGGTTAAACAGCCCAACCAAGGGTGATCACTGGCAGTAAGCTCTGGCATAGGAATGTTTAAACACAACTGGCTGTGCGCCCATACATCAGCAAATTGCTGCTCAGCAGTGGCCAATACCTTACCCACATAGGCTTGCCAATTGCTGGCATACCATGCATTAAACTCTTTAAAGCAGGTATTACTAGTTTTGTTCTTGTAACAACGGCTTAGGGTTTCAGCCAGTTGTTCTTGCCAAGGCGTATCGCCGTTTAGCTCCCACAAACTCAACCACGCTTGTTGCGAACCATATTGTAGCTGCATGTCGTCGGCTAAGGCTGCCAATGCTGTTGGGCTAAAGCTTTGATAGATAGGTTGGCCATCACGCTCGCCCCAAGGAATACAAGCCTCGCCATTTGGGCCTAAACCCAGTAATAAGGCATCACAACGTGGGGCAAACTCGGCCATGTGCTGGGCAAAGCAGCCCATCCATTGGCCAAACATGTCCACCAAACCAGCTTCAGCCCATAAACTTGGGCTTTGGGTATTGTCGCGGCCATATTGGTTAACGTACTTAATCGCATCAGCGCTTTGGTTTTTCGGCAAGGCGGCCAGCATAGAGCCCCAAAACCAATCAGGAAGACGTTGTTCAACCCCTTGCTGGGTATCGGAAGAAAAGAACAACTGGTATTGCAGCTTAAAGCCATGCGACACCAAATGCGCAGACAAGCGCTTAAGAGAGGCCCAGCACTCTGCCTGATCTAATTGTTCGGCACTAAATGGTGCGATATAGCGCCAATGCACTGGCACTACCAAGGCATCTACGCCATTTTGGCGCAAATTACGAAGTTGTGGAGATAAGCTCTGAAGCTGAGCTTGATTACATGAAGCGGCATACTCAGCCAGTGGTAAAGAACCCTTTACCCAAGCTTTGCGTGCTGAAATTGGATTAGCCATGTTTAGCTTACTCTAAAAAAACTGTGCTAGTTATCCCTAGTCCGCGTCTTAACAGCAAGGCTGCAAAGCTTTTCAGCTGAACAAAAGGAGATCGAGATCACATTACATATTGGCTGTAGTGTAGCCTAAGTGCTTAATTTACCAAATTGATCTGGCTTAAAAGTCACTCCGTAAAGTTAAAAAACCTGCACTTTTGCTAAAGCCAACGTCGAACATTGCGGCAATATTGCAGGTATTGTTCATTAAATTGCTGCGTAAGTAGCTTTTCTTCAGGCTTTATCTGTAAACGATTGATAAGCAGCACAAACACTACGCAGCTTAATAAGCTTAACCCCGCTTGCAAATGTAAACACCAGGCCGTTAACAGTAGCAGCAAACTTAAATACATTGGATTACGGCTATAACGATATAGCCCTTCCACGACTAAATGCTTACTGCGTTCCGGGTGATGAGGATTGATAGTTGTGTGTTTTCTAGCAAAACCAATCAGGCTAGTTACTGCGATAAATGCCGCCAAAAACACCAAAGGCCACTGCAGCTTTACCAAGCCCAATGGCAGTATTAGCCAACTCCACTGCGTACTTAAGTGCGCCAAGCCGTAAGCTATAGCTACACATAACAATAGCCAAAGGGGAGGAGGAACCAACAGTTCTAAGCGTTTAAGCACTAAGCCTCTCTAATTAGTTATCGGCGTTATCGGATTTTTCCACTTGCTGATAAATATAGTGCCCTCGGCCAGTAATTGCAGTATGAAATAGATTCTGGAAAGGAAACAAACGCTTTTTAAGGTAATAAGTAAAACCGGCAAACAGTGCACTTAAAGCTACATTAATTAGCCCTTCTAGCTGAAAGATATAGGGCAAACTCTGATAGATAGAAAAGCCCGCAAATACCATCAACAACAAATAACCATTAGCTGCATTTTTGTAGATCATAAAAATAATTAACAAAGGCACCAAGGCTGGCATTAGTAAGGCCATTAACAACTGGGCACTCACTTGTTCTGCGGCCATTAGGCCAAATACCAATTTACTGAGCACCATAAACTGCAGTACTGCCAGCAAAAAGGCTTTCTGCTTGGAATACTGCTGCAAGGTGCCGGGCTCGGGAATAGAGGCTAAGGCTTTAGTCACCTTTCGCAGATTCCACTGCTGCTGTTCTGCGTGTTCGTAGACTTGTTGTTTGTTTAGCCCTTGAGCTAGTAATTGATCAACTTGTTTCATTGCACCTCCGTAAAGACTCACTTTACCTCAGTAAGCACATTAGCGACATCTTCAGGCGCACAAATAGCAACTAGCATAAGCCACAAAACAGATCCGATAATCAGCCAAGGATCCTTAGTACAAATTACATACAGCTAAGCATAAATCAGCGCTTTACTCTTGATTATCGCCAAACTTATTCACATAAGCGCAAGTTATTAACATTTAATCGTTCTACGCAACCAAATCATCTAGAGAATCGAAATACTTTAAACTGAGAAAATACGCAATATGCTATTGAGTTACTACCGTTTTACAGTGCTTATCTCTTAAGCAAGCTGCTGTAATAGCGCTCAGCTTGCTTAAGCCAACAGCATAAAAGTAACAATTATTGAACACTCCTGTGAAAAAACACGCTTAGACTAGTACTTCACTATCAGTAGCTTAGCTTGCTTATTTGCGATACAGGTCAATATAGACTTAGTTTTTTAGCCATTACATTCTAAAAACAAGGCTCATGAAACGTTCTATTTTTGTATTTATTTTAACTAACAGAAAAATGTCAACGCCACGAAACAAAGAAGCAGTAAAAAAGAATTTTTTACTAATTTTAGGTGACATTATTGACGCTAAAAACCGATCCGCTGCAAGCCACTAACTTCACCGCGTAGAGAATTTTATCCACAGCTTTGTGCACTGTTTTTGTGGGAAAAGCTGTTTGGATTATTCAGCTTATTTCAGTGAAATATATTGTAGTGAAGGAAATAGGCAGTTGTTACTCTCATTGACAAGTAAAAAATCAACTAAGGCTTCTATTTTTATTTGTTAACTAAGTCTTGTCATCCACATAAATCTAATCTTCCGCGCCAATGCTGGGCTGCGCCTAAGATCACCAGCGGATCGCCAAAACTTTTGATAGATCTTTTTGCCTAAAATTTATTGTCACTAAGTTTTCACAATTGAATGCAATAATAAGCAGTCATCCAAGTTGTTGTCTCACAATCATTAAATTGCTTTGCCACTGAATCAAGTCAACGTAAACTAATCACCACAGACTCATCACATTTGGTTGCCTGTTGTTTAAGCCATCTCCGGTACAGTTGGTACATTTTCAGCATAAGAAAATCTACGTAAAGCGAGATGATTTACTGCACCCGCAGTTCTCTGGCAACAAAGCGCGTAAGTTCTACCACTTCTTAAATCACCCGCAACCGGGCGTAAGCACCCTGGTTGGCAGTGGCTCTGCACAAGCCAACTCCCTGTATTCCTTGGCTGCGTTGGCAAAGCTCAAGCAGTGGAAATGCGAGTTCTACGTTGACCATATTCCCAGCTGGCTAAAGCAAAACCCTTGTGGCAACTATCAAGCTGCTCTAGAGCTAGGCGCGCGGATCATTGAAGTAAGTAGCTTGCATCGACAACAGCAAGCTAATTTAGACAGTTTTATGCAAACCATTGTTAAGCCAAGCTTATCGCCGCAGCAATTGTTTATCCCTGAAGGTGGCCGTTGTGAATACGCCCGAGAAGGGGTGGTTACCCTAGCGGAAGAAATTGAACAGTGGCAGCATCAAAACCACATTGGTCGTTTAAATGTAATGCTGCCAGCGGGCACCGGTACTACGGCCTTGTTTTTGAATGAATATTTTAGTCAAATGAATCCCTGCATAAGGGTATATAGCTGCGCCTGTGTTGGAGATGAAAACTACCTAAGCCTGCAATTTACCCAACTTAATAGTAATACCTCCACCCACCCAATTATTCTGCCGCGTGAAAAGAAGTATCACTTTGGCAAGTTATATAAAGAACACTACCAAACCTGGCTAGACCTTAAGCAGCAAACCGAGCTTGAGTTTGAACTGCTCTACGACCCCATTGGTTGGCAATGTTTAATGCGCTTTCTTGAAGAACCAGCTGATGACACCCCAACTTTATATATTCACCAAGGTGGTTTATTGGGTAACCAAAGCATGCTGCCACGTTATAAACGTAAATACCCCGAATTAACTTAACGCCAATCTAACCAATAACTGTAAGGAAACCTTTCGGACAAACTCACTGTTTCTTGATAGTGAGGACTAGGGCTATTTAAGCACTCAGTGCCATGAAACTCGGGTTCGGCCCAGCCAGTATTTTCGTCCAGGTATTCGCGGCTATAACCCCAGCGGCCACAAGACAAAATGGTGTCATAGCCTTGGTCTCGTTGGCACACCACGCAGGTTTCAAACTCCACCATGATATCTTGGCCTTCTTTACCTAAGGCGTCAGACACAAAAGGCGTATCATAAATTGCTAAGGTAGAAGCCCTAGAAGGCGGCTCATTCCAAGGTTTATCGCTGGTATCTGCAGGCGTTTGGTGCACACCACTGCCATGTTCTAGTGGAGAGGCGTCATAAAAAGGTTCTACAAAGCTAGACGGCGCATCAATTTGCGCCCTCTGTTCATCACCTAATAAGCGGCGATTAGTGGTGCGAATTTGCAGCATTCGGTATTGATTACACTGGGCTTGGTTGGCTAAGTCTAACTCACCTAAACGATTGGCAAATAGGTGGATTTCTAGACCTACTCCAGTAGCGTTATCGCGTGGAATATAGGACGCTTGTTGGCGACTGCTGTGATACCAGGCTTCTGAAAAGACCAATACGCCCAGCGTTTGCTGCTGATAAGTAACCGGGCACACCTTGCCCACCCATAACTCTTCAGCGACTAGAGCTGAACTTAAGCTGCAATAGCTTAGTGTTATCCATAAGCAAGCTCGAGTCATAAGCCATTCCCGCAACCACTTTCATGCAAATGTCATTTAAGTGTAGTCGCTATGACACAAGCTAATAGTAAAGAGCGAGCTTTAAATCATTACAAGCGCTAGCTTAGAAGGCTTAATGCTAGCGTTCTTGAATCGCTTTAGGCAGGTAACTCTCTACAATATCTTGAATTTCGCCACTTTTGAGAAGCTGTTGTACGCTCAGCTCAATATCTTGCAAAATTTGCTCGGCATTGGCGGTATTGGGGGCAATAGAAATAGTGATATATGACTTCGTCGAAGTTAAATAAGCAGGCTGGGCAAGCTCAATATCCATCTCTTGTGCTAGATTCGAAATAAGCCCAAGGTTGCCTGCAAAGCCATCAACTCTCCCAGCCTCTAACAACTTAAGCGCCTGTGAGTAGGTCGACGCCGACAGCATGGTCACTTGCCCCTGCTCGGCTGCATCATACAACTTTGGCCCATAAACTTTGCTAGCCCCTCTTAACGAAGCCACCCTTTTACCCTCAAAGTTATCCCAGGTAAATGGCTTGTCCGCTAGGCTAACTACTGCCGTTTGGAAACTGGCTACGGCAATTGGCTGGTGAATCGATTGGTCGAACTTTTTATTGGGAAACAAGCAAGAAATCACCACTCCTTGTTCGTTATGCAGCAGCTCATTTACAATTCTTGGGTAAGGAACCACCGCAACTTTGGCATCATCTAAGGCCAAACGCTGAGCAACAAGCTTAAGTATATCGGCATAATAGCCTTTCGGCTCACCGCCTTCCTCAAAGCCAGCGGGTTTAGAGTTCAAGGCATAAAAACGATAGAACTCGCCTGAATGCTTGGCGCTCAAACAGCTGCTAAAGCTAAAAATAATTATGGCTATCAGAAACTTAAGCGCCATAGGCTAATCATGTCCGTCAACATTTAGGATAAGTAAGTAAAGCGACAGCTAGGCTTATATGTCAAGTAAGCCTAGGGGAGATATTTTTGACAAATGACTTAGTTTTCTTAAAAGAACAATGGCAAGCTGATGAAATGTAGCACTAGGACTCACTAATGACTCAAATTACCCAACGTAAATTACAACAAGCCGTTGAAGCCAATATCATCAACCAGCAGCAAGCTGAAAACTTGCTCAGCTTTTTAGAGCTGCAATCAAACACCACGGCTAATTTCAGCTTTAGTCATTTGTTGTATTACTTTGGCGGATTAATCGCTATAGGTGCCATGACCTTGTTTATGAACTTAGCTTGGGAAGGTTTTGGAGGCTGGGGCATCGTTAGCATTAGCCTGTTGTATTCGGTGTTGGCACTACTTCTTTGCCAACGCTTTAAACAACAAGGTCATATAATTCCAGCGGGTTTATGCGCCACTTTTGTTATTTGCCTTACCCCTTTGGCAACATATGGCTTGCAGCAAGCCATGGGTTGGTGGCCCAGCTCTAGTCAATATCATGATTACCACCGCTATATACAATGGCACTGGCTATATATGGAAGCTGCTACCTTGATCGTTGGCCTAGTGCTTTGCTGGCGTTATCGTTACCCCTTTATGTTAATGCCGCTAGCCATCACCCTTTGGTATATGAGCATGGACATCGCTGCCATGTTGGCAGGTGAACGGCCCGACTTTCACTTGCGAAGTCTGGTCTCTTTGTATTTTGGTTTAGCGATGATCTTGCTGGCCTTTTGGGTGGATATACGCAGTCGCCACAGCGCCGATTTTGCATTTTGGCTTTATATCTTTGGCGTACTCACCTTTTGGTGTGGTTTAAGCTTTCAAGAATCCAATAGTGAGTGGGCAAAATTTGGCTACTTTCTCTCTAACTTAGCCTTGATGCTTACAGGGGTTATTCTTGCCCGCCGAGTATTTGTCGTTTTTGCGGCCATGGGCTGCTTTTATTACTTTTACCACCTTGCTGATCAAGTATTTAAAGACAGTTGGCTGTTTCCAATATCGCTAACATTGATTGGTTTAGCGATGGTGTATCTAGGTATTCTCTGGCAGAAACATCAAAAAACAATAAGCCTGCGTTTGCGCGGATATTTACCCTTAGCCTTACAAGAGTTACTCGCCAACAAAATGCATTAGCGCTTAAGGGGGATTGCTTGGCTAAACATCCCTCCTGCACTTTAGTCCTTATGTATGACCAACCAGCCAGTAAACCATGAAAAAATCTAAACCCACGCTCAAATATGTAAAAAAATTTAACATCCATACAAATTTAATTTTGTTTGCCTACAATTTAAACTTATAACTTAGGCTATATCGCTTTGTTTTATATAAGCTAATTATCAGTAATATGTTTGATACGGACGGTAACCATGAATGTTAAGAGTTTGAGATTTAAGTATTCGGTAGTTTTTGCCGTGAATGCTTTGTTATTAATTTTGGTATCGCTGATTGGTTTTAATGTTGGCAAAAGTACTTACAACAGTTTAGTCACCGTAGAGGAAAAGATTCTACCCGCCCTTGCAGCCGTGCTAAACGCTGATAGGGACCTATACCAAGCAAGAGTAGCCGAGCTAGAAGCCCTAAAAGCACCGAGTTCAGCAATCGCTGGTCTCATAGATAATTACCAAGAAAATGCTGAACAAGCCCAACAACGCATGCAAAAGTTTAAAGACTTACTAAGCGACTACCCTGCAGCCACTCAGGGCTTACTAAGTTTCGAGCAAAAATTTAATCAATGGAAGAAACCCAGCAGCGAAGTATTTACCTTACTTAAAGACGGCAAGCAAAAGCAGGCCATTGCCTTAAGTGCCGGCCAAAGTGTGCAAAATTTTGAAAGCCTACGCGAGCTTTACGACATCGCTACCGAAGCCGCCGAAAAACTGGCCGATGATATTGAGCAGCAATCCTCTGCCGATGTAACCAGTCAACTCAGCATGCTAGGTGTTGTGGCAAGCATTGCCGTAGTGCTGTCTATTTTGTTGGCTTACTTTGGACCTAAAATTCTAGTTGATTCAATTACTCGCATTACCGTCCGAATTAATGACATTTCTCAAGGCGATGGCGACTTAACTCAACGCCTAGAAGTGCAACGTAATGATGAAATAGGCGAGCTAGCCACCAGCTTTAACCAATTTGTAGATTTGCTAGAAGGCCTAATTGGCAATGTAAACAAATTCTCGGTGGAGCTTAACCAGTCTATCGCTGGCATTGCTCAAAAATCTGAGCAAACAACCGAAGTCAGTAAAGAGCAAAATCAGTCGGTAGAAATGATAGCCACAGCGGTAACACAAATGGCGGCAGCCATTAGAGAAGTGGCCAATAATGCCAACCACGCCGCCGAAGAAATCAATACAGTGAATAGCCAAACCGAGCAAGGGCAAAACGTTACTAAAGAATCGGTGGAACACATTAGTTTACTCTCAAACACCGTTCAAGAAGCCGCCAATGTAGTTGAAAACCTATCGCAAGACTCCGACCGCATCGCCTCAGTATTAGATGTTATTCGCGGGATTGCCGAGCAAACCAACTTACTCGCTTTAAACGCCGCCATTGAAGCAGCGCGCGCTGGCGAGCAAGGCCGCGGATTTGCCGTGGTAGCCGACGAAGTAAGAAGCCTCGCCAGTAAAACTCAACAATCTACCGAAGACATTCAGAAAATGATTGAAGCGCTACAAAGCGGCGTAACCCAAGCAGTAGATGCTATTAATAAAGGCTCCACAGTTGCCGAAGGCACCGTTGATTTAGCAGGGCAAACCTTAGAAGCGCTTAATCAGATCTTAGAGTCTACTTCTAAAGTGAGCGAGGTTTCGGTCTCAACCGCCACCTCAACCGAAGAGCAAAGTCATGTAACCGAAGATATCGACCGCAACCTAACGGAGCTAGCCGATAAAACCCGCATTAACTTGGAAAACTCCAGCGACTCTTTAGCTGCTGCGCAATTAGCAATAGAGAAAGCGGAACAACTAAACCAGCAACTTAGCCGCTTTAAAGTATCGGTTTAGTTAAATAAGTAACCGGAGTGATCTATCAAGGAGTAAGCAGCAATGCTTGCTCTTTTTTATTGCTATCTAACCTAAACTTGGGATAAGTAAGTGACCATAACTCTGCAGGCCAGTACTTAATCTAGCTTCATGTTTCTGGTGAGATAGTTTGGCTTATTTATATAGCTGTTGGTAGTTGGGTAGGTGCTCAAGCCAAAATGGTGGAGTACCAATATATTGCTGCACAGCACCAATAAACTCTTTCACTAACACCGTTTGCTTGCGATGTGGATACACCGCATAAATGCCTGTATCCATGGTAGAAATTTGGTAGTTGGTAAGCAGTGGCACTAAACCCAAAGTTTCGGTTGAAGCCTCAAGATTAAACAAGTCAATCATGCTGTAGCCTAAACCATCACACACCGCACCCATTAAGGCTCGTACATCGCTTACCTTATAATTGCCACGCATTCGATAGCTTTGATTGGGTTCACTATGTGGAGTTGCACCTAGTTTGATATGATCGAGCACCCGCTCACCATTGCTATACACAACTGCGGGTAACGCCAATAATTGTTCTGGCGTTTCGGGCATACCGTGCTGCTCAACAAAGCTTTTAGAGGCAACCAAAGCAAAGTGAGTATTTGCTAACTTTTTTGCAATCAAGTTAGAGGCGCTCAGCTTTCCAATACGAAATGCCAAATCAAAGTGGTCGGCAATAATGTCTGAGCGGCGATCTTCCAATACCATGCTAATTTTTACCTGTGGGTATTGCTTCATAAACTGCGATACCACGGGTTGTAAGTATTGCTGGCCAAAAAATATTGGCGCGACAATTCTTAAGGTGCCCTTAGGCTCCAGTTGGTAAGAGTCAGCAATAATCTGAATGTCGCCCAAGGTATCTAACAACAGCAAGGCTTTATCGAAAATCTCTTCACCAGCTGGAGTTAAGGAAAAGGAACGGGTAGAACGATTAAGTAGCTGCACACCAAGTTCAGTTTCTAACTTTTTTATCTGCTTAGAGAGCAAAGAATTATCCATATTGTGCAAGGCAGCAGCTTTAACAAATGAACCTTGCTGCACAACATCAACAAACAAAGACAATTGCTTGGTATTCGACATTCCCTCTCCTTAACACAAAGTTTTGACTAGACCGCACATCCACTTACAAGCACTTACTTACAAGCACTTACTTAAACAAACAGGCGCTTGCCAACATACCCTATTTGGCCTATTTACCCTAGAGCAACAACTCAGCTAGGCCGCACAATGGCGCAAACACACACCGCTGTACTTGCACAGAAACAACCTTTGAACAATTCCATCCAGATGCCTTTGTCAGTGTATGTCATTTCCAAAAATACAAAATCGCCAGTAAGTCGCGACAGTACTTACCGCGAGCAATTTTATAATTTGTGCATTGTAAATCATTAAGCGATTAAGCCCCATTTCAACAATAGATGCCAAGGAGCTTTTGTGAAAAAACTGGCGATTAAACCCATCTTAATGGCGATAGGCTTATTAGTACTCTCGTTAGCCACCATTGTAATTTTGGAACCGAAAGCAATAGAAGATGCTCCCGCGAAGGTTGGTTATCTACCTCTTAGCGCGGTAGAGGTAAGCCCCACTAATTATCAGCCCAAATTGTTATTAAGCGGCATTACCAAGGCCCGTTGGTTTAACCAAGTTAAAGCCCAAAGCAGTGGCCAGATTATTAACTTTGATGAGCAGTTAACCCCCGGCAGTTTAGTCTCTAAACAACAACTGTTGCTTAAAGTCGACCCCATTCATTTGCAAGCCGAGCTTAGCGCGGCCTTAAGCCAAATAAAGCTAGCCGAACTTAACTACCAGCGAGAAAAGCACGAACAAACCGTTGCGCTTAGTATGTTATCTAATACAGCCAGTTCGGCCTTTGCTCGACGCGAACCTCAATTGGCGGCAGCCAAAGCCGAGCTAGCCCAAGCCAAAAGCAGCTACCAAAGTATTCTGCAACGCCTGCACGATAGCCAAGTAGACGCGCCGTTTAACGCCATCATCATTAATAGCTACGTTAGCCCCAAGCAGCAATTAGATGTGGGCGATCCACTGTTTGATATAGCTTCAAGCGAAAGCATCGACATTACCTTGCCAGTGTCTGAGCTGCACTGGTCGCGGATTCAAGCCAGTTTAGCCGAGCCGCAAATTACCATTATCGACCGCCAAAATAAAACTTGGCCCGCCAGCGTGCGTTATATTGCGCCACAAGTAGACGCCACCACTCGCCAACGGCAAGTGGTGTTAAGTGTGGCTAAGCCCTATCAAAGCAAACCTCGGCTATTGCCCGAGCAACAAGTAAACATTCAGGTCAGTTTAAGTGTGCAATCTGCGGTGGCCAAACTGCCAATGAGCGCATTAACCAAAGATGGCGAAGTATGGACCATCGACAGCAAGCAACAATTACAGCTTGAACAAGTAACAATTCTGGATGAAAACGAAAGCACAGTATGGCTAAAGTTTGTCAATCAGCCGGAGCAAACTCGCAGCGTAGTAGTTTATCCCCTGCCCTCATTACTACCGGGATTACGCGTTAAGCCAAGCTTTGTGCAGGAGAGCCAAATATGAGACAGCTAAGCCATTGGTTTTTGCATAATAACGTCGCGGCAAACCTCCTTATGCTGGCAATTATTGTGGCGGGGATGCTCTCGCTTAGCCATTTAAGGGTTGAATCCTTTCCTCAAATTGCGCCGTCGAGTTTGGTTATTAGCGTTGCCTATCCCGGTGGAACCGCCGAACAAATTGACCAAAGCGTTACCCAGCGTATCGAGCAAGCCATTGGTGATTTAACTGGCATTAAACAAATAGTGAGCGAATCTTCAGCGGGCTTTTCTCAAGTGAGAGTGCGTAAAACCTCTGGTACCGATTTAAACCGTTTAATAGAAGATGTTCGCAATCGGGTAAATGCCATTGCTAACTTTCCGGTACAGGCAGAAAGCCCGCAAATAAGCCGTGATGAATACACCAACCTTGCAGCATTTGTGATTATCTCCGCCCCTCGGCCCGACCAACAATTGCAGCCGATTGCTCGCCAAGTAGAGCTAGCCCTGAAGAAGCACCCCAAAATAGCCAAAGTTAGCAATTGGGGGGCGCGTATGCCCCTAATTGTTATTGAGCCAAAATTAGAGCAGCTTAAAAACTACCGGCTGAGCTTAGAAGAACTGTCGACACGCATTGAACAAATGTCGATAGAAACCCGCAGCGGTGAACTAAAAAGCGCCCGCGGCCGCATGGTGTTGCGCGGCGATGGCTACGCCGACAATCTGCAAGAACTCAAGCAGCTAGGCATTTTATCTAGCCCAACCGGCAGCGTAACCTTGGGTGATTTAGCCCATGTTTATCGCGATTACGAAGCCAGCGGTTCAATTGTACGTAATAACGGCGAGTCTGCCATTGCTTTGCTCATTAGCACCAGCCAACAAGACAACTTACTCGAAGTAAGCCAAGCGGTTAAACAAGTACTTGGCCAACAAGCAGAGCATTTACCAAATGATGTAAGCCTATCCACCATGGCCGACATGGCGCCCTATATCGAGGACCAACTCAGCCGATTAGCCGACAACGCCTGGCAAGGTTTGCTGATTGTGTTAATTCTGCTGGGCATATTCTTAGAGCTAAAAGTGGCAATTTGGGTAGCGATGGGTATTCCGGTCGCTATCGCGGGTACCTTTGCCGCCATGGGTTTTATGAACTACAGCATTAAC
Source organism: Agarivorans aestuarii (assembly GCF_019670125.1). NCBI lineage: Bacteria > Pseudomonadati > Pseudomonadota > Gammaproteobacteria > Alteromonadales > Alteromonadaceae > Agarivorans > Agarivorans aestuarii. The sequence continues at coordinate 3,442,996 of NZ_AP023033.1, forward strand.
GACATCACCCTATTTGGCATTATTTTGGTATTAGGAATTTTAGTCGACGACGCCGTAGTGGTGGGCGAAAGCATTCACGAACAACGCAGTAAAAGTAAGCAAGCACTAAAGGCTACATGGCGCGGCTTAGAGTCGGTCTCTGTTGCTACGGTATTTGGCGCACTAACCACCATTGCTGCGTTTTCACCCATGTTATGGATAGATAACGAGCTAGCCAAATTACTCGCTAGTTTTTCAGCGGTAGTTATTTTTGCCCTGATCTTTTCCCTAATCGAAAGTAAATTGATTTTGCCGGCCCATTTAGCGGCAATTCGCTACCCCTCAACAGCCAATAAGCAATCGGCATCGTGGTTTCGCCGAGTACAACAGCTGGCTCAAGCTGGGCTCAATCGCTTTAGCCAAAAAATCTATAGCCCCATATTGAGCAAAGCCATCGATAACAAAACCGCTACCCTTATTAGCTTTTTTGCCTTAGTGCTTTTAGCTTACGGCTTTTGGTCTACAGGGCTTATTCGTAGTGCTATTTTCCCAGAAATTCCCGGTCGTTATATCAGTGCCAACGTAAGTTTGGAAGACGGCGCTCCACTGCCCCTACAACAAAAAACCTTGTTTAAATTAGAACAAAGCGCACTGCAACTAAACCAGCAAGTTCAAGAGAAATATCAGTTACAGCAACACCCCATTAGCAACCTACTCATTTGGTCAGACGGTTACGGCTCGATAGAAGCCACCTTAGAAATTAGTAATGAAGCGCTTAGCAACTTGCCAAACAACTTATTACTTAATCAGTGGCGCGAACTTAACGGCAGTATAGAAGGGGCTTACTCCAGTGAGTTTACCGCCGACGATGAACCAGCGGGCGGCACTAGCCTTGCCATTAGCGCAGAAGATCGCCAACTTGCAGTATTAGCCGCTACCGCACTAAGCGAACAAGTTAGTCGCCTAGCGGGCGCGCAAGATGTGCGCCACGATGCACGTGGCGGTAGCCAACAATTGCGCATAGAGCTAAACGACTTTGGCCGCCAACTAGGCTTAACTCAACGACAACTAGCACTATTTGCCGGCGGCGCCTTTGGCGAGCGTGAAATCCACCGTTTGTTGCAACAAGGCCAAGAAACCAAAGTTATCGTGCGTTATAACCACAGCCAAAAAACCACTACCCAACAGCTTCTCGCCACGCCGATATTTTTAGAAAACGGCGAATCATTAATGCTGGGCGACGTGGCTAAGCTGCGTTTTGAGCAACACGCAGAAGTGCTCTATCGCCGCAATCAAGAGCAAGTAGTTAATTTGTACTGGCGCCAAGACCGCGGCGTTCAATCACCCGAAGAGGTGCTAGCCAAGCTACACCCCATTTTTAAAGACATTGAACAACGCTACCCAGGAGTAAGCATAAACCCCGATGGCGAGTTTGAAGAGCTAGGCGAGGTACAAGCAGGATTTAAATCGGCCATGATCATGACCCTGCTGTTGATCTACATTTTGTTGGCAGTGCCTTTAAAATCTTATTGGCAGCCGCTCATCATTATGGCGGTTATCCCTTTTGGTTTTGCTGGCGCCATATTTGGCCACGGCATTATGGACTTGCCCTTAAGCATTTTGTCGATGTTTGGCATGATGGCCATGACCGGTATCGTAATTAACGATTCACTGGTGCTCATTACCCGCTTCAACCAATATTACCGCGCTGGCATGCCTTTAAAACAAGCTTTAATTAAAGCCGGCACTAGTCGCTTACGGGCAATATTTTTAACCACCATCACCACCGTGTGTGGCCTGCTCCCTTTATTGTTAGAAAGCGCCGAACAAGCGCAATACCTAAAACCAGCCGCCGTATCTTTAGTGTTTGGCGAGCTGTTTGCCACAGGGGTAACCTTGGTAATTATTCCTACTTTGCTGGGGGTATTTACTCGCCGAGATGTAGCCAAACTCCCGGCAAAAGTGGCCGTGTTTAACTCGTAAATAGAAAACCAATAAAGGCCGAGCCCTCGGCCTTTATTGGCTTAACTTAACGGCAGTGCCAAACACCATTATTTCTGAAGAGCCATCCATAATTGCACTGGTAGTAAAACGGATCCCCACCACCGCGTCAGCACCTTTGTTTTTGGCACTCTCCACCATGCGTTGAATCGCCACATCACGCGCTTCGCTTAGCATTTCGGTATAACCACGAATTTCGCCACCCACTATGCTCTTAAAACCCGCCATAATATCGCGCCCAATATGTTTAGACTGCACCACGCTGCCAGTCACCACACCTAATACTTCGCTAGTAGGTTTGCCGGCTATTGATTCGGTAGTAGTAAAGATCATCTTGATTCCTTAGGTCGAGTGACTTGGTTTGTACTTTGGCATGATAGCTTAAAAGCAAAGCTTCCAGTACTTTCAGCCAATGTTCTACAGACACAACCGCTATTGACAATTTTGTTACTTTTAACGCTAGACAACTGATGTACATAAGAAAAAGTGGTAAGCTATTTTTTGGAAAAGTGTTAACTAAAGAGGGAGTTATGTACAAGGAAGCAGATTTCAAACTAAGCCAAGAAGTGTTTAGCTTTAAAAAAGACTCATATCCTTTATCAAAAATAAATAATGTGAGAGTTAAAAAACTGAGCTTGCTCGATAATTTGGGGCAAATCATCTTTTGGCTATTTATCTTCTCTGGAGCAGTTTGGCTTGCCATTCCAAGCTTAGACAGTTCACCAATTTGGTTAAAGGTTTTAGTCATATCCTTAACGATCATAGGTTTGGTTTTTGGTCTGTATTGTTGTTCAAAATACGCATTACAAATTGAGTTTCGTCATATAGATGAAACGGGAATTCAGTGGATAAATGTTGCCAGATCTTACTCTAAATCTGACCATGTTTTATTTGAGCAACAAGCGGCAATACTGAAGGCTGCGTTCTTATGACATATAAATATCAACCGCAAACGCGCTTACGTAACTCGCTTCGCTCAAACAGTGCTCTGCTTGAACACTTGTCACTTCCGCGACTCGGCAATAATGGAGGAAGTGGGCAGGACGAATAAACACATACCTGCCCCGAAGCGTGTTTAGACAAAGCTATTCATAAGCTATTAACATCAAATTTGACAAACAATAACTAATGCTAGAACTTAACCTTATGGGTTTCAGAGAGGTATATATGGATAGGTTCAAAAGTCTGCTGATGATAGCGATATGCGTGTTGTTGACCTTGTCGCTAATGGAACGATCGATTTTGATAGTAAAGCAGTCAGAGCCAACAACGAGAATCGATTACTTACTTAAAGTTAATAAGATTACAGGTCATCGCTGCTTTATGGTTGATTCATCGATATCGAGAACATACTTGAAAGCCACTGCAGATTTTGAGATCGAAGAGTGTGACTAACTTTTGCCCCATTAGTGATACAGCTTCCTTAAAACTACCCTTAATAAACCTAAGAACCCTGCATTCTTTTGTGCTGACATTCTTGTTATTTTTCGAGCTAGGTGGCTGATGTAACTTAGGAAAGGTGATAATCTGGGTTTTATCAAATGTATGATAAGAGGAAAAATTCCTTGTTTAAACAAGGAATCTTTCCTCTTATTAAGCTGTTAATTGTACTCAATGAATACTTGCACTGATATCGAACTGATAATTTTAATTACCTTTGTCATATCCCTTATAGCAGGGAACTTGGCATCATCTCGTATGCAAAAATTTGCAAAACTAGAAGGCTATGATGGGCCGCAATGGAAGCTCTTATTGGGAGATATCTCACTGCCTGACTCAGTGTTATCTTACAAAGGAAAGTTTTGGCGCAAGGTCTCAATTACACTATTCGTTTGCCTAGCAATCTCAGCTTTTACTATTGGTATTCTAAATACAGAGGGAAGCCAATGCTTTGGCCTCAACAGTTAACAAGCAGCTCTAGTAAGGACGCGCTTTGCGAGCGACTTAGCTGAGGGTTATGTGTAAAAGTATGCGGATTACAATTATCCATCTCGAAGATGATATGCTCATATCAAAAGTGAGTTACGAATCTTGGCGACAAATTCAGGACGTTTATGAGAGCTATAAAGCCTCTTTAGGACCTTGGGATGCTGAAGAGGTTATAGAATACTTGCGCGATGAATACACTAACTTGAATCCAAGCGCAGAGGTTCAAGTAGAGAGTTTGTTACAAGATGCTGAACAGACACGGAAGCTCATTTTCAATGAATAAGTATCAACACATAACAAGCAAAAGCAGCATTGCCCTGCGGGCTGGACTTTCTAATGCTCGCCACTGCTTTAGGCGTTCGATTTCATGAAGAAGACCCGTATAGCTTTTGAACCAGAATTTATTCCGGGTCCAATGACCTTCTGGGTGCACAAACAAGTGGGTGATGTACCCTGGATATATGCAGAGGAATACGAGCCGGCATTACCCAAACCGGTACGTGGATTAGGTTATCCATGTTGTTATGTAGAGTTCAACGGGTTTGAGTTTAGGTTTTGCTCTGTTGCGGAGCTTAAAGAAGCGATACGGGTGCTTAGTCTGAAAAATCTTCCAACTACGCATCAATTGTCAGCGGGCAGAATAAAGGGACCAAATTCTCATTGGCTTAGCCGGCTTCCAGCATCTGTAAAGCCGTGGCGTTACAGGCAAAAAGCGGTCAAGTATCTAATGGAAGCGTTGGCGCAGTTTCAACATGAAATCTAACAAAGCAAATCCACAATCTCTCGTCGTTGCGCTCCTCGCGTGGACAAAGGCCACAACGAGGCGTGATGGAAATATCGTGATCAATCGGCACATCGCAATAACAAATGGAATCATTACGCTGGTAGTTTGGTCATCAATTGGAATATTACTGGCTTCTGACTGGTGGGGTGCACTACCCGCAATGCTATTTGTTTTAGTTCCTATTTCAACCTTGGTATCTTACCGTTCTTCTTTTTTGGCTAAGTCTTTGATTGAAGGGAAGGCAACGCCCAAACTTTACGCAATTGATGGCTTTAAATGGGCTTTTATAGCTGCTGTCATATTTTGGCTTTGGAGTATATCTTCTGAAGTTATGGCTGCTGGAAGTGCGCTACTTGGCGCTAATTGGTGGCAAGTAATAAAGTACATTTTTACAATTTCACTTCCAGTAAGCTTGGTAGTTGGTTTAATTGGTAGTGTGCATGGTGTCGTATTCTTTTATTTAAATAGCTGGCAAATTACAGCTAACAAACAAATCAACGTGGACGAATAAAGCTTGGTTTTACCCAAAACATCACAGCATAAATTACTTTCAAAGCTTGTTTGTCTCCAAAAACAAGTGAGCAACCTGCCGAATTAAACTTAGTCAGGACAATTAGTTGTTTTAAAGGCATAAAAAAAGCTGCACCAATACTAGTGCAGCTACAGTCTAATAAGACCCAAGGTTTCAGCTTTCGCTGAGTGTGGAGAGAGTACTTACGTACAAGGGCAGCTAAGCCCCAACGGGTGTAAAACCCACGGGCAATTAAGCCCGCTTTTTATGCCCTTCCTTCAAGTGCACAAAATCGACATCGTCTAGGCCTTTAATATCAAAGGCTTGACCAAATCCTTTTACATAACGTCCTTTAATCGGTTCTAAAGCAAACAGGCTAAAGTCGGCTAGTTGGCGTAAGTTGCCAACAATTTCGCCGTGGCGCTGTTCGAGTAAATCAATCACTTGCTCGCGCGGTTCGTCGTCTACTTGCTTGGCAATAACGTCGTAACTTAGGCGTTTACGGGCATAAATTTGCTTAGTATCGGCTTCGTCGTCAATTAGCATTACGGCGGCTTTATTGTGAGCGCGCAAGTAATCGGCATGCTTGGAAATATCGCTAATTAAAATGTAAAACGCCCCTTGGTAACAAATAAATGGCGAGTACGAGCTATGTGGGAATTCATCTTCCCCCAGCGAGGCAATCAAAATACTCTGCTTGCTAGCAACAAACTCTGCTATTTCGGGGCCTAGGCGCGATGCCAAGCGTGCTTTTTTATCAATCATTACTGTTGGTTCTCTAGTTCCGTTAGTGCCATGTTTTGCTTTAGCAATTCAAAGCGTTCTACTTGTTCTGGCAACAATACGCGTTTGCGATCTCGCCCTAAATAAATCTTAAATATAGTGCTGCCATTATCATCAAAGAACTGAAAACAGTAACTTTGGGTGCCGCGCAAGGGCTTACTAATTAAGGCAATGCTAGCAATGTTGTCTAGCTTTAAATGGCCATGTAAATGGCTTTGCTTATCCATTAAATTGTAATAACCGTGGCCTGGTTTACCACAAGGAAAGTTATCTTTTATTTCAAATACTGAACCAGCCACTTGAATGATGGTGGTCATTGGTCCCCAGCTTGGGAGATCGTACATTAGCCATTGCAGCTGCTCGTTAGGTAACCAACAGGCCCATTCTTCCGGCAGAGCTTGTACAATTTCTGCTTCGCTGCATTGCGCTTTTTCTGCCAATTGAGCCACACTTAATTCGCTGTGCTGCTCTACTACTTCGGCTGGCGTTAAGGCCATTTAACTCTCCTATCTTGCTTGCTATTAGCGGCTTGTTTGGACAATAGGCCAAACTGCTTAACTGTTTGCCACCTTAACCTAGCAACAAATCAAATGCAAATCATTATCATTTGTATTTACTTATTTTTTGTTTGCCAGTATCCTAGGCCCAATGTCGGGTTAATGGTGTAAGGGTAAAAGATGGGGAAGCTTAGTTTGGCCGTGCTAATTTCAGCGGCTATACATGGCTACTTTATGTATATGCAGCCCAACATCAAAGAGATAACACAAAGTAGTGGCGGCCAAACGGCAGCGCCAAGTTTAAGTGTTGTGGCAATAAATACCTCGGTGGTGGCAACAGAACAAACTGAAACACCTTCAGAAAAGGCCTTAACCCCTGAGACTCTGCCAGTAAAGCCCTTAGTAAAACCAGAGCCAGCAAGCCCAAAGGCGCTAACAAACAAGCCTACACCTCGCCCAGTTGAGCAAAAAACAGCGGAAGTAAAACCTGTAGTAAAGGACACACCGAGTGAAAAACAGCCCCCTAAACCTAGAGAGCAAAATCAACTTGCCCAGCATAAACCGCCGCAGCCGGAGCAAGTTAAAAAGACGCCTACAGAACCCCTTAAACCCGCAGCAAAGCCTGATCCTAAGCGCGAGCCTGTTGAAGAGTTAGACACCGCTCAAGCAAGTGCTAGCCAAGTAAATAGTCAGGCGCAAACCGAGCAAGGTTTGTCTAAATTGCCGCGCATTAATACCCAGCCTCGCTTTGCTCAACCGCCTACTGCGCCAGTGTATCCAAGGGTGGCTAAAAAACGCGGTTTAGAAGGCACAGTAATGGTAGAAGTTTGGTTAGACCCAACAGGTCGACAAACCAAACGTGAAATAAACAGTAGTTCGGGCGTAAAAAGCTTGGACAAAGCGGCATTAAAGGCGGTGAAGCGCTGGCAGTTTAAGGGCCTGATTGTAGATGGCCAAGCTCAAGCTTCGCGCGCGCTTATCCCTATTCGTTTCAATTTGAGTTAAGTTTATGCAAATAATATCTTCTGAACAGCTTGGTGCGCTAAGCAACATTTTAACGTCGGAGCAATTGGGCGATTTACGCTGGCCAATTGTACTTTGCTCGGTATTGGCCTGCGCCATCATCATTGAGCGCATCGCCAGTTTAGCCTTTACTCACATTGCTATTCACCAACGTAACTGGCTTAAGCTTGCCACCCATTTACTTACCAGTAAAAAAGCCCCCTGCAAAAATCAAAAGCAGTGTTTTTCGCAATCTCGCAGTTTGGCGCGCAAAGCCATTTGCTTGTTATTAGTACATAAAGATCAAGCTAAGAACCTACGAGAAGAAATCGCCGCAGTATGGCTGCGCCAGCAGCAACAAAAACTGGCTAGAGGTTTAAAAGCCTTACACATACTGGCCTTAATTAGCCCTTTGTTGGGCTTACTGGGCACGGTACTCGGCTTAATAGAAATGTTTGATGCGCTGGCAGTAAGCGAGCAAGCCGTTAACCCCGCCATGTTATCGCAAGGTTTAGGCACAGCCATGTATACCACTGCCGCTGGCCTATTAGTTACAGTGCCGGCACTGGCTTTTGCTCATGGTTTAAGCCTTTGGAAAGACCGGATTATTCATGAATTAGAAACCACCATTAACCAAGCAAATCTAATGATTGAAGGGGTAAATACTCTTGCCGATGATGCTCGTACTTTAGCGGCATTTCAGCCTGAAGCGAAGACTAAAGAGCTAGAGCACGCGCCAGCATGATCCGCATCGAACAACAGCACAATAGTTTTAGCATGGTGCCCGACTTAACCGCCCTACTCGATATTATTTTTATCGTATTGGTTTTTTTGCTACTCACCGCTAATAGCCGGGTTTACCAAATGGATATGGATTTACCCAGCACCAGCCAAGAGCAAAGCAGCGTAGCCAGTGAACCTGCCGAGCTGCAGCTTAGTTTGTTTCAAGATAACCCTATTTGGGGCTTGGATGAGCAGCGTTATCAAACGTTTGCCGACTTTGAACAAGCCATAAAACAACAAACTAGTCAGCAAAGTGATCCCAGCGTGAGCTTAGCCAGCGAGCGCCAAGTGCCCGTTGAACACCTATTAAAAATGTTAGAGCTGTTGCAACAGCTAGATATTAAAACCACCCAAATACTTATGGAAAAGAACAATGATTAAGCGCCATCTCTCCCCGCTGTTTTCTGCCTGTTTAGGGCTAAGCCTTATTGCCAGCACAGCGCTGCAAGCTGAACCGCTAAAACGCGTAGTAAGCGCTGGCGCTAACATCACTGAAATCATAATTGCCTTAGATGCTGAGCAACAGATTGTTGCGGTAGATTCTACCAGCCAGTTACCCAGCAACCTTTCGCTGCCAGTAGTGGGTTATCATCGCCAACTTAGTGCCGAAGGTTTGTTAGCTCTTGCGCCCGACGCAGTAATTGGCAGTGATGAAATGGGCCCCGACAGCAGTCTTAATCAGCTGCAGCAAGCTGGCGTTCAGATCCACCGATTAAACAGCCAGTCTACGGTTGCCAGCCTAGAGCAGCGGATTGATGCCTTAGCTACACTGCTAGGTCACCCAGCCAAAGCCACGGAGTTGCATCAAAAGCTAAAACAACAGCTAACTCAGCTAGACGAATATTCACAATCGGCCAAGCCAATGAATACTCTGTTTTTTATGAGCCACGATGCGAAAAAGCTACTCACTGCGGGCAGCGATACAACTGCCAATAGCATTATGGAGCTAGCAGGTGCGGTAAACCTCGCCAAACCACATTTAAACAGCTACAAGCCGCTATCAGATGAAGCGATACTTTCTATGCAGCCAGAGCTCTTGCTGTTTAGCCAACGCAGCTTAGATAAATTAGGTGGTGTACAAGGTGTGTTAAGCAGTTTTCCGGTATTAGCTGCGACCCCTGCTGGAAAAACCAAGGCAATTTATGCGATTGATGGACATGCACTTATTGGTGGCTTAGGCTTGGCAAGCATAGATGAAGCGGTGCGCCTAAGCCAACGCTTGCAGTAAATCGTTAACCCCTTGCTGGCGAAGGCTCAAACCTTCGCCATTGTAATTACTAGGTTGTATTAATGTCTCTATTTTCTCAGCATTCGGCTAACCCCAATGCCTTGTTTTCAGGATGGCTACTGCCCGTGGCTTTGCTGGTATTGTTAGCCACTGCGTTGTTGTCTGTCACCCAAGGGCCAATGAGTATTCCGGTGAGTGATGCCCTAAGTGCTTTGCTGCCCTTTAACTTAGAAAGCGATGCACCGGCGCATTATCAATTAGTGGTAACGGGCATTCGCTTACCGCGAACCCTATTATGTATTGCGGTTGGCGCAATATTGGCAATGTGTGGCGCGGTAATGCAAGGGCTATTTCGCAACCCGCTGGCCGACCCCGGCATTATTGGTGTGTCTAGCGGCAGTGCTGCTGGTGCAGCTATCGCGATTGTATTGCTGGGCTTGGTAAACTGGCAACTGCCCGATTTTATTAGCGCCTTAGCAGTGCCACTGTTCGCCTTTATTGGCGGCTTTGTAACAACGGTATTGGTATATCGTTTAGGTACTACACCTAACGGTACTTCGGTAGTAATGATGCTATTAGCCGGTATTGCTGTTGGCGCATTATCTGGCGCAGGCATAGGCTTATTAAGCTATTTAGCCAATGATCAAATGCTACGTGATTTAAGCTTGTGGCAAATGGGTTCCTTAGCTGGCGCCACCTGGAGCAACATAGTATTAGCCTTTGTCACTTTAGCTATTTTGCTAGTGGTATTTATGCGCAAAGCCCAAGCCTTAAATGCTTTGTTGTTAGGCGAAGCCGAAGCTGGCCACTTAGGTATTCAAGTTCAAAAACTTAAAAGCCAATTAATTTTCTTTACTGCTTTAGGTGTTGGTATCGCTGTATCGGTATCAGGTTTAATTGGCTTTGTGGGCTTGGTCGTTCCGCACTTAATTCGCATGCTGCTAGGGCCTAATCATCAACGCTTAATTCCTTATAGCGCATTATTGGGCGCAGCCTTATTGTTACTGGCTGATTTGCTTTCTCGCTTAGTGATAAGCCCTGCCGAGCTGCCTGTTGGCATTGTTACGGCCTTGGTTGGCGCACCGTTTTTCATCTTCTTGCTGTTACAACAGCGCCAGCGAATTGCTTAGGGTTTCTATGTCGTCTTTATCAAACAGTATTCAACTGCAAGGCTTAGATTTTTCGCTAGGCAATAAGCAGCTTTTTAAGCAACTTTCATTAAGCTTTGCCGCTGGCCAACATACCGCATTATTGGGCGCCAACGGCGCCGGTAAAAGCTCACTACTTAAACTTATTTGTGGCGATAGGCAGCAACAAGCTGGTGCAATAAATATTCTTGGCAAACCCCGCACCGAGTGGGATAAGCCAGAGCTTAGCCGCCACTTAGCCGTGTTGCCACAAAGCTCTGAGTTAAGCTTTGCTTTTAGCGTTAGTGAAGTGGTTGGCCTTGGGCTTATCAACAGCCGTTTGAGCTACCAAGATCAACAACAGATCATCAAGCAGCAGCTCGAGCTAATGGACATTTGGCATTATAAGGATACGCCCTACCCGCAGCTTTCTGGCGGTGAAAAGCAGCGCGTCCACTATGCGCGTGTTACCGCCCAATTAGCCACTACGCCGGTTGAGCAACAAATTCTGCTATTGGATGAACCCACCAGCGCTCTGGATTTAAGCCACCAGCAAGTATTAATGGAACACGCCGAAAAGCTAAGCCGGCAAGGCGCTACGGTGATTAGCGTAGTGCACGACTTAAACCTTGCCTCACGTTACTGCCAGCGAATTTTACTGCTTAAAGATGGTGAAATTTGCAGTGACGGAACGCCAGAAAAAGTACTTAATCAAGCCAACATTAAGCATGTATTTGATTACCAAGCTGAGATTTTGCGCCACCCAGAACAAGACTTTCCGGTAGTTATTTAAGAATGCCTAAGCGCGAAAGCTAGCTTTTATTACGAAAGCTGGCTGGGCTGTTGCCAGTTAGTTGCTTAAAGCGAGCACTAAAATGCGCTTGGGAAGAAAACCCGGTTTGATAAGCCACTTCTGCCAAACATAATTCACCTGTATGCAATAAGCTTTTAGCCCGCTCGATACGGCGCTGGCTTAGGTATTGATGAGGGCTTAACCCGCTGCTTTGTTTAAACATACGGGCAAAGTGATAGTCACTTAAATCCACCAACTGGGCTAACTGATGCAAACTCAGTTTGTCGGCTAAATGGGCCTCTATAAACTCTTGGCAACGGGCAAGCTGAAACGGCGCAAGCCCCCCACTTAAGCTTGGTTCAGTTAACTGTTTAGTTAGATAGTGTTTGCTTATATGGCCAAGCAGCAGTTGGCTAAGTTGGTCCAAGGCTAAACGGTCGGCATCGTCTTGCCAATTAAGCTTAAGTAGCCACTGCTGAATGAGACTGCTTACGGCGAGATCGTCAGCAAAAGTAAGATCTTGCACATCAAAACCTGTGCTGCTTTTATCCCAAATTTGCTCAATACTTTGGCTCAGATCTTTATCACTAAAATATAAATGCACAAAAGCCAAATCGCCATCTACTTGCCAACGAGATTCATGCCCAGCAGGCATTAAACAAAGTTTACCCGGAGCACCGCCACTCACCAGGTCTGAGCCAATCAGCCGCTTAGTTTGATAACCACCAGCAAGATAAACACTTAAGGTGTGATGCTCAGGGCGGTGATAAGAGGTGCGGTCATCTTGATTAGACCAACTAGCAAAGCCTAACTGTTCGCCAAGGCTAACGCTATTATGCAACACCGCCCGTGCTTGATTAAGTCGCTCAAATACATGGCTACCTTGAATAAAGCGATGGTCTGAAAGTTTATTGCTCATACCACCTCCTTATGGTGCTGCGCATTAAGTATAGAAAATATCACCAACATTCCCTGCTAAGCAAGTTAATGAATTTCAGTAATTACTTGCATTAGAGTTATTGCCCTACTAAGATCTCGCCAACTTTTATAAGCATAGAACCTGAGTACTTCAGGCTACGTAGCGCGTATTAAGAATACTCTCCAATGCGCTACCCTCCAAACCACAAGGACGTAAACACGCTACCGTGCAAGTAGAGTGATGTTGGCGATCTTTGCTTTGTTGTTTTTACGCAAAATTGAGACAAGCTCGTACATGAAACTACCTAATTTTCTGCCGGGATTTAGCGCTTTAACGCTATTGGTTCCCCTATTTAGCTTTGCAGAAAACTCGACGCAGCCCAGTAGCGAAAGTGAGCAATACCAGGCTTTTTTCCCCATTTGGGCGCAAGAGGCCATCGATTTGGGCCACAAACTGCCAAAGCCTTATGGCTTTAGCATTAACTACATGAGCATGTCGCAGCCGCTAATTGTGGATAGCGTGGCCTTTTCTGGCCTTGGTAGCGCCATCGACAATCTGGTCGGTGTTAGTGGTAGCCACGCTATTCAAGACTCAGAAACTCTTACTCTGCGCGGAGATGTTTGGGTATTGCCCTTCATGAATGTATATGGGGTACTTGGGCAAACCAAAGGCAGCAGTGTTGCCAATGTTCAAGTAGATCTCGCTGGTATGCCTATCGGAGACCCCTTCGATTTCAGCTTAAACTTTAGCGGTATAACCTACGGTGCAGGCACAACAATAGTGGGCGGCGTGGGGAACTGGTTTGCTTTGCTTGATGTTAACTACACCAATACCGATCTCGATATTTTAGACGGGGAAATCAGCACCATTGTGGTCACCCCACGCGCAGGTTACCGCTGGGAAGTGGGCGGGCGTGATATTCAGGTTTGGGGCGGTGCGATGTATCAAAACGTTGAGCAAACCTTTAGCGGCAACCTCAACGACATAGGTATTAATCTTCCACCACCACTGCCTAGTGGCGGTAAGTTTGTGGTTACGCAACACCTAGAAGAAAAATGGAATGCCTTAGTGGGCGGACAAATGTCGCTTACCGAGCATGTAGATGCTTTGCTGGAAGTAGGCTTTGGCAAACGCAGTAGCTTTATGCTTGGTCTAGGCTACCGCTTCTAATGCGCATAATGAATATGTTTCCCCGCTGGTTGCTCCGTTTGGCTTTACTGTTAAGCCTAAGCGGCTGTTCTGCCTTAGCGGTTAAAGAGCAATTAGATGCCAAGCAACTGCAAAAAGCGCAGTTTACCGAAAGTGAACTCAGTTTGGCTGAAGGCGGTCAGCTGCGTTACTGGGTGGGCGGCCACGGTGAGCCATTAGTATTGCTGCATGGCTTTGGCGGTACAGCCACCACAACCTGGTTGCCAATGATGCTAGAACTTAGCCAGCACTATCGAGTAATAGCCCCAGATTTAGCGTGGTTTGGTGACTCTTATAGTCAAGGCGATGCGAACATTAGCACCCAACGAGAAGCGGTTGATCAACTCTTGGCGCAATTGCGCGTAGAGCAATTTAATTTGGTAGGCATCTCCTATGGGGGGCTAGTCGCTTACGACATGATGGCCCAGCAAACAGGCATTAAAAAAGCAGTAATACTCTCTAGTCCAGGCACCTTTATCAGTGACCAAGAGCTGCTTGAACTTAGTCAGCGTTTTGAGCGAGAGCAGCCAGCCGATATTTTTGTACCTGAAAATCGCCAGCAAATGCGCCATTTACTAAAGGGCGTATTTAGTCATTTTCCACCGCTGCCCCACGCTATCGATGAGCAAATCTATCAACGCTACTTTGCTCTTTGGCAGGCTCAGAAACGCCAACTAATAGAAACCTTGCCGGAATACCGAGACCAACTCGCCCCGCAAGTAGAACCACAAAAGATGCCACCTACCCTGGTTATTTGGGGAGAGAACGATCGAGTATTTCCCTTACAGCAAGGCAAACAATTGGCGCGCTATTTAGATGCCCCCATGATGGTGATACCAAACGCCCCGCATAACATTAGCAATGAACATCCCAGCACTGTTAGCCAAGCAATAACGCTTTTTATTGAATGAGAACCATGAACAAACTTTGCACTGCCAATACAACTAACAACGGTCGCTTAATTAACCCGCTGGCTTTGTTAGCTTTAATCGCCCTATTAACTGGCTGTTCGAGCAATAATTGGCAGACTCGCAACCAACCAACAACGGAAGCGGTGCAAAGTGCGCTAAGCGAGCAACCTGATTTACAGCTACTTAGCCAACAAACTCCGCAACAATTTAGCTTAGCCAGAATGCCAGAAGACGTAAGACCTTGCTGCGCTTTTGGCAACGCCCACAAGGTTAAAGTAGGCAGCGTACAGGTACCTTTTTTCCGTTATGCCAATACTTTATCACTAGATGAAATTGGCCCACACGCCTATGAAGCGGGCACCTGGAGCTTTCAACGTGGCGAACCTAAGGGTCGCCGCAGCGGCGAAAACAATGGCCAACTTTATACCTTGCGTGGCGGCTTTATCGACTTAGCCCATGTTCGTGATACTGCCGACAACACCGTGGCCTTGTTTCAGCGCATTTATCCACAGTTAGGCCAAGCATTTACTATTGAGCTACCCGCGGAAATCGGCCCCAGAGAAATTCGCATTAAAGCCTTTAAGGTTGAGCATTTAAGCCACCAGCAACGCTGGGAGTTAGCCGCGCAATTAGCAGCGAGAATGGCGTATTCAATGGCCGAAGCACACGAAATTGCCCAATGGCATGGTTACCGTAGCTGGCGTCCATGGTCTGAAGAAGTATCAGCCTATTCGCCAGAAGATCTCTACTCAAACATGCTAGGCGCAAAAATTGGTTTGGCTTTGGTGGTAAACAACCTAAGCATGACCAGAGAGCTCTATAACCAGCACATGAGCCAATGGTTAAGCGCGTCTATTGTGCAGTTGGAGCCAGTATCAAAGCAGCAAACTAATGCCATGTTTGATGCCATAGACGGCCACTGGTGGGATTCAAATCAAGCACTGCCCAGTAAGTTTATGCTACTAAAACGCCATTATCGCTTAGGCAAAGAACAGCATCCTTACTTAGTGCCGGAGCAGCTTGCTCAGCAAGATGTGAACTGGCCATTGCTTGAACCGCTGTTTGCCAAAACAGCTAGCCCTATGCCACTTTCGCTGCCCGCGATTGTTCATGGCATCGATATGGGCGGCGTTGCCCAACAGTGGCTAGAAGTAGCCCCCAAGTACCAAGCAAGCTTTAGCCACATACCCAATCACCTTTGGCAAAACGGTTTTAGCAACCGCAAGTTTTTGGCGATATCTGCTTATAACCAGCTGCAAGATGAGTTAGAGCTGCAAGCCCATATTGGTGCCCAATTAAATGATTAAACTGGTTTATTTTATTGCCGCTGTAAGTGGCAGTGCCTTGGCTTCAGCAGATTTAGCCGAACAGCAGCAAAGCCAAGCCGATGGCAGCTTTATCGATAACATTCTAGAAAAGCTAGGCGCCGACGGCGGTTATGATAGCAGCAAAGCCATCGATTTTAGCGTACTGCCCGGGCCATTTTATAATCCAGAACTGTCTTTAGGAGTGGGCATTTCCGCCATTGGTTTGTACCAAATTGATGAAAGCGACCAAGTAAGCCAAACCTCTTCTTTGGTGATTAACGGCTTTGCTTCGATTAATGGCTCAATCGGCATGACCATCGACAACCGCAGCTTTTTCAAAGAAGACCAGTGGCGCCTTTATGTTGATGCAGATATCGCCGATGCTCCCGATGTTTTCTATGGGGTGGGATATCAGCAAAACCATCAAGACAATAACCGGGTTGATTTTAATCATCGGGAATTTTCGTTACGCCCTATGTTACTTGGTCGTGTGGCTGACTCAGCCTTTATCGGCGCAGGCTTTGACTTTAGCTACGCGAAAGCCAGTGAGATCGCCCCAGCCCAAAGCGAAGTAGATAGCAGCATTCTTGAATCAAGTTCTAGTGCAGTAGGCCTTACCCTCCAAGCCAACTACGACACCCGAGACGTGGTACGAAATCCCTATGAAGGAAGATTATTGCAACTAGATGCTGGCTGGTATCACCCGCATATTGGTAGCAACGATAGCTTTCAAACTCTTAGCTTTAATTATAGCGAGTATTACCGCTTAGGCCCGCGAGATAGCGTGCTTGCTTGGCAATATAAAAGCCGCTTTAGCTATGGTGATGTACCTTGGCACATGCTTTCTACCGTAGGTGGAGGCTCGGCCTTACGTGGCTATACCACAGGCCGATATCGTGACAAACAAATGATGATGAGCCAAATAGAGTATCGCTGGGATTTACCCAGACGGCACGGCTTAGTATTTTGGCTAGGTGCCGGCGCAGTAGCCCCGACATTGGATGAATTTAGCAGCCAAGAAATACTGCCCAACGCCGGCTTTGGCTACCGCTTCGAAGTAAAAAGCCGAGTGAACTTGCGCTTAGACATGGGCTTTGGTGATGGTGAAAGCGGCTTCTACTTTAATGTAGATGAGGCTTTTTAAACCATAAAGGCATAACCACAAACGATTTACGATTAGGAATTGCTTTGCATTTGGTATAATGAATTTATACACTTCGCCCTCGCCATAAGCTGTAGTAATGGAGCGCTTAAATGAAACCAGCAGAAAAACTAAGTAGTATTCGCACTCGCGTCCCCTTTCAGGTGGGCCGACGTAGCGATATTCCTGCTGAAATGCTCTCATTTACCGACCTAAACAGCGACAAAGAACACGTTGCCTTGGTATTTAAAAATGCCGATAGCCAACAAACTACCCCATTGGTGCGGATCCATTCAGAATGCCTAACCGGCGACGTATTTGGCTCATCTCGCTGTGATTGTGGCGAACAGCTAAACGAAGCTATCGAAAAAATGGCTGAGCAAGGCGGCATTATTTTATATATGCGCCAAGAAGGCCGCGGCATTGGTTTGTACAACAAGCTAGATGCTTATGAATTACAGATTAAAGGCGTAGATACTTACTCGGCGAACAATCAATTGGGCTTTGATGACGATTTACGCGACTTTAGCGAAGCGGCACAAATGCTTAAAGCCATGGGAGTGTCGGAATTAAAGTTACTTAGCAATAACCCCAAAAAACAAGCCGCTTTAGAGCAAAATGGTATTGCGGTAAAAGAGCTGCAAAGCACCGGTGTATATCGAAAAGTAGATAACCATTACTACTTAGAAACCAAAGCCAGCCGCGGCAAACACCGCTTAAAACTTACCAAAGACATGCAACCGTCTTAAAAAACGCAATAATCTATAAAAACGACTAAGGCAGCGCAATAATCTGAAATACTTCCTAGCGACCACCTGAGACACTACGCTTTTAGTGACACCAGCAGGAGGCTGTAATGATAGGCTTTATTTATTTCGCAACCGTATTTATATGGGGCACCACTTGGTTAGCCATTGCCTATCAAATTGGCGACGTGCCGATTGCCAACTCTATCATGTACCGCTTTGCCCTTGCCTCCTTGGTATTGGTGCTGTTTCTGCTTATTACCAAACGCCTACAAAGGCTTAGCTTAAAACAACATGGCAGCTGCTTATTGCTGGGTTTATGTTTGTTTAGCTGTAATTTTATGCTGTTTTACCATGCTGCCCAGTACATCCCAAGTGGCTTAATCTCAATAGTATTTTCCATCGCGACAATTATGAACATGGGCAACAGCTGGCTGTTTCATGGGCAAAAACCTAGCTTGCGTTTAATCTGCGGAGGCATATTGGGTATAAGCGGCATTATCCTGTTGTTTTACCCTGATATCAGCCATAGCGAAACCGCCAGCCAACAATTGCTTGGTTTAGTAATGGCGCTAGCAGGGACCTACTGCTTTTCGCTGGGTAACATGCTCTCGGCCAAACAACAAAAACAAGGTTTATCGGTACTCTCGGTCAACGCTTATGGCATGGCTTATGGCGCAGCGCTGCTATTAGTTTGGGGCTTGTTAAGTGGCCAAGAGTTTGGTTTTAGCACCGAGCCGCTGTACTTAGGTAGTTTGATATATCTGGCGATAATTGGCTCGGTATTAGGCTTTAGCTTTTATTTGGTATTAGTGGGGAAATTAGGCCCGCAAAAAGCCGCCTATGCCACTGTGCTTTTCCCAGTAGTGGCGCTAGGTTTATCAACCGTTTTCGAAGGCTACCAATGGACATTAGTAAGCTTAAGCGGCGTTGCAATAGTGTTACTTGGCAACTTACTGGTATTTACCAAAGCCAGCCCATGGCAAAAGTGGCGCTTAAAGCTCGCTAAAGTTGATTGAATGGACAACATTTTTGAGCATCCCTGCACTTTAGTAACATACAAATGTGAGCATTAGCAGAATACACCAATAGTATTATTAAATATCACTTACAAGTTGTTCTATACTGATTAAGTTATTAATTTGCAAGGATAGCTTTCATGCTCAAATCTATATCGATTCGTAAAAAACTCTTTGTTCTTCCTTTACTGCTAGCAGCGGCAATGATGGGTGAAGTAATCCTTGTAACAAGCTCTCTGCAACAAAACCATGACGACGCTCAAATAGTAAATATTGCCGGTCGCCAACGCATGCTTACTAAGAAATATTCAGCTGAAGAGTTGCATAGAAGCTACTTAAAAGAACAAGAATTTCCAGGCATTCTTAGTGCCGACAACACGGTAAAGCTATATGAAGCCTCACTCAGTGCGTTAATGAGGGGCGGCCAGACCTACGCTGATTTAGGCCTCAAACAGCCTATTAACTTACCCGCTCCTAGTTACCAACCCTTCATCGACCAACTTCAACTCGTTGAGCGTTTATGGAAACAACAGTTAACTGCAGCACATAAGCTGGAAAGCGAGCCTACAGGCGCTAATGCCAACGCTTTTTTAGAAATAAACCACAAGAGTATGGCGGCCATGAACAAAGCGGTACTCATTTACGCCGATTACGCAGAACTTAAACTAAACAACCTGGTTAATAACAGCATCGGGCTCGCTGTAATTATGGTGATTTTGGCCTCGCTAGTGGCTTGGGTTGTCATTAGAGACACTACTCAGCCAATTAATCTATTGGTAGGAATTAGCCGAAAAATTAGCCGCGGTGACTTAAAGTCATCTGCTGAACTCACCCAAATTATCAGCAAAAATGAATTAGGCATGTTGGCGCACCACATCGAATTAATGCGTGAGTCGCTGCAAGAAGCATTAAACGAAATTCAGCAGGCTTCTAGCAGCATTAACTTGTCGTCAAACCAGGTGTCGGAGTTATCCAGTCAAATTAGCCAAGCTAACCGCAACGAGCAACAACGCTTTAGCAATATGTATGAAAACTCTCAAACTCTTGAAGAATCCACCGCTCGCTTAAGCGAGATTGCCGCCGAAACCTTAACCATGGTGACCCAATGTAACGAGTTATCCACTAACGCCTCTGCCTTAGTGGGCGAAAACATCACCATGATGACCACCACCTCGGAAGAAACAGTTAAAGCCAGCAGCTTTATTCAAGATCTAAGCAACACTGCTGAGCAAGTTTATGGCATTGTTGATGCCATTCGAGCCATTTCAGAGCAAACTAACCTACTTGCACTAAATGCCGCAATTGAGGCCGCCAGAGCCGGTGAACAAGGCCGTGGATTTGCCGTAGTTGCCGACGAAGTACGCAGCCTTGCAGCCAGAACAGGAAGTTCCACCGATGAAATTGCCAAGTTAATTACCCAGCTCACCGAAGGGGTACAGCAAGTCGTTAACAGCATGGGAGAGGTAACAGAAAAGGTTGAGCTAAGCCGCGAAACCTCAAAGCAAACCGAACAAGGCATTCTCCAAGTTACCGATAAAATTCAATCTGTGGCGCAAGCGCAACAAAACATCGATGAACAAGTAGATAGACAAAACCAGCAGCTAGACATTTTAAAAGAAACCCAACGTGAGCTGCAGGAAATTATCGAAGATAGCCACAATAAATCGGAAACCTCATCACTGGTTGCCGGGCAATTGGCGAGAGTGTCTAGCAATGTCACCGACTTACTACAGCGCTTTTCTATCGAAGCGTCGCTTAAAGCAGAAACTAAACACGAAGACGAGAAACGCAGTCATCCACGCGTACCTACTGGCTTACATTTCTCGCTAAGCCAAGGGCACTTAAAAACCCAAGGCTTAACCAAAGACATTAGTAAAGGCGGGGTAAAACTGGTTATTCCTGGCAGCATGCATTTAAACAACAAGCAATCAATTGTGCTCAATTTGGCTTACTTATATAAGGGAACCAACAAGCAATTTGATATAGCTGGTAAAGTGATGGATGAAACCAAAGACGAATCTGGAAAACTTCAGTTGCACATCCGTTTTGAACAAGCAAATACAGAGCAAAACAAAGCGTTAGAGGAAATTTTTGAAGAGCATGGCCTGCAATCAAACTTCAATAACAATGGAACAAAGCAGCGCTACCTAGACCCACACACCGATACAGTGCAATACGGCTCTTAGCTACTGCTAAACTAAAAAAGCCAAGCCTTACTGCAAATAGTAATGGGCTTGGCTTTTTTAGATCGAGATTTTATCTACCGCGATGGCTTGTCTACAGAGGTAATACACTTAAGTGGTTGTCCCACTGCCATCGTGTTTGTCGACGCACAAGTTGATTGGCTGGCTGAAGGAGCTGGCCTTTGCCAGTGGAAGCAAACCACGAATGAGGATCGGCTGCCAAACCACATACATCGTCAATTTGCATAAGTTGCTCAAGGTCTCGGCTTTGTTCTGACCATACAGCCAACTTAGCACCGCGTGGAGAACTGGCGATAAGCTTGCCATTGCTGCTTACTATGCTGCCAATATATTGATTAAACAAAGCCCAATAATCGGCATCAGCATCCAGCGCTTGGCATTGCTCATTACCTTTGTGCGAGTATATGAGCGAGGTAACTTCTTGCTCAGGGTTTTGTCCTTGGCAAGCTAACCACACGGTATCGCTGGCTTTAGAATAACTTAGATGGCGAATACTTAACTGCGGGTTGTTAAGTTCTCGACGTTGCAGCAGTTTTCCGCTTCGGCTATCCAAATACAATAAAGTTGGCTGCATACTGTCGAGATTAAGCTTTTCTCGTCCTTGGGTATGAATGCCACCCACCGCAACCACCAAACGCTGCTGTGGCAATAACATTAACTGGTGTGGGCCTAATCCGCCCAATGACCACTGAGCGCTTAAACTCCACCCGGAATCTAGCTGGCGATACATTAAAATCTGCCCTTCACTGCTAGCACTTAGCCCCGCGGTCACGTAAAGCTGCGTGGCATCTTCCGAAAAAACCGCATGCCCAAAAAAGTGCATACCTTGTGGCGGTGAAAGCTGTTGAATCACCTCACCAGACTCTGGCGAAAACAACATGATGTATTTGCCCGGCCGGCGAGCAACACAAGCGGCTACGGTCTGCTTAGGTTTGGCCAAGGCAACATAGTGGCCCCGAGCAGGCAAAGCTAACTGGTAACGCAATTCGCCTTGTATATTCATGGCTGCGACATAGTGCTTATTTGCCTGCTTGGCACAAGCAATCAGCAAACTTTGCGGGCTTAGGTCCGGCTCATTGCTTAAGCCTTTTGCTAAGGCGGGTAAGCTTAAGCAACTAGCCGAAGCCCCAAAACCCAGCAGCTGAAATAGCACCTGTCGGCGATTAAACTTAGTCGCCATCGTTATTGTTAAAGCCCAGTTCAATCGATAAAGCTTGAGGAATTTGGTTAGCAAACAAGCTATCCAGCTTGGCTAAGTGAGGTTCGGCTTGCTGCCAAACGGTTAGTTCGACTTTTTCATCACTGGGCTCTTGGCCTGGCATAAGTGGTATTAAAGCACTAAATTGCTCACCCACCTGTTTTGCTAACTTACTGTCACTGCTGGCTAAAAACGGCGCTAGATCCTGCTGGTAACGCGTTTGCAATAAGCTTAACTGCTCGGCTAGTAACTCAGCGCTAATGTTAGCTCGCCATGCCTCGCCTTGGTATGGGCGCAAGCGTTGGTGCTTGGCTGAATACATCGCGCGAAACTTTCGCAGCATAGTACTAGTTTGTAAGCGGTAGCTATTTAACACATCACTGCGCAGCTGCTCTACTTTCAGCTTTTCCAATTCAGCGCTTTGTAGGCCGCTACTCACTAGCTCAGTTGCACTCACATAACGGTTCACCGCACCCGGCAATAATGAACAGCGTTGTTGGTCGCTTAAGGTTTCAAACAGTAAATACTCTTGAACCCGTAGGTTACTGTGGGTATCGCTTAGTGGCATCGGCGCATTAGATAAAGCCGCCTTCACCTTACGCCCAGTGGTATCTTTTTTGTCGGGCCAATAACTAATCGCCCAGTTGAGCTTAAGATCAACCAAAGGACCAAGGGCGCTAGACTGCAACGGCAAATAGGCCAAATAGTTTTGCTTCCATAGCAATTGGCTAGCTAACAGAGCCTCTGGGCTAGGATGGGCACAGTAGCTCTCGATGTGTTGCTGGTAACTACGCGCTTGTTCAAGCAGCTGCGCGCTAACCTTAGCAATTGACTGCTTTTCTTGCTCAAGCCATTGCTGTTGAGAGGTATTGACGCTGGCATTAGCACAACTTAAGCCCAATACTCCCAGCAAACCCATGGTTAGGCCACGCAAAAACTGCTTCTTCATACTTCGTCCTTACAATGAATTCACAAAAGCCACTAGCGCTTCGCGCTGCGACTGATTCAAGTTAGCAAAAGCTTGTTTTGCTGCTTCGGCTTCGCCGCCATGCCATACAATCGCTTCGGTAACATTACGCGCACGCCCATCATGTAATAATTGGCTGTGGCCATTTACCGTTTCGGTAAGCCCTACTCCCCATAGTGGAGGGGTTCGCCATTGCTGGCCATTAGCCAAATACTCGCCACGACCATCGGCCAAGTCTGGCCCCATATCGTGCAACAGCATATCGGTATACGGGTAAATAAGCTGCTCACTTAATGCCGGCAATTGTTCACGTTTTGCCGTGGTAAAACTGCGTTTGTGGCAACTGTCACAGTTAACTTGGCTAAACAGTTTATCACCTAATTCAACTTGTTCAGCATCCTTAATGCGGCGCTTGGGCACCGCTAAATGCTGGGTATAAAACTCAACAAAACCAAGCAGTTTATCACTCACTTCGGAACCATCGGGATCGACTCCAGAGGTGGCGCTTGAGCAGTCCTGTTGCGCAGCAGTACAGTGACCTTTAGTGAACATTAAACTGGTAATGCCAATGTCGCCGTTAAATGCTGCAGCGTTTTGCTGCATCAAGCTAGGCTGTCCTGCCTTCCAACCAAAGCGGCCTAAATTAAATGCTTGTAGTTGAGTGTCCCACACTTGGTTAGCCACACCTCGAATACCGTCGTTATTGCTATCGTCAGGATCGGCATTGGCTAGAATGTCTTCGGCACTAATACTTTCAAGTAAACCTAAACCTATCATCGGTGAAGCAATACGAGGAGAAAACATCGTATTGGGATGCATCTCGCCATAGCCTAGCTGGTCAACAATCAACTGTGGTTGGCGTAATACAATGCTGCTGCCGTCGGCAAACTTAAAAGGTTTATCGGTATAGGCAAAGCGAACTCGCGCTTCTGCGGCAACACCGGGTATGGCTTGGTCTTGAATTTGCCCGCCATAAGTAGGCTCTGGCACTACGCCGTTTTGAGCTTCTAGGGCTTTTTGTTGCTCTGTTTCTGCAGGAATACTAATCCGCACCAACATCGATACAGCATTGTTTGCCCCAACCGGTGCAGGGTGGCCTCGACCATCTTTAATGTGGCAGTTTTGACAACCATTGGTATTAAACAAAGGACCTAAGCCATCTCGGGCGATAGTGGTAGCTGGAGCTACAACCCAAGGGTTACGGAAAAAGCTGTTACCGGTACTAAAGTTAAGCCGACCTTCAAAACCTAAATTCGCTGCCGGCATAGAAAACGCGTTGGCATCAGTTTGGGTCGTTGTTGTATCACCGCCCGGTTTTTTGGGGTTGGCTAACACCGCCGAACAAAACACAGCCGCTACAGTAATTATTATTGTTTTTGTTGGGTTAAATTTCACACTCACTCTCTCCATAGAATGGTACTTCAGAAAGCACAAAAGGGAGCCTAAGCTCCCTTAAATAAACAACCTCTAATTAGAACTCGTGATCTGCAGTATCTGGGTTTAGGTTGTCGATGCCTAATACTTTGGCGCTAGCTTCAATAGCGCGGGTTTGTTCAACCAAGGCTAAAATGGTTCCATTAATTAGAGCATGGCCATCACTATTGCTAGCAGCAATAAGTTGGTCGAAGTATACGCCTTGTTGCTCGGCGCTCGCTACCAATTTGGCTGTTTCTGCCATAGATTGCTCAAACATCTTCTTGTTGCTCTTTGCAGCACTTGGGTCTTTTTGGGCAACTAACTCAGCTAAGCTTGGACCAGTTAAGGTTGAACCATCTAAACGCTCAAAGCTGCCAAAGTAAACATTGCTAATACCTTGGTTATTGTAGAAGTGAGAGTTGTGCGTATTGTCGCTGAAACAATCGTGCTCATCTTCGGTTGAATTAGCTTCTAAGGCTACCTTCATACGCTCACCTGCTAGCTCGCCTAAAGACAAGCTGCCCATGCCAAACATCATACGGCGTAGCGCTTGTTCACTTGGCTCTGCCACTAGCTGCTGTTGGTATTCTCCACCTTTAGCCCACTGCTTGCTCATCCAAGCCAAGTCATCAACTAATAGCTGAGTTACAGCGCTTAGATATGCAGCGCGGCGCTCACAATTACCGTTGGTACAAGCATTACCTTTTGCAAAATCGGTATAAGCGCGCTCACCTGCACCAGCTTTAGTGCCATGAAGATCTTGACCCCATAACAAAAATTCTACAGCGTGGTAGCCAGTAGCAACGTTAGCTTCTGAGCCCGCTAATTCATTTAAAGAAGCTAATAGCTCTGGGGTAATGTTGCTTAAATCAACCTTGTCTTCACCTACTTGCAGGCTAGTGTTGGCAACAATATTTGCCGTAGCGCCAGGGTTGCCAAGCTCGTATTGGTAATCGGCGGCAACGTAATCGATTAAGCCTTCATCTAAAGGCCAAGCATTAAGCTGCCCTTCCCAGTCGTCAACAATTGGGTTACCAAAACGAAATACTTCACTTTGCTGGTAATACACGCGAGCCACTTTCCAAGCGTCTTTCGCTGCTAATAAGCTTTTTTCTGAAGGCGCTTCAATAAGCTGCTGCGTTGCTTGCTGTAGCTGTAAAGCACTGGCGTGCGAATCACTAAACACTGCATGAGCTAACTCTGCATAATGCTCTACTACTTGATCTTGTTTTACATCTGCAAACGATGCGTTTGCCAACAATACTGTTGAACCTACTACTACTTTAAATAAGCGCATTGCCATCCCTTTCAAAACACACATGATAATTATTCTCATTATCTTTATCATTGATAATAAGTAAACAAAAATATGTCATTTTGTAAAAAATAATAAAAAGTAGCGCCATTTAACAAAGCACAAAATCACCATATTGATGTAATTAAGTTGTCATATAATTCTCGTTAAATACCCGCGCATGAGAAATTCAGCATCTGGTGAGTAGGAAAGGTTGCCAAGCCTTTATGAACTATTTGGCAACATTTCCCGTTCTAATGATTTATACCAATTACACTAAGTAAGTGTTCAGGAATAACGCAGGGAAAAAACTCGAGAATAAGACAGGATTTTTCGATAAGTAGTTATTCTACAATCAAAAATTCTAACGCAGTTATCGAGTATTTTAACCAGATAGAATGAACAGTTTTTAGTACGTTTGGTATTAGTTCACACACTTAAATGAGGGTAAAAAAGAGTATGAGCACGCTTAATGGAAAGCAGTTTTGGAAAGCATTACGCAAAAAAGGTATCCCACCTTCGGTATTTGCGATGAAAGCCAATTGTTCGTTAAACAGTGTCTATAACTTGAAAGAGCGCAACCAAATCCCAGAAAAATTTGCGCTGGTACTAGATAGAATAAATTAAGATATTCTGGCGAGTTAATCAGTACCCAGATTAACTCGCTTGCTAAATTGTTTCGTCAGCTATGCCTGCCCGTAACAGGCTCATTTCTTTAGGCTCAGCCTTGTTCTCAAAGCTAACTTACCGCTGATTAAACGGCTGCAGTTACCGACATCTCAACCAATATCTCTTCTCGTGCCATATGGGCTTGCACACATGCTCGTGCTGGCGGAGTAACATCGGCTATCCAAGCGTCCCACACTTTATTCATTTCGGCAAAATCATCCATGGTGCGCACGTAAATAGTCACGCTTAGTAACTTCGACTTATCGGAGCCAACCGTTGCCAACAGCTCTTCTACTTTTTCTATGGTGGTACGGGTTTGTTCGGCAATCCCTTGGCTGGTGTCTTTAGCCACTTGGCCACATAGATAAACGGTATTGTTATGCACCACAGCGCGACTCATTCGCGCTTTGCTCTCGAAATGTTGAATAGACATGTTTGCTCCTTATAAAAAAGGCTAGCGCCGCTAGCCTTCACATTATTAAATCATAGCGCTTAACGCGCCAAAGACAGTGGATAGTTACGTTGTTCTGCTAACTGCTCCGCTAATGTTAACACCTGTTGATAGGCTAAACCCTGAGTACTCTGTAAGGTATTAAGATCGCCGCAAGCGGCAGGGCTAAGTAGGCCTAGCTCTCGTATGTTTTCAATAATTTGCTCGGCTGCACTTAAGGCCGAAGAGAACTTTACAATCTCGGTACGTGCATAGTGGGCTTTATCGAAGGAAACGCTAGCTGCGCGCAAACTTGGATCACTGCCCGGTATTTGCTGAGCGCCAAATAAAGGCCGACCAGCCACCTTGGCATTGCTAAAGCTTGGTAAGTAGCGCGACATATGTTTTACCGCCTCGGCAGTGCGCTGCTCTACTTCTTCTGCTTGCCAACCTTGGGTTAACTTACGACTTAAGCTTGCATCTAGCTCTGGTTGGGCACTGCTTTCGCTGGAGCTAACCAAGCCGCCTTTAAACAAGGTTACGGTGTCGGTCATACCATGCAGCTGAAACAAGCCATCGGGATAGGGAGTTAACTGCGCCATACCATTTGGCGTGCCGCGCTCTCCATGAACAATAAGCTCTGGCCAGCGCCCTTGTGGATTTGGCCAAGTGGCCAAATATGCAGCTTTAAACTCAACCATTCGGCTACGGCTTAGCTTGGCCATATCGTCAATACTGCCACTGCGATATCCACAAGCGTTAATGAGGTAATCCACCTCTATGCTATGGCTACCCTGCGGGCTACTGTAATCCACCCGCCAACGCGGTGTAGCACCTGGCAGCAACTCTATGTGCGAGACTTTAGATTGGGTAAACACTTGGCAGTTGGGCAAGCGCTCACTGACTAACTTAACCGTGGCGGCAATACGCAACAGGCTTAAGCCGTATTCCTGCACCTGCACAAAGGGAAACTTAAAGGCCGATAAATCTAAGTTTTTAGCAACCGGTATCATCCACTCGTCTGGGCTTTGTGGCTGAGCCACTAACTCTTGCTCGGCCAGTGCCTCTAATTGTTCACGGCTGTAAAGGCGATAATAATCTTCGGCTGGACCTAGTTTTTGATTGGCAGGGTCTTGTTCAATAAGTGCAGCGTAATGGGCTTGCACCTTGCGTAAACGGGGAAACAATGCTTCGGGCTCGCCAGGGTCATTAAGTGGCACACTAATAACCGTAGGGCGCTGGTTAACAGCGTGCGGAAATACCCGTAAGGTATGAATGGATTGCTCAAGCAGCTTTAAACATTGTTCATCGGAGATTTCTCGATACAGGTTACCACCGGCATGTAAATGACAAGCTGGCGGCCCGTTCACTAAACTGGGCCCTGCTTCAAACAGGCTAACCTTGGCGCCAAGCTCAGCCAGCTTAAGGGCTGCTGCGCTGCCGGCAATTCCACCACCTACTACGGCGACTTGAGGCGAAACAGAAGAGGTCGCCGTCACTGGGTGCATTTGCATCACTAAAATTTCATCCGCTAAAGAAAAAAACTATAACGTGATTATTCTAACTGCCGATCAGTAACAATGAAACAGAATTTGCCCTAATCGAGCAGAGCTAAGCTACAGATAAATCGAGAAAAGAGGAGAACATAGCCTAGTAGGAGGTATTGAGATTTAGAGAACCAAGACCATTTGGTGGCCAGCCAAATACTACAATGAATACTCACCCTCTATGAATGGCCGCATTCAACGAGTGAAGCTCGAGCCTTAGATGCACTATAAATGCTAAGCACTAGCCCGGTTGAAAACGAGGCTGGAAAGGCATGAATGATTTCGAGGGGAGCCCCCAGGCTCAGAGTCACTTTAATCTAGCTACCAGCTTTCGCCACCCTTTACGCCTGGCTCGAATGCCTTCTGTTGCCCGCCGCACCACAAGCCTTGCAACTACCTTTCGCCTAGTTACACAATAAACGAAAAAGGCCAGCTAATTAGCTGGCCTTTAAAATTTGGCAGGGGCGGAGAGATTCGAACTCCCAACATTCGGATTTGGAATCCGACGTTCTGCCATTGGAACTACGCCCCTGCAACGGAAACGAATTATACATAAGCCAGTTTAAAGGTAAAGGGCTTATCGCGCGCTTTTGTCCAAGCGCACAAAGAACCAACAATTTGCCGATATAATCCGCCAAATAGACGAAAATTCAAACAAAAACAGCCTTGTTTATTTTTTAACTCACGCACAGTTCTTTTTTTAGCATGTTGCAAAGTTGTTAAGCCAAGGGCAGCATCAAAGTGGACAGACCTGTTAAGGATAACAAGAGCCTAATTATGCTAAACCCAGTTGAGATATTTGCCAGTATCTTTAAACCTAGAAAAAAGGTTAAAGACGAACACCTACAAGCGGTAAAAACCTTACTGTTTTACTTGTTTTTTGGCTTGTTAGTGGGAATATATAGTGCATTTAAATGGCAAAAATATGCCCATAGCGATCTTATAATCAGTTCCTTAGCTTTAATCGCTAGCACCCTGCTCGCCAGCACTATGTTACGCACTGGTTGTCACTACCTTATAGTATCCAATACTGCGCTAGCCGGCATGGCGCTGCATGCCATGAACATTGTTTATCAATCTGGTGGCTTATTGCACTCGCCGCATATCTTTTGGCTGCCTACCCTGTCCTTATTAAGCTATTTGGCAAGTAATCGATTTTGGGGAAACCTTTGGACTGGCGTTTTATTTAGCATTGGCTTGGTGATGTTATGGGCCGACTATACGGGGATGCAGTTCCCGCAAATGCAATTACCTGCGCGTGCAATGACCATTGAGCTATTCTCTGGTTTCTTACTGCCTTTAATATTGTTATGGCTAGGGCAAAACTATGCGCTAGGGCTGCGCGACCAAGCTTTTGAGCAAGCGAAGCAAGCACAGTTAAGTAATCAAGATATGATGCAGGCTTCAGAGCAATCTAAACTACAACTTCAACAGGTGGTTGAACACGCTAGTGATAGCTCTACACAATTGGTTAGCTCTGCCAGCGATATGTCGAACACCGTACAACAGATGAACAATAAAGCAGCTCAAATTGCCCAAAGCTCCGCCCACCAGCATCAATCTATTTCTCAAATTAATCAAAATTTGGCGCACATGGAACAGGTGTTAGCGCAAGCTAATCACTCAACGTCGCAACTATTATCGCTCTCGCAACAAGCTTCTGGCAATGCAGAACAAAGCGCTCTGGCGATTAATCAAACCGAACAGTCGATGCAAAAAATTCTTAGTAGTAACCAACAAATAAACAGCGTCACCGACTTGATTAGCGACATTGCTAATAAGACTAATCTGTTAGCTTTAAATGCTGCTATTGAGGCTGCTAGAGCCGGTGAACATGGTAGAGGGTTTTCTGTGGTGGCCGACCAAGTTCGCGAGCTTAGCCAGCGTAGTAGCCAGTCTACCCAACAAATTCGTGGTTTGTTGGAAACCTGTTCTGCCGATGTTCAGCAAGGTTACAAGGTGGTTGAGCAAAGCGGTGAAATTCTGCATAGCATCATTGGCTTGGTGCAGGATATTTCTGATGGAGTGGCTCAGATGGCTGCGGTAATGCAACAACAAGCAGAAACCGTAGCAGAAGTAATTAATGCCAGCTCAGAGGTGTCGAGCTTTAGTCAGCATAATTCACAGAGCAGCTCGGCATTATTAGACAATACCGAACAACTTACCGGCATTGCCACTCAATTAGAGGGCATGGCTGAGCAGCTTCATCAAACCGTTGCTCGTAGCGAGCTTTAACACTCTATAAAAAACTCATACCAACAATAACTAAGTATGAGTTTTTGGTTTAATTGAATCCCGCTCTAGGCAGCTAAGCAGAAGGCTGAGCCGACATTTTGGCTTTTAAAAAGTCACTATGGCTAAGGTAGATTAGATCAGACACTTGGCGAATAAGTGCCTCTTCTTGCGGATCGATAACGCCGTCTGCGTAGGCCACCTTCCACAGTGCTTCGGTAAACTGGTAACGTAATTGGTAGTCCAACTCTTTAACATGACGGGTGAAGTCAAATACCGAGATTGCTTGATTAGCTTGAGTTTGCGCCTGTAAAAATAGATTCTCTGCTTCTTTGTCATCTAGCTCAAAAAGCCGCTTTATTTTACGCAGTATTACCGCATTTTCGGCATTACTTTGTTGATTATCGCTCTGGCTTAATTGCACTAGTAAGGTGGTTGCTGCGAGCTCTACGTTGGGTAACTCACCCTCGCTGCTAGTCTCTAGCGTGGCCTGTAAGAACTCTTTAAGGGCTTTAAGCATGCGCCTTCCTCTTTACACTCTTGAAGAAAAGCAGAATAAACTAGCCCAAGCAAAATGCCAAATAGCTAACAAGCAAGCTTTAGAAATGAAAAAGCCCCGTCATAAGACGAGGCTTTAAAAGGATGGTGCCGATTGCCGGAGTCGAACTGGCGACCTACTGATTACAAGTCAGTTGCTCTACCAACTGAGCTAAATCGGCACACTGTTGGTACTGCTGATACGCTGTATCGAGCGAGCGCTATTAAACGGATTTTCACAGTGCTTGTCAACGGCCAGAGTGAAAAAATTTTTAATCCGCGCACAACTGCCAATTTAATAACCAATTAAGCTACTTTTTCAGCACTTAGTACTTGAGGCTCAGCAAGGTTAATCGATTCGAGTTCCACTGTTGTTTTTAAACGGTCGTCCCAGCGGCGTAATTGCAGCTGACCATCCATGGTTTCACACAATAAGGTGCAGTTTTCAATCCAATCACCATCGTTAGCATATACAACGCCCTGTTGCTCACTTAGCTCTGGGTGATGAATGTGACCACATATCACCACATCTACTCCTTGGCGTACGGCTTCATTCACCACCGCTTGGCGATAGCGAGCGATAGCTTCGGTGGCTTTGGCAATTTTAGACTTGATATACCCCGCCAACGACCAATAGGGATAACCCAGCGCATGGCGAATTTTGCTCGAAGAGCGGTTTAGAAATAATAAGAAGTCATAAAGGTGATCGCCCAACTTGGCGTAAAAACGGCCAAAACAGACTTCTTCGTCGAACTGATCACCATGCACCATCAAAATTTGTTTACCGGTAATGCTGGTATAGCGGTACTGTTTGCTCACTCTCACATCGGCGAGATCCATGCCGTGATAAGCCTTAAACAGTTGGTCGTGATTGCCGGGAATGTAAACCAGTTCACAACCTGATTTAGCCAAACTCATCAAGTATTGCAGCACTTGGTTGTGAGACTCTGGCCAATATACCCGGCGCTTTAACGCCCATACATCAACAATGTCTCCCACCAAAAAAATTCGCTTGGCTTTAGTTTGTTGTAATAGCTGCAGTAGCATTTCTGCCTTGCAATCTTTACAACCCAGGTGAATATCTGAGAGCCATAGGCTTTGATAGATCTGTTTTGTTGTCATTACTTACGCCACATCATCCCTGTTATGGCTAATCTAAAAGGCATATTTGACCAAAAAGTGACGCTTTGATGTCAAGACCATGACAGAATTATCATTGCTAAGCTAAGAGGCTTTGTTTAGTGTACTAAACTCAATTAGGCTAGTGAGAGTACTTAGGATTTAGTAGCGCTTAATCTAGTTAATTGGAATGCATAACCATCATGGAGTAGATAGTGAGATCGAATTCCCCACAACGCCCATTATCAATTGCCACCATTGGCGGCGGAAGCGGTCACTTTGTATTGTTATCGGCTCTTAGAGATGCAGATCACCTAGCGATTAGCGCCATTGTATCGATGACCGACAGTGGCGGAAGCACCGGCCGCCTGCGTGATGAACTAGGCATTTTGCCACCAGGGGATATTCTTAAATGTGTATTAGCCCTCTCTCCCTATCGAGAATTAGCCCGTAAGCTTTTGTTAAAACGCTTTACCAAAGGCAAGCGTTTGTCTGGTCATAGTGCCGGTAACATGTTGCTTACCATGCTCTCGCAATACAGCGGATCTTTTTCGGAAGGTATTCAAGGCTTAGCACAAATGCTCGACGTTGAAGGAGAGATTTTGCCGGTCACCATTGATAAGTCCACCTTAGTGGCGGAACTTACCAGCGGTGAACGTATTTTTGGTGAGAGTGCTATCGATTTGCCTCGCGGCGATCAACGAGAAAAAATAGCCAATGTATTTTTAGTTCCTCATCACGCTGAACAAGTGCGAGTTTATCCACCAGTGATTGAGCGCATCAACACCGTTGAGGCGATTGTACTAGGCCCTGGCGATCTATTTACCAGCATTATTCCTAATCTATTAGTGCCGGGTGTTAAGGAAGCGATAAAAAGCAGCAAAGCTAAGCTTGTGTATGTAAGCAACATTATGACTAAGTTTGGTGAGACCGACGGTTATAATTTAGAGCATTTCATTTCGGATTTAGAGCACTATTTGGGTCGACCTCTAGATGCTGTAGTGGTGAATAACCATATACCCAGTGACGAAATGATAGCTAACTACAACTTAGAGCGCGCGCAAGTAGTAGCGGTTGATGATCTAGAAGCTATTGGTAACAAATATCAGCTGATTTATGCCGACTTAATTGATGAAGACAGCGATATAGTACGTCACGATTCAGAAAAACTTGCCAACGC
This sequence comes from Agarivorans aestuarii, assembly GCF_019670125.1. NCBI lineage: Bacteria > Pseudomonadati > Pseudomonadota > Gammaproteobacteria > Alteromonadales > Alteromonadaceae > Agarivorans > Agarivorans aestuarii. The sequence continues at coordinate 3,476,437 of NZ_AP023033.1, forward strand.
CTTACTGCCCTACCTCAGTAGTTTAGACAGCCAAACCTTATCGCTGGTAAAAGCTAGCGGAACTGAGGGTTAATATTGGCTCCGCCCGCTAAGGCTGAGTCAGGCATTCTTCGCATCAAATCATCAAGCTGAGTAAATACCGGGCGTAATGACGGGTCGTATTTATCCTGCCAGCGCCAATGCCACTCATTGTCACCTTGGGTCCAACGTATCAGCTTTTCTGAGCTGTGCTCTCCCGAGTATGGCGAAGCCAACTGCTTGGGTACCTGTTGCAGCAAGGCGTATATGTCGGAACACACCAACATCGACAACTGTTGCACCGCTTCACTAGCATTAGCCTGATCACGGTAAGTTTGACGAATGGAATAATGGAGGTTTTCACAATCTACATTGACTGTGATGCTTCCATCAGGGCGATGGAACATAAAACTCAATTGATAGGCAGGAGCCGCTTTGTCGAACAGGGCTACCCAAGTGGTTGCGCCACTGACTAGAACAATCACTGTGCCTAGTACAATACTTCCCCAATAGCGTGACTTTTTCGCCATAGCTTACTCGCTCATTCCATGTGCCTATGGTTTACCAACAAAGCGTAAAACACTTTATTTAGTCACCAATCTTTCTTAACTCCTTTTAAAGGTAGGGCAGATTTAATCGCTTGCAAAGCTCTTTTTTGATAAATAGGTCAATTTAAAACAAACCATCCTTGTGGATAAGATTGATTAGTTTAGTGAAAAGAGTTGCTTAGTAAAAAGCACCAGTTTGGGGCTAGAATATTTGCGCTCGAAAAAATATAAAAAAAACTTTTTATACTGATATGACCACCCTAGTATCAATTTTTGCTAAAATCGCCGCTCGCCGCATCATGCAAAGTAAAGTGAGTTATGAATTTAAACCAATATTTTAGTCGAGAAGATCAGCAGTTTGTATTTAGCAGACAGCAAGCTTGTGATTTTGCCAAAGGCGTCGCCAACGACTTTAATGCCATTCACGATGCAGACTCTTCGCGCTTCTGTGTTCCTGGTGATTTATTATTCTCGGTAATGCTTAGCGAGCTAGGCCTTAGCCAAGACATGCAATTTACCTTTGCCGGCATGGTCACCGATGGCGTACCACTAAGCATTGAGCAGCAAGAGCAACACTGCTTACTGGTAGATAACAACGGTAAAGAGTACCTGCAAGTAGAACGCAGCGGTGAAAACCTAAAAGATGCTGAGATTATTGGCGATATTATTGCTGACTATGTGCGTTTCTCTGGGCGTAACTTTCCGCACATATTAGTCCCCCTACTCGAAGAACAAGGATTAATGCTTAACCGCAAGCGTCCGTTAGTGATTTACGAAAACATGAGCCTGCATTTCGAGCAATTACCAACTCGCTCTCCACACTTAGAGTTTGTTGGCGGTGAGTTTGTTCCAAATGGTAAACGTGGCGTAGCCTTGCTTAAATTTACTATTAGCGAAGATGGTCAAGTTATCGGCAAAGGCCAAAAACGCATGGTATTAGGCAGTTTACTTCCGTACGAAAAAGCCGAAAGTGACATGCTAATTGATAACTACGAGGGGTGCCGCCAGGCCTTCTTAAAACGCCAACAAGCGTAAACAACTAAAGCGCCAATCGGCGCTTTTATTTTATCTGCGATAAAGGCAAGGCGGTGTGGCTAAACACCTGCTGCAGCACAAAGCTAGAGCGCACGCCGGTAACCCCTTCTATCCGAGTTAGTTTGCCCAACAAAAACGCCTGATAATGCTCCATATCTCTAACCACAACTTTAAGCTGGTAATCGGCGTCGGTGCCAGTAACTAATGCGCACTCCATAACTTCTTCATAGGCACTAATTATTTTTTGAAAGTTTTCGAAGCGCTCTGGGGTATGCCTGTCCATAGAGATATGAATATAAGCGGTAAGGTTTAGGTTGAGTTTTTTTTCGTTAAGTAAGGTAACGTGTTTAGCAATGAGCCCGGCATCTTCTAAGGCCTTAACCCGCCGCGAGCAAGGGGATGGTGACAAACCAACTTGCTCAGCTAACTCTAAATTGCTAATTCGCCCATTGTTCTGCATCAAATCTAAAATCTTTCTATCGGTGCGATCAAGGCGCATTACTTACCTCCAAGTTTAAGCATCATTTCAACCTTGGTTTATTTCACCCCAAATAAACCCAAACTACAACAATCATTGCTAACAAACTTTAAAAATACGCAATATAGACAAATACTCACCCTTTTATATTAAATATACTTATTACAGTGAAAAATACTCGGGAACGGCAACAAATATACCCATTTGCTAGCCAATAGTTTGCTCACCACGTTAACTAGCCCCACTCTAATCGGCATTTACCCTTTGCCAGTACAGAGAACAGTGACACCCATCACTTACGTATCCAAACTATCTAAAGGTGGCTTAGGCCACCTTTTTGTTTATTCTTTTGCCAGTTATTGTGCGCCATTTAATCGAAGCTCAATTATTTCATTTTTTTTACTGATTTCGGTTGACTTAAACCGGCAAAATTCGTTTAATAGCGCCCGTCGCCCGGATAGCTCAGTCGGTAGAGCAGAGGATTGAAAATCCTCGTGTCGGTGGTTCGATTCCGCCTCCGGGCACCACCTTTAAAAAGCCTGCATTTATGCAGGCTTTTTTCGTTTTAGCTTCCCATACTAAATACCGCAAAAGGCTATCGCTTTAGTTAGCGAATAGCTAAACTCTAACTAAGTGTTTGATATCACATTGCCCACTATTTCAAGGAATGAAATATGCGCCTTTCTTCTTTTGCTTTGGCTTTATCACTATTGTTTTCTGCTGGACATAGCCAAGCTGATTTTTTCGAACAGTTTGTTGATCCTACCGACGGCCGTATGGATGCAAGCCAATGGCTAGTAGATAACGCGGTAGGTTTTTTGCCGGTACCTATTATTATTACCGATCCCGCGGTGGGTTACGGCGGCGGTTTAGTATTGGCGTTTTTTCATGAAAACGAAGAACTGCAAAATGAACAGCCGAATGATCCCAATGCCCCGCTAAAACTTACGCCTAGTGTGTCGGGTTTATTAGGGCTAGCGACAGAAAACGGCACTCGAGGTGCAGGGGCGTTTCACATGGGCATATGGAAGCAAGACAGTATTCGCTACATCGGTGCCATTGCGGGTGTAGACGCCAATATTGATAGCTTTCGCTTGCCCAGCGACGGGGGAATTGGCGACATTCCCATTAGAGTTAATTTAAAAGGTACTTACTTACTGCAACAAATCCGCTTTCGCTTAGGCGATAGCCCGTGGTTTGCTGGAGCCAAATACACCTTTTTAAATAGTGACAGTGAGTTTTCTATTGGCAACCTGCCCGATTATTTAAAGCCTCAGTTGAGCATGAAAGATGGCGGAGTAAGCCTGCTGCTTAACTACGATACTCGAGATAACTCGTTTAGCCCTAACCAAGGTCTGTATGGCAACATTAGTTATGCTAAACACGCTGACTACTTTGGCGGCGACAATGATTATTCAATCGCCTCTGGTGAGTTTTCTGGCTTTAGTTATCTAGGCAATAGCTTCCAAGGCTCTATGCGTTTATCGGCCTCCAGTGCCCATGGCGATACGCCTTATTATGCCCTGCCCTTTATTGATATGCGCGGCATACCAGCTATGCGCTACCAAGGCGAGCGTATGGCGACTTTACAAGGTGAACTACGTTACGACTTTGATGCACGCTGGTCTGCAGTTGTATTTGGCGGTGTTGGGCAAGCATTTAGCTCAGAGCAAAACCTAGGTGACACGCCTAACCGCTATGCTAAAGGCCTAGGTTTTCGTTACCTAATGGCTAGGCGCTTTAATTTACGTACCGGGATAGATGTTGCCAGAGGCCCAGAAGATACCACCCTGCACTTCATTGTGGGCGCTGGTTGGTCAGATTTTTAATCCGCCAAACAACAAATGTTGACTTTTTGTTAACAACAAGCTCTACTGGTAAGACCTCTTAAACAAGGAAAAGTTATGCTTCCCAGTGTTCGTAAAGCCAACTTGATGTTGAGTTTGTTTGGTATGTTCAAAGTACCCTTGATTTGGTACTGCCGTCCTAAGATCCTTGAGATGGATGAACAGAAGGTTATTGTTAAAATTCCCCTTAAACGCCGAACCAAAAACCACCTTAACAGTATGTACTTTGGAACCTTAGCGGTTGGCGCAGACGTAGCCGGAGGCTTCTTAGCGATTGCTAAAGCCGAACAATATGGCAAAAAAGTATCGCTAGCGTTTAAGGCGGTTGAAGGGCAGTTTTTAAAGCGCCCGGAAGCAGACGTTATCTTTAGTTGTACCGACGGCAAGCTCATTGACCAAATGCTCGAGCAAACCATGCAAAGCGGTGAGCGAGTAAACCAAGCCGTAACGATTAATGCTACCTGCCCCTCTATTAGCGATGATGAAATAGTGGCGAAGTTTTCGCTCACCCTCTCCTTAAAAGCTATTCAATAAACCAATCGTCGGCTGTATTCAGCCGGCTTTAGCAATTTGCAAACACCACGCTAGCCTTCCACTTCTCAGCTCATCAAGTTGAACAAAAACAGGCCTAAAGCTTTGTAATTAAATACACTTTTTATCTTGGCATGAAATCAGATACTTCAAGCTAACTAGGTGCTAAACAGCACCGCATTGTTAGTTGCCGAGGTCATTATGAAATTAGCATCACACGCTTTATTGCTTACTGCCTGCATTAGCTTTTCAAGCCATGCTGGCATTATTTACACTATTGAGGCTCCAGGCATCCAAACCTCACAAATAAGTGGGCCTAGCTATACAGAAAACTTCGACAATTTAACTTCATCCCAACTCAGCAATGGCTACCAAAATGCCTTTGGAGAGTACTCGGTAGATAAAGGCCAAGCCAAAGTGGCTGATTTTGGCGTTTATGGTGGAGCACATGGCGAGGGTAAATACTTATTTATTCCAAGTAAAAGTGCCGTTCAGCTCACTTTTGACCAGCCTGTAGGCTACTTTGGTTTTTGGAGTGCCGGAGACAATGGAAACCAACTTAGTATTACCACCCAGTCTGAGCAGTTGTCCTTTAAAACCAACCAAATTCTTGATGCTGCTGTGCTAGAACCCGGCCATTACGGTAGCCCTACTAGCGTTAAAGGCAACAAACGTGAACCCTATGGTTACGTTAATCTATTCGACGAAAGCGATGCTGACAAAATTACCGCTATCCGCTTTTTTGGTCGCAACTTCGAGACAGATAACCACACGGTAAGTGTTCAACGCGAAGCACTAACCGGCCGCTCTTTAACACCTGTAACAGTGCCGGAGCCGAAGGCTTGGTGGTTAATTAGCTTAGGACTGGTATTGCTTTTACTGAGCCAGCGACGCTCAAAGCGAACAGTTTAAGCTTAGAAGATCATTAAACGCCTATTCCTCTGCCCTACTGGATAACCAATTATCAAGGTAATCTTGCGAGATTTAGTAAAAAAGCGCAGCAAAAACGAGACGTAAGCAGAAACACTTAGGTTAATAACTTGTATTCTTTGAATCACAGCAACAAAATGGAAAACCAATTTATAAAATTAGTTAACCAAAAGTGCTTATTGCTCATCATATAAAGGAATACTAAATGAGAACTGCCTTTGTTTTAGCCGCTAGCTTGCTTGCTAGCGCTTGTTCAACTACCTCTGATCAACTTTCCATCGCCGATGCCGCGGAAACAACCGGCTCAATTGAGTTGATTAACCCACAAGCAAAACAATTTATTGCGGCAGACGCCAAGATTAGTATTCGTGGAAAGGGCTATCGCTGGACAGAAGGACCAGTATGGATTGAACAACATGGTTTTTTGCTATTTTCCGACATCCCCAATAACACCATCGTAAAGTATCAACCTAATAAAGGTACCGAGCTTTATCTAGAAAACTCTGGTGCTACTGGCCTACAGGAAGGAGACTACGGACAAGGCTCTAATGGTTTGTTATTAAACCCACAGGGGCAACTGGTGCTACTTCAACAAGGTGACCGCCGTGTAGCACTCATGGATGCCCCCTTAAGCGAACCTCAAAGTAAATTTGTTACGCTGGCTGGCGAGTATCAAGGCAAGCGCTTAAACAGCCCAAATGATGCGGTTTACCACAACGATGGCAGCTTATACTTTACCGATCCTCCTTATGGACTGAATTCAGGCATGAATGACTCGCGTAAAGAATTAGACTTTCAAGGGATCTATCGTCTAAGCCAAGATGGCGAGCTTGAGTTACTAGACAACAGCGTCAACTTCCCAAATGGCATTGCCTTAACGCTTGATCAAAAAACCTTAATTGTGGCGGTGTCTGATGACAAACATCCACGCTGGTTAGCTTATGATGTAAACCCAGACGGCAGCATTAGCAACAAGCGGATATTTCACAACGCTAAAGCGTTACTTGGTGTAGCTGGAGAACAAGGTTTACCAGATGGAATGGCGGTTCATTCTAGCGGTAATATATTCGCCACAGGGCCAGGTGGAGTGTGGTTGTTCTCCCCACAAGGGGAAGTACTTGCCAAAATACGTACCGGACGTTTAACCGCTAACTGTACTCTGTCGGCCGATGAAAAATACCTGTTTATTACTGCTCACGACACCCTAATGTCGGTGCCACTGTTATAACGAAACCAGCTTGCTTAATGAGGTCTTAAGGCCCCTTTAAGCAAGCGCTTAACTTTATTGCTTTTGCCACTTTTCACCTTTTAAGGCCATAAAGTCACGCCCCATTTTTAGCACCAATATCTTGCTGTCAGTCTCATTATCAATATAAGCACCGGCTGGTACCGTAGCTAGCTCGTCTTTAGCAAGCATTAACCCGCCTGGCATCTTTTTACCGCCAACAACATTTCCCCCCTCGAGCACTGCCATTTCAATTACCGACGGAGCTTGAAAGTACCAATACTCATCATCTTCAGCACTAAGTGGATACTCTCCTTTTAGAAAACGTACACCTCGCTTTCCCTGTTGGGCGCTGTCTAGCCATACTAAGGCATCATTAAACTTAACCTTGCTGGCGGGCTCACTAACCTGGGTAACTGGGCGCTCCTCAAAACCAGAACCCACCCCCACGGATTTACATGCACTAATTAACAACACGCATAAGGTTAAATATACAACACGCTTTATTTGTAACACTTCAATTCCATCCTTAGGTTTAAGTCGCTATACAGCGTTATTTTCACCAATCATCAAAGCTTGGCGTAGTGTGCTTAAAGCTTAGTATATTCTGCCAAATCAAACAGCTATATAAACACCATTAACCTGCTTGGCTAGCTACACAAATTCTTCTAGATAAAATCAATTAGTGGCTAGAGCTTTAATGCCAACTCAAGATATTTCCCATATTCAGCCCTTCTAATTTTAACTACTTACAAAACTATAATTAAATGCAAATGATTTTAATTCTCATTCGTATTATGTATAGTACCGCCTAATTAAAACTTAACAGGATAAGGAACAAGCCTGAAAACCATGAAAGCATTCAATCGCACTCTAATTGCTAATGCAGTAATTTTTAGCCTTAGCCCTCTCGCTTATGCCGAAACAAATAGCACCATGTTTGACGAAGTGGTGGTATCAGCAACCCGTACCGAACAATCGGTCAAAGACATCTCTTCTAGCATTAGCTCGGTAAGCTCTGAGCAGCTAGAGCAGCAAATGGCTAATGATTTAAATGATGCTGTTCGTTATGAACCCGGCGTAACCACTACTGGACAAGGCCGTTTTGGCACTAGTGGCTTTAATATTCGTGGCCTAGACGGCAACCGAATTAAGCTAATGGTAGACGGCATCGAGCAACCCACTGCCTATAACCCTGGTGGCGATGTGATGAACAAGGGGCCAAATGCTTATGAGATTGACACCCTAAGTGCCGTTGAAATTAACAAGGGGCCAGCCTCTAGCCTTTACGGTAGTGACGCCTTAGGCGGCGCAATATTACTAAGAACCAAAAACCCTGAAGACGTACTAGCTGAAGGCGACAGCAACCATGTCGCGCTTAAAGCTGGCTACGGTAGTTCAAATGAAGCATATAAAGCCACCATCGAGGTCGCTAAGCGCTATCAAAAATGGGAAGGTTTAGCCATTTACACCTACCGTGATGGCAGCGAAACCAAAACCCATTCTTCAGGTGAAGACATAAATGGCCGAGACCGCGGGCAAGCCGATCCTCTAGAATTTGACTCTCACAACCTGCTCCTAAAAACTAACTACACCTTAAATGATGCACATACTTTTGGCCTAGTAGCTGAGCTATTCCAGCGCGAATCTAAGTCAACCATCCTTAGCAACGAAGGCTATAGCATATTCCCTGGCTTTACCTACACAAATGTAACCGGCGAGGACAAAGACACTCGCAGCCGTGTAGGCATCAACCACACATGGCTAGCCAACAATGCCGCATTTGATGATTTGTTCTGGCAACTAAGCCATCAGCAAAGTAAATCAGAGCACAATAACTACGATACTACCGACTTATACGGTAGCCGGAATCGTGAACGTAACGGTGAAGATAGCTCATTGCAGTTTGATGCTCAGTTCAACAAATTACTGGAGTTTGACCACGGCAGCCATGAAATTAGCTACGGTTTAACGGCTATCAATAGCGATTTTGAGCTGGATTACCGCACCCATTATTACGACACAGGAACGGTAGATCCAGGCGCACCAGAAGTGCCTAAAGCAGAAGCCGAAAAGCGCGGGATCTTTATTCAAGATCACATGTATTTAATGGATGAACGCTTGGTGGTTACCGCTGGTTTACGTTACGACGACTACAAAGCAACACCAGATGCCAGCAGCGGCTTTGAAGAGCATAACAGTGATGCTTTAACCAAACGCTTAGGCGCGGTATATCACTGGAATCAGCAAGTTAGTACATTTGTTCAATATAGCGAAGGCTTTAGAGCCCCTACCCTTGAAGAACTTTACTACGCCTTTGATAATAGTGGCCACGGTTATGCCACCTTGTCTAACCCTAACCTTAAACCAGAAGAGAGCCAAAGCTACGAGTTAGGCTTACGTACCAATACTGCAGCATCTAGCATGGAGTTAGTGGGTTTCTTCAATGACTACACCAACTTCATTCAATCAGTAACTGATTACAGTGATCCAAGCTATCCAGCGGGTATCACCATAAATGAAAACATCGGCGAAGCTGAAATTTATGGTGTGGAGTTTAAAGGTAACTACTGGTTAGATGAAGCCTTTGGGGCGCCTAAAGGTAGCTACAGCCGCTTAAGCGTTGCCTACGCACAAGGCAAAAACAAAGAAGATGGCAGCGCGCTAGATTCTGTTGCACCGCTTACTGCAGTTTGGGGCTTAGGCTACGACCACCAAGACAAACTTTGGGGTAGCCAACTTAACCTAACCATGGTGTCAGCCAAGAAAGAAGGCGACTGGTCTACCGAAAACAATGCCCACGCACCTGGTCACGCATTGTTAGACCTAACTGCCTACTACCAACCGGTGAACGACCTAGTATTACGAGCAGGCTTGTTTAATGCGCTTGACCAAAAATACTGGAGCTACACCGACCTAGACGGTAAACCATCTGACCATCAAGGCTTAGATCGTTACACCCAGCCAGGCCGTAACTGGGGCGTCGACTTAGCGTATACGTTCTAAACCGATCCAAAAGTAAAAAGGCTAGCTTACTCAGCTAGCCTTTTTTATATTCATTGAAACGCAATTCTTTATGCCTGCGCCTCTAGCACCGCACTTAAGGTGTCTTCTAACTGCTGATCTTCCAAGTTCAAGAAAGCTAACAAGCCGTCGTAGCTCTCCTGCCAAGCTTCTTCTTCACTGCTTACTCCCAGTTTACGGTACGCAACAATACGCGCTATTTTTAATATTGCTAACATTAGCAGCGATGATTTACCTAGCTCTTGCGAACTAAATAAGCCATCTGCATCGTGTTGATAGTAAATGGCTTCTATCATCACCTTAGGCAGGCTCCATTGCTGCGCAATAAGTGCAGCAACAGTAGCATGAGTTGTACCATACTCACTGCGTTCACGTTCCGCAAGATGAGCCCATCCCATGTCATTGGCCTCGGCGAGTAAGCTTTCATATTCAGGGAAAGACTGTAATAAAGCCGGCACGCCAGCCTGATGAAACAAACCCAGCATATAAGCATTATCTTTGGCCGATTCAAAGCCTAGTTCTTCAGCGGTAGCCGCAGCGCAACTAGCCAGTAAATTGGCCTCTAACCAAAATTTATCCAATACTTTAGAGGCTGGCATTGCCCCTTTTAAGGCAACCGCTTTAACAATAGGAAATACCCGATTAATGCCTAAAGTCATCACCGCTTGGTGAATCGATTTAATCTCGTTTAAGCGACGAAACGCAGCAGAGTTAACAATTTGCAACACCGCACCAGAGATCCCTACATCACTAGCTATTGCCTCGGCAATAACCGCTACATCGGGCTCGGCTTTTTTTGTTTCTTGAGTAATCGTTAACAAAACTTGAGGCCGAGGGGGAATAGACAAATCCGCCAAAATCGCTTTTTCGGCCGCAGTTATCGTTAAAGACATATCACCTCCTGTAAAATTTGCTGGCAAAGCATAAGCAAATAACTTAGTAATTTCAAAGCGATAAGATAAAATATATACTCTAATCTACAATTTACAGCTCGCCAAAATCTGTTTTAGTGATGAAATCCCCAGTTCTTCGGTAAGCTCAATGTTGTGCTCAGGGATCCCTTCAGGATCAGGGTGAAGTCGAGTTAAGCGACTCACCGTTGCTTCACGAATTAAGTGAAATACCGGATAAGGCGAACGATTAGTATAGTTACTTGGCGCTGTATCTGCTTCTCCAGCAAAACAGTAGTCCGGATGAAAGCTAGCTAGCTGGTAAACGCCATCATAGCCTTGCTTGCTTATGATCTTCTCCGCCCAATACAAACAATCTAAATAGTCATCAAAACTGCTTAAGCTGGGGGTTATAAACAAGGTTGTTTCAACGTCGGGCTGATTATCTAAGAGTTGGCATTCTACAACTAACTGCTGCAATAACTCTTCAATATCGTCGCTCATCGCTACTTGGTAGCGAATACTACCGCGCTCTAATTCGCGCTTTGCAAAAGGACAAATATTGTATTCAACCACAAAATCTTTCACCCAGCGCATCGTGTGCTGCTGATATTCAGCTTCGCTTATATCACCACTGGGGGAGAAATTACTCATATTTAATCCTTGAATGCTTTACAGCACATAGCGTTAATGATGCCAATCGCTAACAAAAGCTAAATGGCTTGCCTTTTGGCATAGTCTACCAGCCAATCAGCTAGCTTAGTTACTCGTTTCGAGCGATAACGTGCCGGAGGAAACACCATCCATAACGGTTGGCTTACTACTTGCCAATCTTCTAACACGTTTTTTATCTGGCCTGCTTCTAGCGCGTCACGCAAGTACATATCGTGAGTACGAATAAAACCAAAACCCTCCATGGCGGCTTGTTTAAGTACGTGTCCATTAGGGCAGGCAAACGAGCCATTTACCGACACCAACAACTTTTGCCCATTCTTTTGAAAAGGCCACTGCGACACCGTGCCACAAATACACTGATGATGACGCAACTCTTCCGGGTGCTTGGGCAAGCCATTAGCCGCTAAGTACTCAGGGCTAGCGACCACATGCGTATTTAACTGGCTTAACACCCTTACCTGCAAACTCGAATCGGGCAAAGCTCCCATTCGAAATACAATGTCAAAAGGAGAGCTCAATAGGTCTTCTCGTTGCGACGACAAATCTAGCTCGATATCAATGTTTGGATGTTCTTGGCGAAACGTAAGCAATGCCGGCGCTAACCATTTCTCTGCAAAAATGCCGCCTAAGGAGTTTATTTTTATCTTTCCTTGTAAATGATGTTGCAGCTGTTGGGCAGCTAAAGCACCATCTTCTAGCAACTCTAGGCCTTGACGACAGCTTTGATAATAACTCTCCCCTGCATCAGTCAAACGTAGCTTGCGGGTCGAACGAAATAAAAGCTGCACTCCTAAACGATGTTCTAAATCACTCACCCGTTGGCTAATGCTAGCCTTTGAGCTATGCAACTTATCGGCGGCAGCAGTAAAACTGCCGGTTTCAACTACGGTGACAAAATCGACCAGCCCTGCGAACATATTAATCCAAATTTCTGAACAATTATTTTTAATACTAGCTAAATATCAAACAACATAAAACGCTTACACTGTTTAAAACATAACCAAGCAGGATCAACAATGCAGAACAGAGTGTTAGGTAAAAGCGGCTTAGTATTAAGTGAAATTGGTTTAGGCTGCTGGCAATTAGGCGGTGACTTTGGCCCTGTGAGCGAAGCACAGTCACTGACCATTCTTGAGCAAGCCTACCAAAGTGGCGTGCGTTTTTATGATACCGCCGATGTATATGGCGCTGGCCTAAGCGAACGATTACTGGGGCAGTTTTACCAGCAGCATTCAGATATAACCATTGCGACCAAGCTTGGACGAGATGCAAACTTATACCCGAATAACTACACTAAACAAACAGTTAAACAAAGCATCGAAGCCAGTTCACAGCGGCTAGGTTTAACCAGCATTCCCTTGATTCAACTGCATTGTGTTCCCACCCAGATACTTCGTGATGGTGAAATATTCACTTGGTTAGCCGACTTTAAACAACAAGGCTTGATTGAGCACTACGGTGCAAGTGTAGAGTCGATGGAAGAAGCCAAGTTGTGTTTAAAAGACCCGGCTCTAACCAGCTTACAAATTATCATTAACATATTTAGACAAGACGCGGTAGCTGAAGTGCTCGATTTAGCTCAAGCTCAACAAGTGGGAATAATTGCCCGTTTGCCCTATGCCAGTGGTTTATTAAGTGGCGCTGTTACCGCGCAACGACAATTTGCCGAAACTGATCACCGCCACTACAACCGAGATGGCGCAGCCTTTCATGTAGGGGAAACTTTCGCTGGTTTGCCGCTAGATAAAGCATTGAACTTGCTTGAACAGCTTAAAGCGCTGCTTCCTGAAAACTTAGCTATTGCAGAGTGTGCAATTCGTTGGCTACTTGACCACCCGCAAATAACCAGCGTAATTACGGGAGCAAGCAAACCAGAGCAGATTCAGCAAAACTCTCATTACTCAGGCCAAACCTCTTTAAGCAAAGACCTTCATGCCAAGCTTGCCGATTTTTATCAGCAAGAGGTTAGCCCTTGGATTCGTGGTAACCGCTAAAGAAGCGAATAGCTAAAAAGGATAATGCTATGCAATTAAGACAGTTAGGTGAATGGAAAGTAAGCCCTCTTGGTTTAGGTTGTTGGGCCATTGGCGGGCCTTTCTTCGACCAAGACAACAAGCCTTGTGGCTGGGGGAAAGTAGACGATGCGGTCTCGATTTCGGCCATTCACGCTGCACTTGATGCTGGCATTAACTTTTTTGACACTGCAGCAGTCTATGGTGCAGGTCACAGCGAACGGGTATTGGGTAAAGCCCTAGCTAATAAACGCCAGCAAGCCATTATTGGCACTAAGTTTGGCCTAGAGTTTGATGAAGATAGCAAAACCATCAGCGGTACCTTTGATCAACACGAGACAATTATTCGGCACTGCGAAAATAGCTTAAAACGCTTAGGTACTGAGTATATCGATTTATACCAGTTTCACCTAAATGACTACCCAGCCGAAAATATAGGGCAAATAGTAGACACTCTAGAGCATTTAGTTAAGGCAGGGAAAATACGCGCTTACGCTTGGAGTACCGACTTTCTAGACCGTGCAAAGGCCTTTTCTTCAGCCGAACACTGCATTGCCTTTCAGTTTCAAAACAACGTGTTAGACCAAAACAATGATTTGGTAAACTTCTGTGCCAAGCACAACAAAACGGCGATAAACCGAGGACCACTCGCTATGGGGCTGCTCTCAGGCAAGTACCATCATGCAAGCATTCTAGATAAAGACGATATTCGTTGCATCAATCCAGAGTGGCTAAAATACTTCATAAACGGTAAAGCATCGCCTGAACTGCTCAACAAATTAGCCGGCATTCAATCAATTTTAACCAGTAAGGGAAGAACGGTTAATCAAGGAGCACTAGCTTGGATTTGGGGCTTAGGAGAGCACACATTACCTATTCCAGGATTTCGAAATACAGCTCAAGTGTTAAGTAATGCAGCTGCTATTGAACATGGACCGCTCAGTAATGCGCAAATGCAGGAAATTAAGCAACTACTCAATTAAAATAGAGCTAAGCATCTAAATTTAATGAAAAAATCATTATTCATCCACTTGTCACGATTCTGTAAAGAATAGCTGCTACACCTGTTTAACAACAGAATAGATGAGGCAACAAGGATGCGAGCCAAGCGACAATTGGAGTTTGACGACCTAATTAGGCAACAAAGCATTAGTACCGCTTTTCAAACTATTTGGGATCATAATAACAATCAAGCTTTAGGCTATGAGGCCTTATCTAGAGGCCCCAAAAATAGTTATTTCCATTCGCCACTAACACTATTTGAGTTTGCCCGCCAATCTAGCCAACAGCATGAGCTTGAATTAATTTGCGCTCAGCTAGCTCGACAACGCTTTGATAAGCAAAATGTAAACGGCCATCTATTCATTAACTTCTCACCCGATACCTTGCTGTATATTTATCAGCAGCAAGGTACTCAATGCTTTGAACAGCTTATTCCTAGCAAAGGTAATCTAGTTATCGAGCTTACCGAGCACCTGCCAATCTGCGTTGATGAGGCGCTTTTAAAGTGCATCCAAGATCTGCGTAAATTAGCTATTTCGTTCGCTTTGGATGATTTTGGAGCAGGTTACGCGGGCATTAAAACATGGTTACAACTCAGCCCTGAGTATTTAAAGCTAGACTGTTTTTTCTGCGAGCAATTGCTAGAAGATGGCAAAGTTAGCACTGCCATTGCATCGCTGGTAAACCTTGCCGAACAAATTGGCAGCCAAATCATTGTTGAATGCATTGAAAATGCCGAACAATATCAGCAACTAGTAAACCTAGATATTCCTTACCTTCAAGGTTTTCATATTGCTCGACCAACTAATCAACCAAAGCTGCGAAAAACTGCGCCAAGTACTCCTGTAGTAACAGAGCCCTATACGGCACTTTCTCTAGCCAGCTCTGCCAATATCGTGTCTCCTAACCTATCTTCAAAAAAGCTTTTAACAACAATTCTCGAAGATAAAACCATTAATTCACTTCCGGTGGTAGATGGACAACAGCGAGTTCTAGGCTTAATAAAGCGCGAAGAGTTACTTGCCCAGTACTCGGGTCCTTACGGTCATTCACTCAATCAGCGCAAAACCGTAGCCGAGTTAATGGATACCAATCCCTTAACCGTGGATACCAACACCACATTAAGTGAAATCGGCCGTAAACTTAGCCAACATACAGCTAGTGGTTTAGACGCTGTATTTATTGTTACTCAAAATAGTAAGTACTACGGCGTGGGTTTAGCGGTAGATGTAATGCGAAAGCTCTCTGACTACAAACTTCAATTAGCCCGTTACGCTAACCCCTTAACGACTTTACCGGGTAACGTGCCTCTGCAACGCAGTCTAAACCACTTAATCGCACGTAAACAGTCATTTGACCTTGCCTACTTCGACCTAAATAACTTCAAACCCTTTAACGATATTTGTGGCTATGAGCGCGGTGACAAAATGATCAAATTGGTCGCTGAGCTATTAAGGATGCATTTAAGTAAATATGCACACTTTATTGGTCACCTAGGCGGAGATGACTTTATAGTGATTTTCACCACCCAAAACTGGCAGCCATCCGTATTACACCTACTCAGCACATTTGATAGCCGCCGAGAAGCCTTGTATCGGCAAAAAGACCTAGACGCCAAAGGCATTGTGGCCAAAGACCGTGACGGCCAACAACGCTTCTTTCATCTGAGTGGATTGGCTGTAGGTGTTACCCGCTGGACTGCAGCCTCGCAACTGAGTATCGATGAGTTAAGCGAGCGGGCGAGCCTTGCTAAGAAATACGCCAAGCGTAACCACTGGTCGACTTTGTATGTGCAAGAAGGCGATGTCTGTGATGCGCTCGGTTAGTGCTGTTGAGTAAATGACTGAGGCTTGAGTGTGGGTATATCTGGAAGACTTTTGTGAGACTAAATCGCAGGCAATAAAAAAGCCCTCGTCGTATGACGAGGGCTTAGTAAGAGAGCCTGGCAGTGGTCAGGTGCGCAGCATAGCTGCTTGTGCTTCGGCGGAACAAAACTGCGTTTTGTCCCTAACCGCCTCCGCCCTACTTTTGAAAGCAGGCCACGCTAAACACAAACAAAAAGGGCTTCCCAATCGGGAAGCCCTTTTCGATAATGAGAGCCTGGCAGTGACCTACTTTCACATGGGGAAACCCCACACTATCATCGGCGCAGTTGCGTTTCACTTCTGAGTTCGGCATGGGATCAGGTGGGTCCACAACGCTATTGCCACCAGGCAAAAACTGTTGTCTTTAACATTCGAAAAAGCTAAAAATATCTCACAAGTACTAACAAGTATTCATGGTTAAAAAATAAGGTATCTATAAGCAACACCCTTTAGGTGTTGTATGGTTAAGCCTCACGGGTAATTAGTACAAGTTAGCTCAATGCCTCACAGCACTTACACACCTTGCCTATCAACGTTGTAGTCTCCAACGGCCCTTCAGAGGACTTAAAGTCCTAGTGAGAATTAATCTCGAGGCCTGCTTCCCGCTTAGATGCTTTCAGCGGTTATCAGTTCCGAACGTAGCTACTGGGCAATGCTATTGGCATAACAACCCAAACACCAGCGGTTCGTCCACTCCGGTCCTCTCGTACTAGGAGCAGCTCCCCTCAATTCTCAAACGCCCACGGCAGATAGGGACCGAACTGTCTCACGACGTTCTAAACCCAGCTCGCGTACCACTTTAAATGGCGAACAGCCATACCCTTGGGACCGACTTCAGCCCCAGGATGTGATGAGCCGACATCGAGGTGCCAAACACCGCCGTCGATATGAACTCTTGGGCGGTATCAGCCTGTTATCCCCGGAGTACCTTTTATCCGTTGAGCGATGGCCCTTCCATACAGAACCACCGGATCACTATGACCTACTTTCGTACCTGCTCGACGTGTCTGTCTCGCAGTTAAGCTGGCTTATGCCATTGCACTAACCGTATGATGTCCGACCATACTTAGCCAACCTTCGTGCTCCTCCGTTACTCTTTGGGAGGAGACCGCCCCAGTCAAACTACCCACCAGACACTGTCCGCAATCCCGATAAGGGACCAACGTTAGAACATCAACACTACAAGGGTGGTATTTCAAGGTCGGCTCCACGTCATCTAGCGACAACGCTTCAAAGCCTCCCACCTATCCTACACATGTAGGGTCAATGTTCAGTGTCAAGCTGTAGTAAAGGTTCACGGGGTCTTTCCGTCTAGCCGCGGGTACACCGCATCTTCACGGCAATTTCAATTTCACTGAGTCTCGGGTGGAGACAGCTTGGCCATCATTACGCCATTCGTGCAGGTCGGAACTTACCCGACAAGGAATTTCGCTACCTTAGGACCGTTATAGTTACGGCCGCCGTTTACCGGGGCTTCGATCAATAGCTTCGTCCAAAGACTAACCACATCAATTAACCTTCCGGCACCGGGCAGGCGTCACACCGTATACGTCATCTTTCGATTTAGCACAGTGCTGTGTTTTTAATAAACAGTTGCAGCCAACTGGTATCTGCGACTCTCAGCAGCTTAGGGAGCAAGTCCCATCACCATCAAGAGCGTACCTTCTCCCGAAGTTACGGTACCATTTTGCCTAGTTCCTTCACCCGAGTTCTCTCAAGCGCCTTGGTATTCTCTACCCAACCACCTGTGTCGGTTTGGGGTACGGTTTCGTATAATCTGAAGCTTAGAGACTTTTCCTGGAAGCAGGGCATCAACCACTTCGTGTCCGTAGACACTCGTCATCAACTCTCAGCGTAATGTAAACCCGGATTTGCCTAAGTTTACCGCCTACTGCCTTTCACGTGGACAACCATCGCCACGCTGGCCTAGCCTTCTCCGTCCTCCCATCGCAATTATACGAAGTACAGGAATATTAACCTGTTTCCCATCGACTACACTTTTCAGTCTCGCCTTAGGGGCCGACTCACCCTGCCCTGATTAACATTGGACAGGAAACCTTGGTCTTTCGGCGAGGGGGCTTTTCACCCCCTTTATCGTTACTCATGTCAACATTCGCACTTCTGATACCTCCAGCAAACCTTACGATTCACCTTCAACGGCTTACAGAACGCTCCTCTACCGAGCATGCAAGCATGCTCCCGTAGCTTCGGTGGTATGTTTAGCCCCGTTACATCTTCCGCGCAGGCCGACTCGACCAGTGAGCTATTACGCTTTCTTTAAATGATGGCTGCTTCTAAGCCAACATCCTGGCTGTCTAAGCCTTCCCACATCGTTTCCCACTTAACATACACTTTGGGACCTTAGCTGACGGTCTGGGTTGTTTCCCTTTCCACGACGGACGTTAGCACCCGCCGTGTGTCTCCCGGATAGTACTTAGTGGTATTCGGAGTTTGCAAAGGGTTGGTAAGTCGGGATGACCCCCT